>NZ_JBWKXO010000003.1:0-266547 GCF_059423025.1 Pseudomonas sp. GW704-F2 | reverse complement strand
GGCCGGGGCAGGGGATCACCACGCGGTTTATCGCCTTGCCCGGCGACGTGCAGTACCGCGCACCCTGTGTGACACCGCGGCCTTATGTGCAGGGCGTGCTCAGTGCGGTGGTGGATGGTGATGAAGATACCGGTCGGCCGCTGCTCAATGAACACGGTTGCTACAGGGTGAGTTTCCCGTTCATTCGCGGTGAGAAGAATGCGACGCGTGGTTCGGCCTGGTTGCGTATGGCCACGCTGTCCAGTGGTTCGAGCCACGGCATGAATTTCCCGCTGCTCAAAGGCACGGAAGTGCTGGTTTCGTTCTTGGGCGGCGACCCGGACCGCCCGGTGATCACCGGTAGTGTGCCCAACTCCGAGAATCCCAATGTGGTCACCGGCGAAAACGCGACCCAAAGTGGCTTGAGCACTCCCGGTGGGCATTTGTTTGCGATGGAAGACAGCCCGTCCGGGCCGATGATGAAGATGGGGGCGTCCACCGGTTGTAGTTTTACCTTGGGTGAGGGCGATGTCAGTGGAGCGCATTTGCGCACGGACAAACATATGCAGCTGGCATCTAGGTCCTATAAGCATCAGGTGCCAGGTGTTTATTGGCAATCCATAGGGGGAGGGCATGCGCCGGCCCCGGTGGCGGGGACGAGCTCATCAGAGAGTTTGATGGGTGCCAACTTTAAAGATCGGCCTCCCACTCCCGCAAGTAGCAGCAAGCTTGCCTCCGCGCCAAGCACAACAAATAGCGCATCAGAGAAAAGCGGATTTGATAATTTCAAAGACGCAATAGCCAACCCAAAGCTGAGCACAAAATTAGACGTTACAACTTCAATGCTTCAATTGAAGGGTGACGTAAATATAGCCAGCGGAAGTCTCTCTCTCTACGGGGTTGGCGTGTCAGTGAAACTTGGATTGGTTTCGCTTTCGGCTGACTACAGTTTGTATAAGAAAAGCGTTGGCAACAGTGCCTGGGAGTATCATAAGGCGAGTATTAAAAATTCAGAATATCTGAAAGGAATGCATATAGTTCGAGCATCCAACTCAAAGATGGAGTTGAAGAATACAGATATTTACTGCCATGAAAATGTAACTTCATATGAGATTAAGCTGGGTGGGAATAGCATACTTATCAATTCGGCAGGGATTGTCATAAAGTCGGACAAAATTATACATCTTGAAGGCCAGGTGCATGTTACTGGTGATGTTCTTGTGGATGGGGATTTAGAAGTTTGCGGTAACGCCTTTTTTAGTAAGTTCATGAGAGTTAGCGGCACTATAGTGGGAGCAACGATCACTTCGGATCAAGTACAGGAGTTTCCGTGTTTTGAACTAGCCCCCAGCCCCAGCCTGTTAAGTCTGAAGCTAGCATCACGCCCAAGTCTTGCTGCAGTGAAAGTGGCCGCGGGCGTAGCCAATGCGGTTGTAAACGGCGCCGTTGACCTGCTTGATGGCGCCGCCGATGCGGTCGCGGCAGCGGGCGATGCTGCTGCGCCGCCCGCTGCCGCGCCGTGATACGGAAAAAAAGAGGCGTAAGTTTCCTATTCGGAGAGTCCGATGCAGCTCAAATGTGAACAGGCCAGCCTTTTATTGCTCGCCAATGCCAAACCACTGGACCTTCATTGCGTGGTCGTCACCCTGGGTCTGCTGGTGGACGCTGAAGATCAGGTAATGGCCGCTGGGGAAACTTGGGCCTGGTTAACCGAGCGACTTGGCAAGCAGATGCTTGATCGGGGTTTAAAGAAAAGTCGAGGCACATTTGCCGTACAGGGTAAGGCTTATCCGTTGACCGATGTGCAACGGGGTGGCATGGCGGTGCGGGTGCGTCTGGGGGATATGGAAAAAACATTGCATGTACTCGCGCCGCGGCAATGGCGCAAAGGGCCTATGGGTTGGACGCCCGTTGTGAGCGGTCAACTGGATAACCTGCCGTTGGACTTTGAAAGCGCTTATGGCGGTAATAAGTGGCCAGATAATCCGACAGGTAAAGGCCATTATCCGGAGGTGGACGCCGCGCAAGGAATGCCGTTGGCACAACTGGAAGTGGCGAATGCCACAGTTGTTGACCCCGATGATC
Source organism: Pseudomonas sp. GW704-F2 (assembly GCF_059423025.1). Lineage (NCBI taxonomy): Bacteria > Pseudomonadati > Pseudomonadota > Gammaproteobacteria > Pseudomonadales > Pseudomonadaceae > Pseudomonas > Pseudomonas sp. GW704-F2. The sequence continues at coordinate 264,483 of NZ_JBWKXO010000003.1, read as the reverse complement.
GGCCAGCCCTGGCGAGTTTTTTGCCATTGCCAGTACAAAGCGCTGAGCGCCGCCAGTATATGGGCACCCTTGACGAGCATTGGACTGCTTATCGCGCCCCATTCTTACCGACGGATACTGATGCGCGCTGGTTCGATGAAGTGGCGCAGGACCAATGCAACGCCGGTTTTTGGCGTGGCGACGAAGCCTGGTCGATCTCAGGCATGCACCCTACCGAGGCCCGGGTCGCCGGGCGATTGCCGGGCCTGCGGCCACGGCTGTTTATTGAGCGTGCGGATAAGCGTGTACCCGTTACCGAAATGTCGATGGACCTGGATACGGTATGGCTGTTCCCTGATGCGCAAAGTGCTCTTCTGCTGTACCGCGTCGAAGTACCGGTGCTCGATATAGATGCGCAAGATATCGTCAAATTGGCTATGGCCCTCGAGCGAGCGGGTGATCCAGTCCTGGACACGCAAGTCTGGATTGAGCGGCTTTGGCCACGCCCTCCCGTCGAGTCGGTCAAGGTTGCGCCTGTCGAACCAACCCCCTTCGACTCCGGGCCGATAATCGCCAGTTTGCAGGCCGCTGCGGATGCGCAATATGCAGCGTTAAGCGCAACTCATGAGCAGTGCATGCAATACGCTCAGATGATGGCGACTCGCATGAACCTGCCTTTCAACCCCACCGATTACCCACCATCAGCGAAAACGGACTTTACGGTTCTGATGCGCGAACCGATGCGCCCCCTCAAGCCCTTTGACCCCGAGGCATTGGCGCTGGAAATTGATTCGGAAATCGCCAAGGCTAAGGCCCAAGGCATGGAGTATGCCCAGCAGATGATGACCCGGCTGGGCATAGATGCAGAGCAAGCGTTGGCGCGTGCTAAACAGCCAGCACCGAAGGTCGATATCATGGACATGCTTGAGCGCCTGGAGCTGCCTCCAGACCAGCAGGCGCAAGCCAAGGAAAAACTGACTGCCGCCATAGCAGAGTCTCAAGCCGTGGAAGCTGAGATAGACCGTGTTTTAAGCACCATGAACAAAGCGCTGGCGGCTGATCGAATCCAATTCGCCCCCATTCTCCCGCTTCCTGAATACTGCAGTCTGACCCGTGAGCGGCTGCTGGCATTGCACGCGGCAGGTAAGACGCTGCAAGACCTCAGTTTGGAGAGCCTTGATCTTTGCGAAATCGATCTGAGCAGCGCTGACCTGAGAAATACCACTTTTATGAGCTGCAAGCTCAATGGTACTCGACTGCAGAACGCCGATCTGAGCCACTGTCAGTTCATCGACTGCGACTTGGGTGCTTCGGATCTGAGCAAGGCGCGCTTGCAGGACGCAATGTTTCATAGGGTTCTATGCCAAGGCGCTTCGTTCTGCGGCACCAGCTTGATCGATATCCGCGCTCAGAACTGTGATTTCTCCGCTGCTGATTTCACCGAAGCCAACCTGCAACAAGCCCAACTCAACGAATGCAGCCTCGACAAGGCTCAACTGAGCAACGCCAATCTAAGCAAACTACGCCTCAATAAATGCGACCTGAGCGGCGCACGACTCACCGACAGCAACCTGCACAAAGCCAAGCTCTACGACTGCACACTGGACGCGACGGACATGCGCCGCGCCAATCTCAGCAAAGCCGATTTCGCCAAGGTGGTGGGCCGCGACCTGGACTTGCGCGAGTGCAACCTGCAGAACCTGCGTCTGGCTGCTCACTGCGTTTTGCCGGGTGTGCGCCTGGACGATGCCGACCTGACCGCTGCCAGTTTTCAAGACGCCGATCTGAATCACGTCAGCCTGCGCGGCGCACGGCTTAACGACGCGCTGCTGAGCGGTTGCGACCTGAGTGATTCCGACGGTGTCGGGCTGGTCGCGCAAGGTGTCTACCTGTCGGGATGTGACTTGAGTCGCGCTGATTGGTCTGGCGTCAACCTGCTTAACGGCCGCTTGCGCAAGGTATGCCTGGAGCAGGCCAACCTCAGTGGCAGCAACTTGCATGGCTTGGCCAGTGACGCTGTACACGGCAGCGGTGTGCGCCTGGAGCAGGCATTGATGACGCGTTGCCGACTCAAGGAGAGCCTGACTCATGCTTGAGGTATTAAGTGCCGAGCGTCTAAGGGCATTGCTGGCTGATTGGCAGCCCTTGCGCGCGTTGAATCTGGCCGGGGGCGACTATCGCGGTGTCGATTTGAGCAACGCGCGGCTGGAACAAGTGGATGCGCGTGGTGCGCAATTCAATGGCGCCATGCTGACCCAAAGCCACTGGAAAGACTGCCGCCTGGACGGCGCCGATTTTTCCGAGAGCACTGCGGACTCGTTGTACATGAACGGGTGTTCATTGCAGGGCGCATTGTTCACGAATGTGCGTTGGAACAAGACCAACTGGGCGCAATGCCACGGCGAGGATCTGGATCTGTCGGGCGCGCAGCTACAGGCGTTTACACTCTCGGAGTGCCGCGTACCGCGTATCAGGCTGGCAGCCGCCCAGTTGAGCAAATCCCAATGGAACCGCTGCGATCTGACGGGCCTTGATGCCCAGTCGGCGCATTTTGCGAAGGCACGGTTGATCGATTGCCAACTCGATCAGGCGCGCTTCGGTCTGGCGTCGTTGCAGCAGTGTGCCTTCGATGAGTCGTCGTTGAGTGGCGCCGATTTTCATGCCGTGCAGGCCGAGGGCGCGTCGTTCTACCGCAGCAAGGGAACAGCGCCGACGTTTGTCGGTGCCCATCTCAAGGGCGCTCTGTTCAATGCCAGCCATTTTGACTCGGTCGATTTCAGTGATGCCGTTCTGGAGATGGCCATCCTGATCGACGCCCAGATGCCAGGCGCGCGCTTTGACCGCGCCCTGTTGCGTTATGCCGACTGCACCGCATTGCTTGCGCCACGCGCCTCGTTCGTCGCCGCCGACGTGACCGGCATGAATGCCCATGCCGCTGATTTCACCCAGGCCGACTGGCAGCAGAGCAACCCCCAGGCCATCCAGCCCGTAGATACCGAACGCCTCGCCGCCGAGCAATGGCAGCCTGCCTCTTTAGGAAAATCGAGATGAATGAAGCCCCGCAGTATTGCGATGCCGCTGCTCAATTACGTCATGCACAGGTCAACGCACTGGATGGCGAGCGTTTCGGCGTGGTCAGCAACGATGGCCGCCGCTATTGGCTAAAACCCGCATTCGGTTGCCTGGTGCGTCCGGCAGTGGGGGACAAGGTGTTGGTCAGCCTGGACGCGCAAGGCGGTTACATCCTTAGCGTGCTGGAACGCGCCATCGCTCAACCGGCGCGTATGCATCTGGAGGGTGACCTGCATTTGAGCCTGCCCGCCGGCGCGTTGAGCATTCAGGCCCGCGACGGCGTGAGCCTTGACGCCGGTATCGCACTACGGGTGTGCGCCGAGCAGGGCAGTGTGCAGATGCAGCGTGCCCATCTGACCGTCGGCACCCTGGCCATGAGTGGCGAGCATCTTCAGAACCACTGGGTCGAGCGCCACGACAGCAGTGTTTATCACCGCGAAAAGGCCGTGCGCCACGAGGCGGATTTTGCTGACAGCCGCCGTCGCGTCGAAGGCCATGAAGAACTTCATTCCGGCTCCTTGCGCCAGCGCGTGCGCGATGACTGGAGCGTGCAGGCCGACACGCTGGGCCTGAATGCACAACGTAGCGTTGCCATTGATGGCGACAGCATCAAGCTGGGGTGAGATCGATTATGTATATGCTCAATAACGGCGGTGCGATGGCGCTGTCCACGGTGCCCGATATCTGCAAGACGCCCGTTCCGCCCGCCGGGCCAGTGCCATTGCCTTATCCCAACGCTGCCGATACCAGCGCCGCGGACCCGGGTGGATTGGTGATGGACGTGCTGGTGGACGGCATGCCAGCGATGAATATGTCGAGCAAGGTGTTGATGACCAGTGGCGATGAAGCTGGGGTGGCCGGTGGCGTCACCAGCGGCAAGGTCAAGGGTGAAATGATCTTCATCGATGGCAGCGCCAAAGTGATGGTCGCCGGTAAGCCCGCCGTGCGTGTCACCTGCCAGACCATGCACAACGCCAATAACACCATGGGGACGGTTTCGCAGCCGAGCCAGACCGCTGTGCTGGTGATGGCGTGAGCAGCGCGGGGCGTGCGCCCTCCATCAAGTTTTCCATGGGCGGACTGGCCCTGTGCATCCTGCTCGCCGCCTGCAGCAGCCAGGACCTCACCCCCGAGCAAAAGGCCCTCACTGCGCTCAAATGGGACTACACCGAAAACGCCATCGAGCTGAGCTTCACCGCCGATAACGACCTCAATCAGTACGACGGCCAGGCGCATAACCTGTTGGTGGTGGTCACGCAGTTCGATCAGATCAGTGCGTTTTCCGCCTACACCGGCAGCTCCCAGCAACTGAGCAGCCTGCTGCTGATGAACAGCGCGCCGCCCGGGATGATCGGGCTGACGCGGCTGTTTATCGAGCCGGGCCAGACCCGCCAGTTGAGCCTGCCGCGACTGGAGGGCGCGAAGATGGTCGGTATCGCCGCCGGTTACGCGCACCTGGACCCGACGCGCAGCGTCAAGCTCTATCAGATCGGCGTCGATGTGACGTCGACAGGGTTTTTCAGCAAGACCTGGACCGCCACCCCGCGCCCCATCGCCATTGACCTGCTCGTCGGGCCCGATGCGCTGTTGCGTGGCAAGGAGAGTCGCCTGGCGTTGCCCAAGCCGGTGCAGCCCCGAGAGGGTGAGGTGCGCCTGCCCGGCGCACAGGACTGAGCTGCTTGCCGTGAGCGTTGCAGTGGCCACGCTTTTTCAATTTTTTGCCTGAAACCGAGCCCTATGAATATCGATCAGTTGTTGTATTGGCACCAGGGCTTGTTCCTCCAGCCTCAGCATTTTCAACAGAACGATGCGCGTATCGAGCATCGTCTGACCCGGACCACAGAGTTGAACCATCCGTACCCGTGGGGTTTGATCTCGCTGAAGATCAACGAGCCCGCGCTGGTTGCCAAACAGTGCCTGCTGGAGCAATTGTCGGTGCGCTTTGCCGAAGGCACGCTGGCCGAATATCCGGGCAATGCGATGCTGGAGTCGCGCACCCTTGACCTCGGCGAGTTCAGTGGCGGTCGCACGCTGTTTGCGGGGCTACGCCGCTTGCTGCCGGGGGACGCCAACGCGCAAGTGTTCGAGACGTTGTCTGCCGGGTCCCGGGCGGAAGCGCGCTTTATCGTGGCGGCCGACCCGGAAGTGATCGGTGACCGTCTCGGCGACTCCCCGGAAGCGCGGGTGCGCCCCATGTCCTATGTGTTGCGGCTGTTCTGGGACGATGAGCTGGAGCATCTGAGCGCCTACGAGCTGCTGCCGATTGCACGGCTTGAGCTGGACGGTGATCGCCTCCGGCCGGCCCAACGCTACGTGCCGCCGTCGGTCAATCTGGCGGCATCGCCGATGCTCCTGCAAACCTTGCGCGAAGTCCGCGACGAACTGGTCGGCCGGGCGCGGCAGTTGTCGGTGTACAAGCAGCCGGGGGAGTCGCGGCGGGGCGATCTCGACGCGGCCCAGGTCAACCACCTGATGGCCCTGGCGGTACTGAATCGCTATGGCCCGTTGCTGACGCATTTGCTGGAAACCCCGCAGGTGTCGCCATGGCAGCTTTACGGCACCCTGCGCCAACTTGTTGGTGAGTTGAGTCTGTTTTCCGATGTCTGCGACATGCTCGGCGAAACCCCGGATGGCCGTCTGTTGGTGCCGGCCTACAAGCATGAGGACGCGGGCGCGGCGACGATCGCACTGGTGGCCCTGATCGGCCAGCAGCTCAATGAGATCAGCATCGGCTCAGAGTTGCTGGTCCACCTGCAACTGCAGGACGGGTTTTATCAGGCTCCATTGCCGGACGCGTTTTTCGGCGCGCGGCATCGTTACTATCTGGTGGCGCGCAGTCTGGTCGATCCGGCGTGGCTGGCCGAGTGCCTGCCGTTGGATGGCAAGCTGGGAGCTCTCAGCGTCATGCAAGGCCTGGTCAACCGCGCCTTGCCCGGGGTTGAGTTGATCTATCTGCAGGTTCCGCCCCAGGGCTTGCCGCGGGTGGCCGGCGCGTTGTACTTCCGCCTGGAAACGCTGAGCGAGGGTTGGGAAACGCTGCAGCAGGAGCGTCAGGCGGCGTTCTTCCTGCCCCAGCCGCCGGCTGACCTGAGTATCGACCTGGTGGTGGTTCGCACATGATCAATCCCCGCCTGGCTGACTGCTGGATGTCGAGTTTCGAGGCTGCCAAGCGCGGCTTCATTGATCCGGCACAGTCCTATGAGACGCTTGCGCCGGCGCTCATCGTGCTGCTCGATGGCGCCGCGAATCGGGCCCGCGAGCTGCACTTTGCTGAAGCCGAAGTGCGCGAGGCGCTGTTCGCGGTGGTCGCCTGGATCGACGAAGCGGCCATGTCCGGCGAATGGCCCGGGGCGGCCGAATGGCGGCGGGCGCCGTTGCAGCGCCACTATTTTTCCACCAGTCGGGCCGGTGTCGAATTCTTCCAACGCCTGGAGGCTTTGCCCGAGGCGGCGGTCGGTGCCCGCGAGGTCTTCGGCCTGGCCTTGCTCGGCGGTTTCCAGGGGCGTTACGCGACCCGCCCGGGTGGTGAACTGATGCAATACCGCCGGCTTTGCCTGGAGCGGATCATTCTCGATCGGCAGATGGTGCCGCTGGATGCCAACAGCCATCTCTTCGAACAACCCGAGGACCACCTGCCAACGCGCCTGCGTGTGGTGCGCCGGGGCTTGCCCGGTCTTTCGCTGCTGTTGCTGATCGGGGTGCCGTTGATTCTGTTGACCGTGCTTTACATCAGTTTCGATCTCTCGCTGGGTCGACAAGTCAGCCAATTGCTGGAGATGCGCTGATGTTGAAGAAAGCAGGGGTGTTGTTGCTCTGGGTGTTGCTGCTGGCGTGCATCGTGCTATTGCTCTGGGGCCTGGCGCTCTACAAAAGCTGGCCATTGTGGTACGTGCCGCTGATTTGCATCGTTACGCTGTTGGTGGTTTTTTGCCTGCGCGGGGTAGGGCGACGCTGGTATGCCTGGCGCTTGCGTCGCCGGATGAACAGCGAGTTGCCCCAGAGTCGTCGCGATGAAGCCCCGGCGCTTGATCAGGACTGGAACAGCGGCGTGCAGATGTTGCGCCAGTCGCGCCTGAGTCGATTGGGTTCACCGTTGTATGTGCTGCCCTGGTTCCTGACGCTGGGCGAGAGTGGCAGCGGCACCCGGCGGTTGCTGGGCAACAGCGGGCTGACCTCGGCCTTGCGTTCGACCCGCGGTGGAAAGCCGGCGGCCTCGACCGGCACTCTGGATTGGTGGTTCCTTGAGCGTGGCGTGATCATTGACCCCGCCGGCCGCATGGCAGAGGGCAACAGCGACGCCGGCGCGGAATGGCGACGGTTGCTGTACTGGCTGTTGCGTTCGCGGCGCCGCGAACCCCTCAACGGTGTACTGCTGGTGATCGACTGCCAGCGCTTGTTGAGCGACTCCGATGCGCGCCTGGCCGAGCAGGGACACAATCTGCGCCGCCGCCTGGATGATCTGGTGAAGGTCTTTGGTGCCCGTCTGCCGGTGTATTTCATCATTACCGGTGCCGAAGCCTTGCCGGGTTTCACCCAGTGGGCTTGCGCTCTCACGCCGCCACAACGCGAGCAACCGTTTGGCCTGCTCAGCCAACAGCGCACGGGGGCGGCGCAGGTGTTTCTCGAAGAGATGTTCAGCGGGCTTGGCCAGCGTCTGTTCGACCTGCGCATCGAGTTGGGCGTGCGTGGCCTGCCGGATGAAGAAGCTTTCAGCCTGCCGGAGCGCATCGTTGAACTGCGCTCGCGTCTCCAGCATCTGCTGTTACCCGCGTTTGACGCCAACCCCTACAGCGAGTTGCCGCTGCTCTGCGGGCTGTTCCTGACCGCACAAGGGCAAGAGGCAGACGGCACAAGCGAAGGCTGGTTCAGTCATGAGTTGCTCGGCAGGCTTTTGCCTGCGCAACGCCACGCCTATCAACCCATCGATAGCTGGCATCGCTGGCGCAGGCTGTTGGCCCACGCCGCAGTCATCGGCTGGCTGGGGCTGTGTATCGGCTTTGGCGCCTTGCTGGCGTATGCCGACCACCACACTCAAGCTGTGCTCACCGACGCGCTGGACGAGCCGCCAGCGGCCGAGGACTTCAACGGTGGGCTGGAGAGCGACCTGGATGCGCTGCGTCGGTTTCGCCAAGCGTTGATCAGCTTATCTGACCAGCAGCAGGGCGGATGGCATGGTTTGCTGCCGTTCTCACGCCATATCGAACAGGTCCAGGAGCACTACCGCTCTGACTACGTGAGGTTGTTCGACAGCGAAATACGCACGCCGGTATTCGATGGTTTCATTTCGCAGAACCTGCGCGGCGCGTTGAACAGCGGCGATCCACGGTTGATTGCCGCTTATGCCGAATTCCTCGTGCGCCGGATCAACCTGCTCGATGCCCGCCTGAATAACCAGTCGATGGATAACTTGCCGCTGCCGGGTTCCGAGGTGGGTTTCCTGAACTTGACCTACGGTTCCAAGGAAGCGACCAGCGCCGGGCAACTGGTCACCCTGGGGAGCAGCTATCGCTCCTATCTGGAGTGGCAAACCGATATGGCGCAGATGCAGGGCCAACGCGCCGCCTTGCTGGGCCAACTGGAGAGCATGGGGCTTGAAGGGCGCCCCCTGACGTGGCTGAAAGCCTGGGCGGAACTGCAGGGCAATCTGCAACCGATCCGGCTGACGGAATACTGGAGCGATAGCGATAACCCGGGGTTGAGTCTTTCCGGTGCCTATACGTTGCAAGGGCACAGCGCGATTTTTGCGTTCATGGATGAACTCGGCCTCGCCAGCCGTGACAGCGCGTTGTGGAAGACACAGCGGGTGAAATTCCTCGATCAGTACCAAAGCGATACCCAGGACGCCTGGTATCGGTTTATCCAGGGCAGCCTGCTCAGTGCACAGACACGCTTGAAGACGCGCAGTGACTGGCAATTGGCCCTGAGTGTGGTCGGTACGCCCAATGATCCGTTCCTGAAGCTGTTGCATCGCAGTGCCGAACGGTTTGCCTTGATCCCGCCCGAGCAGCGGGCACCTTGGGCGAGCCGCGCGGTGTCGCTCGATCGTTTGCTTGAACTGGCCAGTAACAACGATCTGCATGCCGAAGCGGGGGCGCTGGGCAGTCTGAAAATCACCAATGCCCTGGGCGGCGATATGCTCAAGGGCGTGGCCAGTGGCGGTTCGATCGAGAGTGGCGTCAACGGCTTGCGCGACGAGTTGACCCAAGCCCGTGCATTGGCCAGGTTCCAGCAGTTGATGAAAGGTGTGGTGGCCGATCTGCAGAAAAGCGATGCGCAAGCGTTCCAGGTGGCCGTGGAGACGTGGGGCTTCGGCGCCGATCCTTCGGTGAAGTCCGCACCGCTCTGGGAAGCCGACAGCGTGCGCAGCGCCTTGATCCAGGCGCTGAAGGGACCGGACCCGCGTGAAGATGCGGTCTGGGCGTTGGCCACCGGCCAGTTGGATTTCTCCTCGCATTACGCCGCCGAAGTGGCGGCCTGCCGCCTGCAAGGCGACTGGAGCGGGCAGTTGCTCAGCTCGATTCAGGGCGTGCAGGACCCGGTCATGCTCAACGAGTTGCTGTACGGCGAGCGCGGTCAACTGCCGGCCTTTATGAGCGGAGCGGTAAAAACCTTCGTGCAACGCGATGTGCTGCGCTACAGCGGACGGGAGGCGCTGGGTGTGCAAATTCCGCTGACCGGTGCGTTCTACGCCTATGTCAGCCGCATGCAGCATGCGCGCAACGATCTGCTCGGTGCCGAGCGACAGAGTCAGGCCCAGCAGGCCACGGAGCAGCAAAGCCGACAGGCACTGGAAGCCGAGCAAAAAGGCCTTGTGGCGCAACGGGCGGAACTCAAGCAGAGCATCGCCATACTGCAGGCCACCGCGGCGGTGGTGGAACTGTCCGCTGCGCCGTCGCAAGTCAACCTCGGTGCCCGTTCGCTGCCCCAGCAGACGCGCCTGACGCTGCAATGCAGTGGCCGTTCGACGGTACTGGACAACTTCAACTTCCCCACCAGCGCTAGCTTCGTCTGGGCGCCGGGGGCCTGTGCCGATGTCGCCCTGGAGATCAGCTTCGCCAACTTCAAGCTGACCCGGCACTGGACCGGAGACCGTGCGTTCGTGGACTTCCTGCGGCTGTTCAACGGTGGGCAACACACCTTCAGCGCCGACGATTTCCCCGGCCAGCGCAATTTGATGGGCAGTGAGAATCTCATCGGCATCCAACTGACGTACCGCCAGGAAGGCGAACAGGTGTTGCTGGACAAGTACGACCAGGCCGACCAAATGCAGCGCCAGGCCAATCTCATCGATGCACGCTTGAGTGCCACCGCCGAACAGTTGGCAGCGATGGATACCCAGGCCGCCGCGACGAATGTGCGGCTGGCTGCCCTCGGTTCACCGGTCGAACAGGGTGTCGCGAGTATTCAACCGCCGACCCAGATTGCCTGGTGCTGGACGCCCCGGCCCGTGGTAACGGGGCTGTCGGCAGGTGAAGGGCTGCGCTTGGATCTTGGCACCTATGGCAACGAGACGCGCTTGAAGAACCTTGAGGAACAGCTGCGTATCCTCGGCTTGACCAGCCGGCGCGAAGCCACGCAGGCGATAACGGGTGACAAGGTGACGCGGTTGCTGGTGGTGGCGCTGCGTGACGACGCGGCTGCGCAACGGGCGATCCGCGATATTGTGCGCAAAATGGGCGTGGCCGCCACGCTCGACAGTGCGGCCGCCAGTAAGGTCGACCTGTAGTGAAGGGTGGGCACGCGTCACTGGCATTGAGTTGGTGCGTGGCCGCCGGGCTTAGCGGCTGGCGCAGCGGAGGAGGGCGCCAGACGACTGCTGTCACCAGGCCCAACGTATTGCCAGGATGGCAGATGCTCGCAATATTTGGTTATGCGCTAGTCTCCAGTCTAATTCTGAACGACACTTTGAAGGTTGCGTTGAGCAGATGGCGAGTTGCCAATGCAGCTTCAAGACAACCAGTCACCGCGCCGGCGGCACCGAAAGGCGGAATATGAAAATAAATTCGGCGGATTTTAGAGTACGGGAAGGCGACAAGGTCAATCTCCACAAGTGGCCGACCAAAGTGGAACCTTTCTACAAGTCAAAGCAACAATATCGCAAACTTCTGAGAGCGCATGTTGCGCAATTGAGCGCGCAGCAACAGCTTCTTTACGCATCCAATCGCTATGCCATTCTGCTGATTTTCCAGGCGATGGATGCGGCAGGAAAAGACGGTGCCATCAAACATGTGATGTCAGGGGTGAATCCGCAAGGTTGCCAAGTATTCAGTTTCAAGCATCCCAGCGCGGCAGAACTGGAGCACGATTTTCTATGGCGAACCACACGCAATCTACCGGAGCGCGGGCGGATTGGCATATTCAATCGGTCGTACTATGAGGAGGTACTGATTGCGCGTGTCCATCCGGAGATTCTCCGAAGCGAGGGCCTCCCGGATGCTCTTGAAAACAAGAGTACTGTCTGGCGGGAGCGATATCGTTCGATCTCCAATTTGGAGCGCCACCTGACAGGTAACGGAACGCGCATCATCAAATTTTTTCTCCATCTGTCGAAAGAAGAGCAACGAAAACGCTTCCTGGATCGCATCGACAAGCCGGAAAAAAACTGGAAATTCAGTGCGGCGGATATCGAGGAACGCAAGTATTGGAAAGACTATATGCAGGCTTACGAAAAATGTCTTAGTGCTACGAGCACGACTGAGACGCCTTGGTATGTTGTGCCTGCCGATGACAAGAAAAATGCCCGACTGATCGTATCTCAGATATTTTCCGATGTGCTGGATGGGCTGAAAATGTCATATCCAAAGACCAGTGAGGAGCGTCATCAAGAACTGCTGAATATTCGCAAGCAGCTTCTAGAAGAATAATCGAGATCAACACGCCGGTGCGGTTGAATACCCATTGCAGCAGTTTTTCGAGCATGCCCAGATCGATCGGGTAGCCCAGCGAGATGCATAACAACAAGAGAGGCTGTGAGTAAGCAGCCCCTATCTGGTGGCGGTTCTTAACAGTGAATTAGGTACTTACTCCTTAGGCTGCGCGAACACCTCGCAGGATGATTTGGTTGTGTCCGAATCCCCTCGAAAAATCATATACCCAAGACCTTGTTGGTGCTGACACCATCGATCAAACGTAGAATTCCGAGCGGGTTGACGTTTTTTAACGCGTCCGGGAGCAGGTTGTCGGGGTAGTTTTGGAAGCAAACTGGTCGCAAGAAACGATTGATCGACAGCGTTCCCACAGACGAGCCTCGGGCATCTGACGTTGCCGGGTAGGGGCCGCCATGAACCATTGCATCGCAGACCTCAACACCCGTTGGGTATCCATTAAGTAACAGGCGACCAGCCTTCAGTTCGAGTAAAGGAATCAACTCGGAAAACGCGGCCAGATCCTCAGGTTCGGCGATCAAGCTCGCGGTCAGTTGTCCCTGCAAGCCTTGCAGCGCTTGCTGCAGTTGTTGCCGGTCGTTTACTGCAACGACGACGACCACCGGGCCAAACACCTCGTGTTGGAGCAGTTCGTCTCTGTTGATCAGTAGTTTGGCATCGGCTTCGAACAACTGTGGATGAGCCTGAGTACCTTCTTGAGGATGCCCTGCTCTATGGTGGATCTGCGGATGATTATGCAGGCGGGTTAAGCCATCGGAGTAATTGTACAGCCCGCCGGCGTTGAGCATCGTGTGTGTAGGTTGAGCGTTGATCTGCTGGGTCAGATCATCGAGGAACGCATCGAACTCGGGAGAGCGTATTCCGATCACCATTCCCGGTTTAGTGCAGAACTGTCCAGCACCTTGAACCACAGATGCGCTGAGTTCAGCCGCAATTTTCGCGCCCCGAGTTTTGAGCGCCTCAGGCAGCACAAATACCGGGTTAACGCTCGACATCTCTGCGAACACTGGAATTGGCTCTGGACGTGCCGCAGCCATGTCACATAATGCCCGGCCACCTTTGAGCGAACCGGTGAAACCGACTGCCTTAATGGCCGGATGTTGCACCAGCCAGGCGCCGACGGTTCCGCCATAAATCATGTTGAAAACACCCGCAGGCATCTCAGTCTGTTCGGCAGCGCGAATGATCGCCAAGGCGACCCATTCGGCTGTTGCCATGTGGCCAGGGTGTGCCTTGAATACGACTGGGCAACCCGCCGCCAGAGCGGCGGCGGTATCGCCACCGGCGGTGGAGAACGCCAAAGGGAAATTACTAGCGCCAAATACAGCGACTGGGCCGATACCTATGTGGTACTGGCGCAAGTCGGGACGTGGCAGAGGCAGGCGATCCGGTAGGGCTCGATCGATTCGTGCACCGTAGAAATCACCGCGTCGCAGCACCTTGGCGAACAGTCTCATCTGGCCACTGGTACGGGCGCGTTCACCTTGAATACGTGCGGCCGGTAATGCCGTTTCTTGGCATACGACCGTGATGAACGCGTCACCCAGGGCGTCAAGTTCATCGGCGATTGCTTCGAGAAACGCGGCGCGCCGGCTTGCAGGCAGCATGCGGTAAGGCTGGTAAGCCGCTGCCGCCGCTAGGGCTGCAGCGTCCACTTCCTCTTGAGTAGCTTCGGCAAAATATCCCGGTAATTGCTCTCCCGTGTTGGCGTCGAAGCTTGACAGGCGAACGTCTCCTAGGGCGCTGCGTGCGCCATTGATAAAATTGTGTCCGGTGTAAGAGTTCATAGGCATTCTCGTTGAGGCTAGCGTGGCTTGAACGCGGCAGAAACCAAGCCACGACTGTGCAGGTTGTCGAGCAGGGCGAGGTAACCCATTTGCCATGCTGGAGCTTGGTCGCTCGTTGTCACCCGGTTCACCAGCGTGCCGAATTTGGCGCTGCTGATGGCAACCATGTCTCCCTCTTTATGGGTAAAGCCTGCGCCGGGCTGATCGCGATCTTGCTTGGGGGCAAACAGGGTGCCCAGAAACAGCACGAAGCCGTCCGGGTATTGATGGTTCTCATTGAGCGTTTGCGCCACCAGATCCTGCGGATCGCGGCTGATCTGATTCATGGAACTGCTGCCATCCATGATGAAACCATCCTCGCCGACAACTCGAAGTGCAACTTCCGCCGCGCGCACGTCCTCGATACCGAAGGTCTCATCGAACAGTCGGATAAATGGCCCAAGCGCGGTCGATGCGTTGTTGTCTTTGGCCTTGGACAAAAGCAGGGCACTCCGCCCTTCGAAGTCACGAAGATTGACGTCATTCCCCAGCGTAGCGCCCTGAATCTTGCCCCTACTGGAAACGGCCAATACCACTTCAGGCTCTGGATTGTTCCAGCTGGACTTGGGGTGAATGCCGATGTCCGAACCATAACCCACCGCTGACAGTGGCTGAGCCTTGGTGAATATCTCTGCATCCGGGCCAATGCCCACTTCTAGGTACTGCGACCACATGCCTTGACTGATCAGCACCTCTTTGAGCGCGGCGGCTTGCGCGGAACCCGGCACAATCTGCCCCAGGTCAGCACCGATGCTGTCTACCAGGGTTGCGCGAATGCTGTCGGCTTTGGCTGGGTCGCCCTTGGCCTGCTCTTCAACCACGCGTTCGAGCATGCTGGTGGCGAAAGTCACGCCAGCGGCCTTGACCGCTTGCAGGTCGATCGGCGCTAGCAACCAGGGTTGTGTTGCGTCGCGTAAGGCCGCATCGCTGTTTTTCAGCAGGTCGTCCAGGCTGATCAACGGCTGCTCCAATGGCAAGCGGCGCAGGTACTGCACGGGGTCATCGAGTTCAAGCAGGGCCGAAACGGTAGCCACCCGGACGCTGATGTCATAGACCTGGCCGTCCTTGAGCAGTACAACGGCAGGCCCTGCCGTGGCGCCAGGAATCCATACGCGACTGATCCAGGTGCCTTGACCGAGGTCTTTAGCCAGCATATTCAAACCCGACAATGTCGTTACAGCGATTATTTGGGACATGGACAACACCCTTTGCAAAAAGAACGAATCAGTGGGAATGACGTGGATCGCCGCTGCGCGCAATGACTCGCAGGTGCAAGGTCGCAGGCTCTAGGCAACCGCCAGTGGAGAGCTGGCCGACCTGTTGTCGATAGAGTTCCTGCCATGGGGTTTGCGAAGCGAGGATGGATGGTTTAAACGCCGCCTGGCGACGTGCCATTTCGCTTTCATCCACCAGTAGATCGACTCGACGAGCATTGAGATCGACGCGAAGCCGATCGTTGGTCTCCAGTAACCCTATTCCGCCGCCGACGGCAGCTTCAGGGGACATGTTGAGAATCGACGGACTTGCCGAGGTACCGCTTTGGCGCCCATCACCCAGGCAAGGAAGGGAATCGATGCCACGTTTGATCAGTGCTGCGGGTGGTGCCATGTTGACCACTTCGGCGCTGCCCGGATAACCCACGGTACCGCAGCCGCGAATGACCAGAATGCAGCGCTCGTCGATGTCCAGTGCGGGGTCATTGATTCGGGCCTGATAGTCCTCAGGGCCTTCGAAAACGATGGCCCTGGCCTCGAAACTGTTTTCCGCGCCAGGTTCTGACAGGTAGGTTTTGCGGAACGCTTCGCCCACCACTGACATCTTCATGATGGCGCTGTCGAAGAAATTACCGCTTAACACGATGAACCCGGCTCGCTGAATCAAGGGGTCTTCATACGTGTGGATCACATCGGTATCGCTGGCCGCCGCAGTGCTAACTATCTCGCCAATGGTCTTGCCTGAGACCGTGTTGCAGTCTTCGTGCAGTCGTCCGGCTTTCTGCAGTTCGTGCATGACTGCCGGTACACCGCCCGCGCGGTGAAATCCTTCGCCAAGGTATTTGCCAGCTGGCATGCAGTTAACCAGCAGCGGAACGTCTTCACCGATACGTTGCCAGTCTTCCAAACTTAAATCGATACCGGTGTGTCGCGCGATTGCGATGAGGTGTGGCGGGCAATTGGTGGAGGCACCCAAAGCTGATGCCACGGCAATGGCATTCTCAAAGGCTTCGCGGGTCATGATCTGGGATGGGCGAATATCCTGACGAACCATGTCGACGATGCGCTTGCCAGTGGCATAGGCCATCTGACCGCGTTCACGATAGGCTGCCGGAATGCTCGCGCAGCCGGGCAGGGACATGCCCAACGCTTCGGCAAGAGCGTTCATCGACAATGCGGTGCCCATGGTGTTGCAGTGACCAATGGAAGGAGAGGCTGCAGTGGTCATTTCCATGAACCCTTCGTAATCGATCTCACCGCTGGCGAGCAAGTTGCGCGCATGCCACAGCACCGTGCCGGAGCCAATCAACTTGCCCTTGTGGTGTCCATCCAGCATCGGCCCCCCAGACAGTACGATGGCCGGAATATCAACTGTCGCCGCCGCCATGAGGCAAGCCGGTGTGGTCTTGTCGCAGCCTGTTGTCAGCACCACACCATCAAGCGGGTATCCGTGAAGAATTTCGACCAGCCCCAGGTAAGCTAGGTTGCGATCCAGCGCGGCAGTGGGACGCCGGGTCTGTTCGGCCATAGGATGCACGGGGAACTCCATGGGAATGCCACCCGCATCGCGAATACCCGCTTTGGTGCGCTGCGAGAGTTCGAGGTGATGACGGTTGCACGGTGCGAGATCGCTACCGGTTTGGGCGATGCCGATGATGGGACGACCCGATTGCAGCTCCTCGCGTGTCATGCCGTAGTTCATGAAGCGTTCGACGTAAAGCGCGGTCATGTCTGCATGACTTGGATCGTCAAACCATTGTTGACTTCGCAGGGGCAGAGGAGTGTTTTCAGGCATGGGTTTTATCTCTTGTTAGAGGCATATCGACGGAAAGTGAACTACCGCAGGTGGCGACAAGAATGGGGATTGCTCAGCATCCGTCGGCGTTCGAATGGCTTGATGTTACCGGTAACATTTTATTTGTAAAGACCCAATGTCGATGTTTGAACGGGCTCGGGTCACCCCTGCAAGGAGCAGAGGTCGGCCTGTCAACGCCCATGTATAATCAGCGACCATCAGTGTTTTCGGCGTCGATTTTTATAAACCGCCCGGTCATTTTCAGGAAAACAGGACGTCCATGAGTTACGAGGATTCAGGCAAAATCACCACGCCGCCGCGAATGGCCGACGTCGCCAAATTGGCCGGTGTTTCAAAGATGACGGTTTCCCGGGTCTTGGCCGGTCGGGATGTGTCAGAGCGAACGCAAAAGCTTGTTCTCGCGGCGATTGAAAGCCTGGGATACCTGCCTGATGCCTCTGCCGGAACCCTGTCGACCGGACGTTCGGAATTTATCGTGGCTTTGGTGCCGTCATTGGCGAGCTCGAACTTTGCCGATACCGTGCGCGGCCTGAATGATGCTGTCAGTGAACATGGCCTATGCCTGCTGTTGGGTGACACGGACTACCACTTGGAGCAGGAGGCGTTGCTGGTACGCACGCTGCTGCGTCATCGGCCGGTAGGGGTGATGTTGACGGGCAGCGCACATTTGGACGAAACCCGTAAGCTACTGCGCCAAGCGCAAGTTCCCGTTGTTGAGACTTGGGATATTCCAACCGATCCTATTGAGCAATCAGTTGGATTTTGTAACGTGTCGGCCGCTGCCGCGTTGTACGAGCACTTGCATCAGCAAGGCTATCGGCGAATCGGCTACATCGGGGGGGCGTCAGTTCTCGACCACCGCGGCCAGCAACGGCAGCAGGGATATCTTCAGGCCGTCGCAGCGTTGGGGGCAGGGGAGCCAAGGGTAATGGAATATGGCGAGTCACCCATCACAATGAGTCATGGCGGAGAGTCCGTGAAGCGACTGCTGAAAAAATGGCCGGATACGGAAGCAGTGATGTGCGTGAGTGACCTGTCGGCGTTCGGGGCAATCATGGAGTGCCATCGACAGGGTCGACGTGTCCCCGAGGACATTGCTATCGCAGGCTTCGGAGACTTCGAAGTGTCACGGTATTGCACTCCGACCATTACCACCGTCGCGGTGGATCCGTATGGAATTGGCTGGCGCGCGGGCCAATTGCTTGTCGCCAGCGCCGCTGCGCAGCGCCTTGGACTACCACGTCCGCGGGAACGTGACGTCGTCGAATTCAAAATCCTGGCGCGTGAAAGCACCTAAAAATTATTAATCGAGCCTGCTTGCTTTGCTCTGAAACTAATTGCTAAATTAAAAATGTTACCGGTAACACGCCAACTTGCAGTTTCCTTTTATCCGTAGGATTGCCCCAGGTCAGTCCGAGGAGCTCAAGGTCGCAAGCCAAAACAAAAACAATCGGCATGACAACATGCCTTGAGGTCAACACATGGAATCAGTATCTCAGCGTCCTCTCGCAGGAGAGGGCTCGGCGGAGCTTACCTCTGAGGATCGTACCTACCGAAAGGTCATCTTGCGTATTCTGCCGATCCTGCTGTTTTGCTACATGGCGGCGTACCTGGATCGGGTCAATATCGGCTTTGCCAAGCTGGATATGCTCAACGATCTGCAATTCAGCAATACCGTCTACGCGCTCGGTGCAAGCATCTTCTTCTGGGGCTATTTCCTCTTCGAAGTGCCTAGCAACCTGTTCCTTCATCGCTTTGGCGCGCGCCTCTGGATCGCTCGAATCATGATTACTTGGAGCATTGTCTCCATGGCTGTGGCGTTTACCGTGCCGCTAGCCCGGTTCTTCCACATCGAATCGGAAACCATGTTCTACGTGCTGCGATTCCTGCTGGGGATATGCGAAGCCGGCTTTTTCCCAGGCGTGATTCTCTACCTCAACTACTGGTTTCCCACCCATCGGCAGAGCCGAGTAATGGCGGGCTTTCTGATGGCCATGCCGATCAGCCTGACCTTGGGCGGGATTCTGTCCGGCTGGTTGATGGGTGCGATGCAGGGAGTGCATGCCATGGCTGGCTGGCAGTGGATGTTGATCATTGAGGGTATTCCGTCGTTGATCATGGCGGTGGTAGTGGTGACCTTGCTGGTCGATAAAATCGACAACGCCAAATGGCTGACCGCTGCAGAAAAAAACATGCTCAAAAATAACCTCGACCGGGATAACACGAAAAAGGCGTCGAGCCTTCGAGATGTGATCTTCAATGGGCGAGTGTGGTTGTTGGTACTGATACTGCTGACCTTCAACACCGGTTTTTACGGTCTGGCGTTCTGGATGCCCACTATCATCAAGGCCACGGGCGTTTCCAATACGCTGCACATTGGTTTGCTGACGGCGATTCCCTACGCGACCGCCATTGTGGCCATGACACTCAACGCCTGGCATTCCAACAAAACCGGCGAGCGCCGACTGCATGCGGCTATACCAGCATTCATTGGTGGGATCGGGTTGATTTGCAGCGCGATCTTTGCCCATAACCTGCCGGTGTCGATTTTCTTCCTCAGCGTGTCCGCCTCAGGTTTGCTGAGCCTGATGCCGATTTTCTGGACACTGCCAGGCACGGTATTGTCCGGTGTGGCGGCAGCGGCGGGTATTGGCATGATCAACGCAATTGGCAATCTCTCGGGATTTACCGGTTCCATGATTACTGCCATGGCAGAGACATTGACAGGAGACATGAATAACGGCACCTATGTCCTCGGCGGTTGCTTGTTCGTTAGCTGCGTGCTGATTCTGCTGATCCCGAAGTCGATGCTCTCCACAGAAAAAGCGTGACTTATCCGGCTAATAGCCGGATATGCCTCATCCTGCCGACGACCTTGGGTCGCCGGCAGGATGGGAAATCTCTTGGGCTGTAGCGCGTACGAATATAAATTTTCTGGGACGCCGCGCTTCTGCTGTTCGTTTTACTCAGCTCATTTTTTTCTGGTGTTCAGGAGTGTGCGGTACCTGATGAGAGATACCAGTCAGCATAGGGTGTATTGGCGACCTGGCATCTATTGAAGGATTGAAGGCGCTTGTCTCATTCATGCTGGACCGACTCAGCTCACCCCGGGGTGATTGAACCCGCCTGCTCTTGATACCCTTTGCGCAGTTTCTCCGCGATTAGCTTTTCCGCCTCACGCAAAGCGCGTTCGGGACTGTCGAGGGACTTGATCAGGGTTTGGCCCTTGGTGCCGATACGGCCGAAATTCACCACCACCTCAGCCTCGGTGACGCCGATACGCCAGAACTTGTTGGAATTGCCTTCACCAAAGGTGAACTCGCGCATCAAGGGTGTCGCTTCAGTGGTGACTGGCGGCTGGGCTTGGATCTCGCTGGTTTCCTCTGGCTGTTCCGGTTCTGGAAGTGCAGCGGCTTCCTCGCCCCTTAGTAACGCTTCGATGCGATTGAGCACCTCTTCTTGGTCGCGCAGCCAGTCATTACTGAGCACGTCGATGATCTTCCAACCGAAGCTGCGCAGTACCGTCGGGCGGAAAATGTAGCGCTCACGTACGTCAGCGGCGGCCGCCGTATTACCGTCCAGCAGTACGCCGAGGCTGAAGTGTTCACCACTGGCGTCACTGATCGCGAGGTCGCAGCGGAACTGCGAACGTCCGACATATTCCTGAACCGAATGCCCGCGTTTGCGCAACGCGGCAGCGAGGGCGCCGCGCAGGTGGTCCTTGGGCAGGCTGACGGCAAAGGACTGCTTGGCGCCTGGATTGAGGTTGGCGAGGATACCCTGGGAGCGCGACGCATCCCCGCTGGCACTGGCCTGGGCGAACTGCAGGAATGCACGCAGTGCGGCGGCACCATCGTTGTGGGTATTGGTGATGGCTTCGGACTCAATGCTGGAGACAATCGCCATGCGCTTGCGGGCGCGACTGAAGATCACATTAAGGCGTTTTTCCCCACCACGCTGGTTGATCGGGCCGAAGTTCATCAGCATCTTGCCGTTCGGTCCTGGCGCGTAGCAGATGCTCAGGATGATCACATCACGCTCATCCCCCTGGACGTTCTCCAGGTTCTTGACGAACAGGCCATTGAATTGCCCAGCATCTTCACGCACATACTCGCGCTCAAGTCGTGTGGCAAAGGCCGAGTCGCCGCTGGCCAAGTCTTCCAGGGCCTGCTCGATGGCGCCTTGCTGGGCCTCGGAAAAGGCCACGACACCCAGGCTCAGACCAGTCTCCCGTTGCAGCAGCTCCCGTACCAGGTTGGCGATATACCGCGCTTCGGCCAGGTTGCTGCGGCTGAGGTAGACACCGTCGCTCATCTTCAAGAAGCTGATCGGGCTGTCGAGCAGCGTGTCGGCGCCCCGGATGACAGCCTGGGCGTCCATGGAGTCCAGTGCGGTTTGGGCCGGGGCAGGGCGCTCGATACGACGGTCGGGAATGGTGATCAGCCGCCCTTCGTAGAACGCCGCGTTGGAAAAACTGATCAAGGCTTCGTGGCGACTGCGGTAGTGCCAGGCCAGGAGGGTTGCCGGCAAGTTTCGCGCGGCTTGGCTCAGCAGGCTGTCGGCATCAAGGTTGATTGCGATCTGTTCGCCATCCTCCATGGCAATCAGTTCGTTATCGTCCTGGTCGCCGGCACTGGAGAAGAAGTTGGTCGGTGGCAATTGCATCTCATCACCGACCACAATCACCTGCTGCGCACGGCTCAGTGCAGGCACGGCTTCTTCACTGGGGATCTGACTGGCTTCGTCGAAAATCACCACGTCAAACAGGTCCGGTGTTAAAGGCAGCGTGTCGGACACCGACAGCGGGCTCATCAACCAAATGGGCTTGAGGTCGTTGATCACGCGGCCACTGTCGCCACTCGCCATTTCGCGAATGGAGCGATAGCGCATGGTCTTGCCCAGCTCGTG
The DNA here is from genome assembly GCF_059423025.1 of Pseudomonas sp. GW704-F2. Classification (NCBI taxonomy): domain Bacteria; kingdom Pseudomonadati; phylum Pseudomonadota; class Gammaproteobacteria; order Pseudomonadales; family Pseudomonadaceae; genus Pseudomonas; species Pseudomonas sp. GW704-F2. Next base: position 242,783 of record NZ_JBWKXO010000003.1, on the reverse strand, counting down.
TTCCAGTTCACGGCGGCCTTTGGCGTAGGCTTTCTTGAACTCGCGGGCCTGGGCGTCGAGTTGAGTCACCGACATCGCCGATTGCTTCACATGCTCCAGAAAACGCTGGTGCAACGTGGCGCTAAGCACGTTGGCATTGCTTTTGAGCAGGTTGCATTCAGCCTGGCTGATCTGGCGCGCGGCCAAACTCAAGGCCGGGCCGTCGAAGCGCGCCAGCTGCGGATTGGCGCGGTACAGGCGGGTCAGGTTTTCCTGGGCAATCAAACCGTCCAGCGCGCGTTGCGCCAAGGCGTACTGTTGCACGACCGCCAGGCAGACAGGATCGGCTTGGTGCAGCTCATTGAGCAGGGGCAGGGTGTCGGGCAGTTCGTCGAGTTCTTCACGCAGATCGCGCAGGTACTCGGCCAACTCGCCCAGGCTCAGCGCCGGGTCGAACACACAATGTTGCGCGACCAGCTCGGCCAAGCGCGCCACCGGCTGGCGCAGGCTGGCTTCCTGGCGTACACCGGGCAGGGCGTCCGGATTACCCCGCAGGCCCTCAACCCATTGGCGCAACAGCGGTGATGCGCTCAGTTGCTGGAGCAAAACTTGCAGGTTATGCACGAACAGGTCGATATCCGGGATGCCATAACGGTCTTGCAAGTGTTGCTGCTCGGCGTGCAGCTCGGCAGTGGCGCGATGCTCGCCGGCCAGGTTGTCTAGCACGCTCCGGAAACTGGGTCGAATCGCGTGCTGACTGAAGTCGTAGCGTCGTTGTAATTCACCGCGCAGCCGCCACCAGGCGGGTTGCAGCCAACGCAGCAGCGAGCCTTCCAGCCGCTGAACCAGATCAATGGCAGCCTGGGTGTCCTGGGGCGCGAGTTTTTCACGCCAGTGGTGGGTGGATTCACGGGCGTTGTGTTGCTGTACGGCTAGTGCTTGCAACGCCGCCTGCTCGGCGTGCAGCGCTTGGGCGCCTGATGAGCCCGGTTCCAGCAGGTTGAGGTGCGCTGCCAGGTTGGCGCTGGTCAATTGTTCGGCGGCCTGGGTCAGGACGCACGCATCCGCCAGGCGGGTGTCCCCGGACAACAGGCTCGACGATGACTCCAGGAATTGCTCGACGCTGTCCATCAGCCCACTGGCTTCATCCAGGAACGCCTTGAGTTGGCCATACGCATGTTCGTGGGTAATCAGGCTTGAGGCCAAATGGCTGAAAGGATGATGTGCGAAGCTGTCGAGGCCGAAACGTTCTTTGATCGCCTGATACACGCGACCGTTCAGTTCGCTTTGTGCCTGCCAATAACGCCATTCGGGTAAACGTTCCAAGGCTTCGGGGGGCAGCTTGGCAGCAACGGGCGGCAGTTCGATCAGATGACGTACCAACTCGCGTACCGAGCATGCCAAGGACTCCGGCACCCCACGCATTGCCTGTTCAAAACGCTCTATCAAGCCCAGCTGTTGGCTAAGGCCAGCCAGTAAGGTGTCACGCCGGGCTTGCAACTGCGACGACTGCGCATCACCGGCGATCCAACGCTCATAGCACTCGCGCAGGTTGCCCACAAAGGCCTTCTTGTCTGTCTGGGAGTCATGGATCAGGCAGCACAACTCACCCAGTTCACTTTGTTGCAGGCGATGGAACACCACGTCCAGCGCTGCACGTTTTTCACAGACAAACAGCACTCGCAGGCCGCGACCGGCGTAGTCCGCGATCAGGTTAGTGATGGTCTGGGATTTGCCGGTGCCTGGTGGTCCCTGAATGATGAAGTTACGCCCGGTACGGGCCAGACTGACGGCAGCATTCTGCGTGGCGTCGCCCGCCACCACGTTCCACTGCTCCGGCAACGGGGTCGGGTCGGGGGCCTGGACCTCAACGTCCCGAGGCTCGATGGAGAACATCCGGTCAAACGCTTCATTCTGCGCCGGTTCGTCGATCAACTGTGCATAGTCACGCACCAGCGACATCTTGCGATAATTGAAGTTGGCCAGGGTCACCTGGGTCAGGTCTATGTCCCAGGCGTAGCGATGCCCCTGGTTCTCGGGCATGGCGAAGGTGCTGTTTTCGGCGCTGCTGGCAACCATCTGAGGGTGTTGGTTGCGCAGAACGGGTTTGGCGCCTACGGCCAGGCGCAGCGGCAACTCGCTGGGCAGCACCTTCTGCTGGAACAACTGCAGGCCCAGCGGACGGAAATCTTCGCGGTCGTAGCTGAAATCCGGCTTCACCAAAGGCGTCGACATGCGCTGGCGGGCACGACGGCGCTGGAAGTGGTGCAGATGCTGCACGGCTTTTTGGTGGATCAGTTCGATTTGCGGTTTGCTTTGCAGGCGTAACTCGACGCCGGGCTCGGTCAGTTTGATCTGGCGCGCAATATCGGCGTGGATGTCTTCCAGCGAAGTCTTTTGTAGGTCGACGGTTTCCGGCAACTGGATGTCGTAGAGCTGACGCAATTGATGACGCAGTACCGGGTTGAATTCGGCCTCGCTTTCGTCGCACTGCAACACGAACTGGTCACGTACCCCTTTTTTGCGACTCAATTCTACCGGCAACCACAGCAGCGGGGTGACGATGCGTTCTTCCGGCGTGTCCTTGAGGTTGTGCCAGCGCATGAACGCCACCACCAGGCGAAGGTTACTGAAGCCGAATTCGGCGCGGTCGCGGCGGGTTTCTTGGATGATGCGCTCCAGCGACGCCTGCAGCCAGGTCTGGTCTTCGAACCGTAGCCATTGCTGCAGGCCGACAGGTTTACCGCTCAGCACTTGTTCGGAGAATCCGCCGAAGGTGGGCTGCCAGGTGCATAGCGCTTCGGGCCGGATACTTTCAATGCGCATCACCAACGGAACGCTGGCCACGGTCAAGTTGATGTTGGCTTGGGTCGGCCGGAAATACAGCAGTCGATTGCGACGCGAAAGGTCAAACAACCGGTTGCGCAGATGTTCCAGCACCACAGTGCGCCGCGAAGCCGGGCCTTCGGCCTGGGCCAACACACGCTCGACATCCAGGCTGGCCGGCTGTTCGCGCCAGGAATTCAAGCGGCGTGCCAGCGAGCCCACATCAGTGGCGCGCTCATGGCGGTTGAGCTCAGTCATCTCGACGATCAGGTTGGCCAGCACGGGGCTGAGCCGGCCATTGAGCTGGAACAGATTGCGACGATGCCGGACAAACGTCTTGAGGTCATTGATATCGGCGAAATCCAGCCCGCACGCCAGGCACGCCAGCAACTGGCCGAGCTGGAATATGTCCGTGATCTCATCGTGGTGCCCGAGGCGATGCTCCCAACTGTGCAGGTCCGGGAGGAACACCGGGTGGTCGATGGTTTGATGCAGATCTTCCTGGACTTGCAGGTCGGTAATGGTCACGCCGCTTTCCGAATCCCGAATCAGGCGGACTTTGCCGACGACGTTAAGCGCCGATTCCGGATTGGGCTGCACCTGCTTGATCGCTTCCAGCGCCAGTCGCGGAGGGACACCCTCGGGATTGCGCAGTTGCAGCGTGCGTTCCGGCCCCTGTATCACATCGAGATAACTGAGCTGGGCGACACGTCCCAGTTCATGCAGTTGCGCCACTTGGCGTAGCAGCGGTAGCACCAGGAACAACACATCGTCGATGGGCAAGGCAGCGCCATCGTGGCTATTCAGTAATTGAGTGAATGTGACGGGTTGGATTACTGGGTCCATGTGTCGACCTCCGCGTTGAGCATACGAATGATCGGGTGGAGCTCACGTTTTGGTAATTTGATATCGCGCTTGAGCACGTTGATAAAGTCATCGGTGCTGCCGAGTTTCTTGGCGGTGCGTGCCGCGTGCAGCAAGGCATCATCCCGCAGGTCGCGGTCCACCAGGCTCAGGTCAAGCATGATGAAGTGCAGGTATTCATGGATGCTTGTGTCGATACGCTCGGCATTCAGCGTCGCTAGGTCGAGTGGCGTTTCGTTGTCTCTCCAGTCGGGAAAGAAACCGCGCACCTGGTTGAGCACAACCTCCGATTGCAACACGGACGTGCCGATGAAATGGGCAATAAAGCTGCGGGTGAGGGCGGTCAACTCGACCTGATCGGTCACGTCCAGGCGATTGAGCGACAACGGCCCGCGCAACCGGCGATCCAGCCAGGTATCCGTATCCGGGAGTCGCTGCCACCAGCTGTCCACCGCTTGGGAGCGTAGAAACGTCTCCGGATGGGAAATCGCCTGGGATAACTGTGCATCCTTGCCATCCAGCTCGCGGGCCTGCTTCAAGTAGCTGGTGGCATCAACGCTGACAATCCCGGTGTGAATCTTGACCAGCGATGTAATCGACGCTTCTGGACCATTGGCAACCAGGGCGGCACCGCGGTCGGCATAGATTTCAGTGTACAGGCTATATAGACGTGCGGTCTGTTCCAGGCTGGCCGGCGTATTCACATCGGCCATGGCATGATTGAGAATCCGCTCGGCGGTGAGAAAGTCGCCACTGTGCTCCGACCATAAGCGGTAATGAGCCAACTCATGCCCGAGCAACGCCAGCAACTCCTGGGCATCCAGGCGCTCAAGAATCGGTCCGTAAAGCACCACATGCACTTCACCGGCCAGGTAATACAGACTCGCATTCATCGCACCGTCGCCAGCCTGGTAAAGGGTTGCGGGTGCCTTGATCTGCAAGCACTGCAACGCCTTTTCACAGGCTTGATAGGCCTGCGGATGGGTCTCGGGGCTCAGGCGATAGGTGTCACGCAGCAATTGCGCGCGCACATCCTGGGCATGCTCCTGCTGAACGCCCAAGGACGAGGCCCATTCCCACACGACAGGTTCATGGGCTTTCAGGTAGTCGACCACACGCTGGTGGTAAGGCAGTGGCGTCAGGCTGCTGATGTCCAGCGCGGGGGTACTCATTGTGTTCAAACGTCCTTGAGAGAATACGGCTCCATATCCTGCGGTTGTGCAGCAGAGACTTGGGTTGGCATGCCGGTATCAGTGATCGGTAATAAACGCGGAGCATACCTATGGGGAAGGGAAAATACTTGTGAAAGTGCATGTGTCCGTTCGGAACATGGCATCTTATTAAGTGGGCGATGTCAGATGTTCATAAGCAGATCAGCAGCCCACTCAGCGGGACATGGAAGGCCATTGCATGGGATCTGGGTAGATGCTGGGAGCTATCAAAAGTCGTCTACATGATGTAGTCGGTATCCGGTGGCGCGATAAAGAAAAAATCGCCGTCATAGGGCAAGAAATTCAGGCCGTCGGCCAGAATGCTTCGATTCGGTGCGATGTCGGACGGACCGGGCAGGTTCACCGGCAGCAGCAGGTTTATGCAGCGGGCAGGCATATGGGTGTGCTGAGCCACGCCACTGCTCATGGTTTCGCGGAACAATCGCACGCCCTGCAGTTGCACATCCTGCAGATAGCCATGGAAAGCACCGGGCGTCAGCTTGTCGTAGTGCTGAGACCAGTGCCGCAAAGAGGCGGCGTGCTCGATGATTTGGTCGAAGTGTTGAGTTTGACTGTGCATGCTGAATCGCCCCTGAAGCTTGCCCCTCTGCATGCAGCAAGAATTACGCCTTTTTATTCTCCAGCAGCAATCCGGAAGCCAATGCCAGGAAGCTTTCGGCGACATGCTCGGACGCCGTTTGCGAATCCTCGGCATTGGCAATCCACAAGGAAGCGCCGAGCAGGGCGCCCATGATCAAACGTGCCGTCGCTTCGGTGTTGACCGCGTGGATCGTGCCTTCGTCGATCAGTTTCTGGATGCTGCGCTGAGTGCTGCGGATGCAGGCATTCTGGCTCGGCCATTGCGAGGGATCACCCAGTACCGACGGGCCATCGAGGAACACAATGCGCTGGATCTCAGGCTCCAGGGACATCTTGATGTAAGCAATGGATTCATCGATGAAGCCATCCCAGGTCGTGCTGGCTTCCGCGATGATCACCGACAGACGCGCCATCATCTCTTCATCGATCTGGGCGATGACCGCCTGAAGCAAACCCTTCTTGTCACCGAAGTGATGGTAAAGCGCGCCGCGGGTCAGCCCGGCTTTAGCAGTCAAATCATCCATCGAACTGTCCGCATAGCCCTTCGCAGCGAATGCGTCCCGCGCCGCCTTGATCAGCTTGCCGCGGGTCTCCGTAATCATGTCCGCACGCTTCTGCGCCATCGGTCCTTTTTCCTTATCAAAAATTTAACATTCATGGCGTATGTGAGTTGACATACGCAGCGTATGTCGTATTGTGACTGACATACGAGGCGTATGCAATGAGCCTGAGCGGTATGCTCGACCGGCTCTGTAACGCTGTCATTCAGCACAGGATACTGAGCAATGCGTGAGCAGCGCGACTTTGATATTTCACTCCGTAGCGCGGGCCAGGGCAAAACCATCGGGCTGATCGTCAACCCTGTCGCCGGCATGGGCGGGCGTGTGGGCTTGAAAGGGACCGATGGTCCCGACATTCTGCGGGAAGCGATACGCCGTGGCGCAGTGCCCGTTTCCAGCGAACGGGCTTCTATTGCGCTCAAACGCCTGGCGGCCTTGGTCACGCCATTTCAACTGATCACCGGCGCCGGGGAACTGGGTGAAGATGCGGCACGCGCCGCAGGTATCGAGCCCATTGTCGTATACACACCGTCTCCCGGATCAAGCCGGCCAGATGACACTCGCAATGCTGCGCTGGTCATGGCGTATGCCTCGGTCGATCTGATTCTTTTCGCCGGGGGTGACGGTACTGCGCGCGATGTGCTGGGCGTGGTCAACGACCGGGTCCCCATTCTCGGGATCCCGACCGGCGTAAAAATGTACTCCGCGGTGTTCGGGACCAATTCTGATAACGCCGGAAATCTTGCCGCACGCGTCATTGCCGGCGAGTCTTCGGTGCGCTTTCGCGAAGCCGAGGTCATGGATATCGACGAAGCCGCCATGCGCAACGATCAGGTTTCGGCGCGGCTCTATGGCTACGCCCGCAGCCCCCACGAACGGCACTTGGTGCAAAACGCCAAGGCCGGCTCCGTTCTCAATGAAAACCTGGCGCTCGACGCTGTCGCCCGGCAGGTCGTCCGCCAGATGAAAGCTGGCTGGCTTTATCTGCTGGGCCCCGGCACCACGACGCGGCGGATAATGACCGAACTCGGCCTGCCGTCGACTCTGCTCGGCGTCGACGCGGTCATGGACGGCGCGTTGGTTGGCGCCGACCTCAACGAGCAGGCGTTGATCCATCTAATCGAAGGTCAAGAAACCCGCATCATCGTCGGTGTGCTTGGTGGTCATGGCAGCTTGTTCGGACGCGGCAATCAGCAGATCAGTGCCGAGGTGATCCGCCGGACCGGGCGCGAAAACATCATCGTGATCACCTCAATGGACAAGTTGATTTCCCTCGACGCCGGCTGCCTGCGCGTCGACACCGGTGACGCTGAAGTCGACGCCATGCTCAGCGGCCATATACGCGTGCATACAGGACCCGACCGGTCCGTCTTTTTCAGGGTTCGATCCTGATCATTTGTTCCATCCAAAAAACGAGGATAACCCCATGAGTAATCATGTCGCCCACCCCTACATGGCGAACTCCGTTCCCGCACTCAAGCAGGAAATGCTCGATTCGATCGGTGTCGGCAGCATCGAGGAATTGTTCCAGCAAATCCCCGAGGCCCACCGCCTGCAACGTCCGATCGATTTGCCGCCGACACTGAACGAGAGCGAACTGCGTCGGCATCTGGTCAGTACGCTGTCGAAGAACAGGACATGCGAACAGAACCTCAACTTTCTGGGCGCCGGCTGCTGGCAGCATCACGTCCCTGCAGCGTGCGACGAGGTTGTGCGCCGCAACGAGTGGCTGACGTCGGTATTCGGCGAGCCGAGTTCCGACCATGGCCGCAACCAGGCCTGGTTTGAGTTCTGCAGCCAGCTAGGCGAGCTGCTGAACATGGACCTGGTCGGACTGCCAGTGCGCAGCTGGGGCTGCGCCGCCGGTCACGCCATTCGCATGGCCACGCGCATCACCGGACGCAACGAGGTGGCGGTGGTCCGCGCCATCGACCCGGAGCGGCTGTCGATCATTCGCAACTACTGCGAACCGGTCGACATGCCGAGCCACATTGTCGTCCGGCTGGTCGACTATGACCCGGCCACAGGACTGCTGGATCTCGATCACCTTCGTGCCTCGATCGGCGAGCAAACGGCGGCCTTGTATTTCGAAACCCCGTCCTACTTCGGTGTGATCGAACAGCAAGGCGCCGAAATTGCCGCTATTGCCCATGCTGTCGGTGCCGAAGTGATCGTTGGTGTCGACCCGATCTCGCTGGGCGTGCTGGCCGCGCCGATCGATTTCGGCGCGGACATCGTGGTCGGTACCACGCAGCCGCTCGGGGTGCATATGAATTGCGGTGGCGGCGTCAGCGGTTTTATTGCCACCCGCGACGAAGAACTCTACGCCCACCAGTACCCGACCCTGTTCATCAGCATCGCCGAAACCACCAAGCCCGGCGAATACGGTTTTGGCCTCAGCCTGTTCGAGCAATCGTCCTACGGCCTGCGCGACAAAGGCAACGATTGGACCGGTCACTCGGTGTACATGTGGGCCATCGCCAATGCCGTGTACATGGCAATGATGGGCCCCCAAGGCTTTGAAGACGTGGGCAATGCCATCCTGCAGCGGGCTCACTATGCCGCAAAGTTGCTGGCTGACATTCCAGGTGTCCGCGTGACGTTTCCAGGCGGCTTCTTCAAGGAGTTCGTGGTGAATTTCGACGCCACCGGACTCAGCGTGAAGGACATCAACAAGCGGCTTCTCGCCCTCGGGATCTTCGGCGGCAAGGACCTGACCCAGGACTTCCCGGAGCTGGGCGCCAGCGCCCTTTATTGCGTCACCGAGATTCACACGCAAGCCGATCTCGAGCGTCTGACCGCAGCACTCAAAAAGGTAATCGCACAATGAGCACAACACTCAAGGAATACCACGCTCCCATCTGGAGCGAGCCGGTCATTCTGGAGATGGGCTATCCCGGCCGTCGCGGCGTGATTTTTTCTGACGTGGAAGCCGAGGTGCAAGCCGCTGTCGGCAGTGGCCACGGCTTGATTCCAGCGAACATGCGCCGCACGCGCAAACCGGCATTGCCGGAAATGTCGGAGCCCGAGGTTCTGTATCACTATCTGCGCTTGTCGCAGCAGACGCTGGGCATGATGAATATCAGCCTGTTCGGCACATGCACCATGAAGTACAACGCGCAGATAAACGAGGCGATGGCCTGGCGCCCGGAAATCACCCACGTACATCCGTATCAGGACGAAGACACCCTGCAAGGCGCACTGGAAGTGATGCATGGCATGGACACGATTTTGCGCGAATTGTCCGGGATGGATCAGTTCATCTTCCAGGCGGGTGGCGGTGCCGACGCGGCCTACACCAACTGCGCCGTGACCCGTGCCTACCACGCGTCCCGTGGCGAACTGGCGCAACGGGACGAGATCATCACCACGATCCAGACCCACCCGAGCAGTGCCGCCACAGCCGCGGCCGCCGGGTTCAAGGTCATCACGCTGATGATCGAGGAGAACGGTTACCCCTCGCTCGAATCACTCAAGGCCGCCGTGTCCGATCGCACCGCAGCGCTGATGGTCAACAACCCGGATGACATGGGCGTGTACAACCCGGAAATCCGCGAGTGGGTGCGGGTGGTGCATGAGGCGGGTGGTCTGTGCTTCTACGACCACGCCAACTTTAACGGTGCGATGACCAAGATTCGTGCTCGCGAACTCGGCTTCGATGCGTGCATGTTCATGCTGCACAAGACATTCGGCGCACCGAAAAGTGGGGTAGGGGGCCCGGCAGTTGGGGCCTATGGTTGTTCGGCGGAACTCGCGCCGTTCCTGCCGGCACCGGTGGTGGCGTTCGATGGTGAGCGCTACAGCCTTGATTACGATCGTCCGCAGAGCGCTGGCAAGATCCGTGAGTTCTGGGGCAACGTTCCCGTCATCCTCAAGGCGTATGCGTGGTCGCGCGCCATGGGCGCGCAAGGCATGGCCGAAGCGTCCGACATCTCGGTTCTGGCCAACAACTACATGGAAAAAGGCCTGCTGGCGATACGCGGCGTAACCCGTTCCCATCCCGAGGCCACCAGTCCGCGGATGGAGATGACACGCTACAGTCTTGAGCAACTCAAGGAAGACACTGGGGTAGACGTCCACGATGTGCAGAATCGCATGAGCGATTTCGGCATTGATCCGATGTGGAGCAGTCATCACCCGTGGTTGGTGCCGGAGCCTTTCACGCCCGAGGCGGGCGAAATGTATGGCAAGGAAGCGTTGGATACCTGGATCGCAGTGCTTGCGCACATCTCCGGCGAAGCCTATTCGAATCCGGAGATCGTCAAGACGTCGCCGCATAACCAGGCGATCCACCGGTTGAAGGCTGCACCGCTGGAAGATCCACTACGCTGGGCGATGACCTGGCGCTCGTACCTGCGCAAAAACAACAAGCAGACCGCCTGAGCCGTTACAACGTCCCCGTCGATGAGGCGGGGACGTTATCGAAGCCTGGGCAGAGCTAACAATCAGCCATCGGAGGTTGCCAGCATCGCTACACGACTGGTGACTTCCCCACAGGAAAACGTCATGTCGATTTTCGAAACGGGCCTGGCGCCCTCGTCAGTCAACCATATTGCCCTCTCGCCACTGAGCTTCATCGAGCGTACGGCCTCTGTCTACGGTCAGTATCCAGCGGTGATCCACGGCGCTGTGCGGCGCAACTGGCAACAAACCTATGAGCGCTGCCGACGCCTGGCCAGTGCGCTCAGCCGGCGGGGCATAGGCAAGGGCGATACGGTGGCGGTCATGCTGCCCAACATCCCGGCGATGCTCGAAGCGCACTTCGGTGTGCCGATGACCGGCGCGATCCTCAATACTCTGAATGTGCGTCTGGATGCGCAGGCCATTGCCTTCATGCTGGAGCACGGCGAGGCCAAGGTGTTGATCACCGACCGTGAGTTCCACGCGGTGATCCGTGAGGCCTTGAGCGGGCTTTCCAATCCGCCGCTGGTGGTGGATGTGAACGATCCGGAGTACGGCGAAGGCAGTGCCGTCAGCGCGCTGGACTACGAAGCGTTCCTCGCTGAGGGCGACCCGCAGTTCGCCTGGCAATGGCCCGAGGACGAGTGGCAAGCTATTGCCCTCAACTACACCTCCGGCACCACCGGTAATCCAAAGGGCGTGATTTATCACCACCGCGGCGCCTACCTCAATGCCCTGGGCAATCAGATGACCTGGGCCATGGGTAATCACCCGGTTTACCTCTGGACGTTGCCGATGTTCCACTGCAATGGCTGGTGCTATCCGTGGACCGTCACCGCGTTGGCGGGTACTCACGTGTTCCTGCGACGGGTCGACCCGCAAAAAATTCTCACACTGATTCACGAGCATCAGATCAGCCATTTGTGTGGTGCGCCGATTGTCCTCAATGCACTGGTCAACCTGCCGGACTCGGCCAAGACCGCCATCGATCATCCGGTCAATGCCATGGTCGCGGGTGCTGCACCGCCGGCCAAGGTCATTGGTGCGGTCGAGGAAATGGGCATCAAGATCACGCACGTCTATGGCTTGACCGAGGTCTACGGCCCGGTGACGGTTTGCGCCTGGCATGCGCACTGGGATGAACAGCCGCTGAGCGAGCGCGCGAAGATCAAATCACGCCAGGGCGTACGCTACCCGACTCTAGAGGGGCTGATGGTCGCCAACCCGCAAACCCTGGAACCCGTGCCTTGCGACGGCACCAGCCTGGGTGAAATTTTCATGCGCGGTAATACGGTGATGAAGGGATATCTGAAAAACGCCGAAGCCACGATCGAAGCCTTCAAAGGAGGCTGGTTCCACACCGGCGACCTGGCGGTGCGCCACCCCGACGGCTATGTCGAAATCAAGGATCGTCTCAAGGACATCATCATCTCCGGCGGCGAAAACATCTCCACCATCGAACTCGAAGACGTTCTCTATCGCCACCCTGCGGTACTGGAAGCGGCGGTAGTTGCACGTCCGGACGAAAGATGGGGCGAAACACCCTGCGCGTACATCATGCTCAAAGTCGATCATGAGGACACCCGCGAGGCCGACGTCATTCAGTTCTGTCGTGAACATCTGGCCGGTTTCAAGCTACCCAAGACCGTGGTGTTCGGCGAGCTGCCGAAGACCTCGACGGGCAAGATCCAGAAGTATTTGCTGCGGGACCGAGCCAAGGCACTCTGACAAAAACGCCCCATGGAAACACCTGCGTGGATCGTATGTTGCCCATAGGCGGGATTGGCCCACCCCGGTATGGCACCGGGGGAGGGCCGGGGATATGCCAGCTCGGTCCACAGGGTTCCGTCGGGGAAACCCCGCTATCGTTCAGCAGCAATCAGGTAACGCCACTGGCGGATCTTGTAGTGATCGAGCAGGGGATGTCGGTAAGATGCTGATTGCTCAACAACTACAACACTGCGGCTTGCAACCCGCCAACCTATGCGTGGAAGTGACCGAGGGTGTGTTGCTGAGCGACAGTCTTGGGGCCGAGCAAGCCATCCGGGATTTGCACGCATTAGGGATACGACTGGCCATTGATGACTTTGGCACAGGCTATTCCAGCCTTGGGTATTTACGGCACCTGCCAATCAGCGAGCTGAACGCATAGGCCCGATCGGCCTCTGAGGGTCGGGATCAGCAAACCGACTGCACACCGTAAACACATGTTTGAGGCTGCTTTCAGTGGTCGTATAAACCAGGGTCGTCGAAATCCAAATAGTCCTGGGCATCCTGACGTTTTAACAGGTACGGCTCGCGATTGAAGCAAAGTGGAAATGGACAGCTCACGAACATATCTGACATAGCACATAATTTAACATAATATACATTATGCGAACCTACATATGCAGAACTGTGGGCCTGTTGTGGTCAGATTTTATGCCTGGCGCTGCCTCTCGCCCTCAGACCTGAGGCCCAACAGGCCGAAAAAACAAACCCTCCATTTCACTTGCTCGCTTGCAACCCCGTTTTTCATTCTTCAGGATAACGTCCCATTCCAACGTTTGAATAAGGTTCTTCCCATGAAGCTACTGCGCATCTGGCGCGATCGTCAGGAACGCAAAGCGCTGCGTGCACTGCCGAAGCTTGAGCGTGCAACACAAAAACTGCGCAACCGTTATCCGCAATTCAGCTTTGGAATTGGCACCTATGGCGATCTCAAGGTACATGACTGGCATGAAGGAACCACATTGCGTGTAGGCGCTTATACGTCGATTGCCGGTAACGTCGAAGTCTATCTGGGCGGTCATCATCGCGTCGACTGGCTAAGCTGTTATCCGTTTCCCGCCAAGGTCGAAGAAGTTGCCTACATCACTGACTTCGGCGGCAGCAATGGCGACGTCGTGATCGGCAATGATTGCTGGATCAGTTCCCATGCAAAGATTCTTTCGGGTATCACCATTGGCGATGGCGCCGTTGTGGCGGCCGGTGCGCTGGTGACCAAAGATGTCGCGCCCTATTCCATAGTAGGCGGAAATCCCGCCAAGTTTATCCGTTGGCGTTTTGATGAGCCTGTTCGCCAGGTCTTGGAAGAATCCGCCTGGTGGTATTGGCCTGAGACCGAGGTACGTAGCGTTGCACATCTGCTGTGCTCCTCTGATATCGAGCCGTTTATCGAGTACTTAAAACAACGCCAGTAAACGGGAAGAATATAGCTCGACTAAATGACTATTTAGTTGAGCTATTAATATGCTCCTTCATCCCTTCCTACCTACTCTACAACTAAGAAAGGTCTGAAGTAGCCAGAAACTTACGCGTAAGTTTCAACTTTCGCCTTTTGCAAACCCGAATAACATCCGTGGCGAGTCCACTAGCAGCGCACGCATAAGCTCCGTCGAGCACTCCAGTGCTTGAAGTTGATCGATCACCGTATCGAAACCGACGCCTTCTTCATGTTGCGTGTGCGGCCAGTCGCTGCCCCACACCAAACGGCGACGGCCGAAGCTCTGCTCCAGCAGCGGTAACGCCATCCGGGCAAACTCGAGGTTCTGTTGTGGCGTACCTTCCAGTCGATAGATACCGGACACCTTCATCCACACTTGCCCGCTCAGCCCCAGTTCCAGCACCTCGGAATAACCTGGCTGATCAAGGCCAAAACGCGCGTCCGGACGCCCCAAGTGATCGATGACGAGTTTGATCCCAAACGGCATCAGTTGACGAATCAGTTTCGGTAAATCCTCCACCTGGCGGTGCAACTCCACGTGCCAGTCCAGTTCAGCGATGTGGCCGAAGAAGTCCTTCCAGGCAGCGTCGTGAAAGTCAGGCAAGGCTTTGCCCATGAGGTTCAAGCGAATGCCGACCACGCCCAGCCGAGCCATGTCGTTCAACATGACGCGGCTGACACCTCGCTCCAGCACCACCACCCCTCGCAATCGCTCCGGCACCTGCCTCAGCGCCGCCAGCAGGTAGTTATTGTCGGTGCCGAGAAAACTCGGCTGCACCAATACACCATGACTCAGGCCATGGGCTTGCAAGTGCTTCAGATACTGCGCAAGTGTGGCGTCGTAGCCAGGGGTATAGCGTCGTGCAGCGGCCAGGTTCAGCTCGCGGCTGAACACATGAGCGTGGGAGTCGATGCCGGTGATCGGCGCAGGACAGGTATCAGGCATGGATTTCATCTATCGAAGGTAATGGTCATCAGGCCCGGGCGGTCTCGTTGCCGTCGACCGTGGTTTGCACCGGTGCAGTCGATGCCACGAGACTGCGCCCACGGGTTTCCGGCAGGCAAAGTGCCGCGATCACCGCCACACCGTAGGCGACCCCTGCGTCGATGCCAATTGCAGACCCCAAGGACATGGAGTCGCTCATGTGGCCGACCAGGAACGGGAACACCGCGGAAAGCACTCGGCCAAAGTTGTAGCAGAAACCGACACCGGCGCCGCGCACGTCCGCTGGATACAACTCGTTGAACAGCGCACCAAGACTCGCCGGAATGCCAGCCGCGAAGAAGCCGAGCGGAAACCCCAGGAACAGCATCTGGGTATTGGTCAGCGGCAGGAACACATAGCACTGCACGGTGACGACACAGCACAACGCAAACAACACGATGTTTTTGCGACGGCCAATACGGTCGATCAAAAATCCGCTGACCACACAGCCACACCAGAAGGCGAAGATAATCACCGCCAGGTAGCCGCCAGAGTTCAGCACCGACAGGTTGCGCTCTGTCTTGAGGAACGTCGGCAGCCAGGTCATCACTGCGTGGTAGCCGCCGTGCGCGCCGAGGCCCAACAGACCACCGAACAGCGTCACGCGGATGAGTTCAGGGCGGAAAATGCCGGCCAGCGATTTGAAGAAACTTTGCGGGATGGCGTTTTCTTTTTGCAGGCGCTGGAAGCTGTCGGGCTCCTCAACGTTGCGACGTACCCAGATGATCAGGAACGACGGCAGCAATCCGACCAGGAACATCACACGCCAGGCCATGTCCTGGGGTACAAAGGAGTAAATCAGCGTAAACACCCCTACCGCCAGCCCCCAACCTACGGCCCAGGCGCTTTGCACCGTTCCCATGACCTTGCCGCGATATTGAGGGTTGATTGTCTCAGCCATCAGCACTGCGCCGGCAGCCCATTCGCCACCGATGCCGAAACCCTGGAGCGCTTTGACGATCAAGAGCTGATTGAATCCCGTCACGAACGCGGACAGAAAGGTGAAGACCGAGAACCACAAAATCATCCACTGAAGTGTGCGTACCCGGCCGTAGCGGTCGGACAACGTCCCCCCTACCCAGCCACCAATGGCTGAAGTGACCAGGGTGACACCACTGATCAGCCCGGCGTCGCCCTTGGTCAGGGCGAACGCGGCGATCAACGCCGGAATCGCCAGGCCGAACATTTGTACTTCCAGCGCATCGAGCGACCATCCGCCGAAGCAGGCCCAAAACGTCTTGCGCTCCCGAGGAGTGACTTGGCGATACCAGCTAAACATGATTCTTATCCTTATAGGTGGAACGTGAGGCAGCCGAGAGCGAACCGCGCCGCTACGAGGCCAGTCAGAACAGACAAAACGATCAAACCAGCGGCGACCGACTCGCCGCTGAACGAAACGCTACCCAGGCACGGGTCAGCGAATATCCACGCGGTAACGGAAGTGCTCGGCATGCCCGCGAGAACGACGCCACTCCAGCGGTGTACCGGCGTAATCACGCGCCAGCCTCTCGATCACCACCACCGGGCTGTTGACCGGGACTTGCAGCAATCGCGCGTACACGTCATTCACCGACTCAGCGGTCAGCGTTTCTTCGGCCGAGGCGACGACCTGACCGCAGACCTCTTCATAGATCGGATACAACAACGGCCCTTTGCTACTCAGGTCGATCTCCAGCAGCGGCTGAAATCGATTGCGGGGTAACCAGATTTCTTCGGCGAGCACCGGCTGAACATCAAGCAGACGCACACGAACAATGCGGATCACCGGCGCGTCGAGTGGCAGCCCCAACGCCTGGGCCACCGCCGAGGGCGCGGCCACCGGTTCGATCGACAGGATGCGACTCTCTGGCACCCGACGCTCGCCGGCAGCGGTTTGAAAACGGAAGAATCGGAACAGCGAAGATTGGAACTGAGGCCGGCGAATGAAAGTGCCTCGACCTTGCTGACGTTCCAGGATACCTTCACTGACCAATGCATCGACCGCTTTGCGCACGGTGCCAGTAGACAGTTGGTATTCCGCTGAAAGCGCAGCTTCGGTGGGAATCGCTTCCCCCGGACGCCAGCGATTGTTGGCGATCTGTTCAGCCAAATGGTCACGCAGGCGTTGGTAAAGCGGCAAGCGAACATCACTGGAAAGAGAACTCATCGACTTTGTTCACCTTGTTATCTAGTCATATATATGAATATGGAGGCGAGTATTTCCCCATACAGCTTCGCTGTCAATAAGGGGCAAGGCACTTTGCTGACGAATGGCGGGGCCAAGCCGTAGCCAATCTGCGTCAGTTCGACTCGGAAATCCTCACCGTTGTCTCCCCTGCCCTCACCGCAGACTAAGCACCCATTAGCCGCCACTACTCACTGGACAATAAGCCTTCGGTGAGCATCGATACTGCTTGCTCCGGCGAAGTCAGCGCGGTGTCTATGCAAAACGGCGCTTCGGCCCACGCTTCATATTCGTGATCCAACACAGATTGCCAGGTTGCTGGAATCAACCCGGGAATATCACCCAGCCTCGTTTCTATGCGGCGCCGATGTTCGTTTTTATCCGAACAAATCACTTCAATATTTACCAACCGAACACCCGCTTTTGAGGCGGCTTCGTTCCACGCCATTCGGCTTTCGATGACTGGATTTACGCAATCAACGATGACCATACGGCCTAGACGAAGATTACTCAGGGCGAGTTCATTCGCGACCATGTAGCCACTGCGCCCCACGTCTTGCGCAAGAGCACCGGAGTTTCGAATCGCTTGTTCGATCGTATCGATCCGCAGGTAGAGGGCGCCTGTCGTAGCGACGAGGGCCTTGGCGATAGTGGTTTTTCCAGTGCCCGGAAGGCCGCTGAATACGATAAGCATTGTCTGTCCTTGGAAGAGTGCGAACACAATGTACCTTGTCACGTCGGTCATCAGATCACCGTTTAAGTTATGCCTCCCACAAGAAATCTGACGCCTCCATCATTCCTCCATGGTTCCTCCCATAAAACCCAACATTCTTTGCGCACAATCAGCATCTCTAAAGTCATCGCCGATTAAGCGGTGGGCGCTTGGATGACTAACTGACGGCCTGAAAAAGATGCTCCAAGGGTGCCTCAGCAACCCCATGCTTCAATCCCGGCCAGATCAGCCCCCTGCTTCAAATTCAAACTGAATGGCAAAATAAGGAGTGGCTATGTCTTTTAATATTGGGCTCAGCGGGCTGTATGCGGCCAACAAACAGTTGGATGTCACTGGCAATAACATCGCCAACGTCGCCACCACCGGTTTCAAATCATCCCGTGCAGAATTTGCTGATATCTATGCGGCTGCCAAGCTGGGTACTGGGCACAATGCTATCGGTAATGGTGTGAACCTGTCCGCTGTGTCCCAGCAGTTCACTCAAGGCGATGTCAACGGCAGTGGCGGCACACTGGATATGGCGATCCAAGGCGGTGGTTTTTTTGTGCAGAAAGGCAGCGACGGCTCTCTGCAGTACACCCGGAACGGTGCCTTCAGCGCAGACAAAGATGGCTACATCACCAACAATACGGGCACCTCACGCCTGCAAGGCTACGCCGCAGACGCCGACGGCAAGATCATCAAGGGCGGGTTGACCGACCTGCGGCTGAACCTGTCGAACTTGCCGCCAAAGGCTTCCAGCAAGGTGGACTCCACCAGCAACCTGAACGCGTCTGCGCCGGCGATCAACCAAGCCACCAAGCCGTTCGACCCAACCGACACCAGCAGCTTCACGACCCAATACAGCACCACCTTGTACGACACCCAAGGCAACTCGCACGCTATGGTGCAGTACATGGTGAAGACGGACGCCAATAAATGGATGTCTTACACCCTGATCGATGGGCGAAACCCAGACGGTACGGCAATCAGTGGCATTGCCGGTGTCGCGCCGAGGGGTTCCCTTTTGACATTTGATACGTCGGGCACTCTTTCGACTATCACGATCCCCCCCTCCGCAACGTCCAATACCACCCTGACGATTACCGACTGGAAGCCGGGCGCACTGGAAAACGGAGCGTGGAAATATAACGGCGCTGCCGCCAACCCGGCCGGCGTTGCCATCAACATGGCCAACATTACACAGTACAACTCAGCCAGCTATCGCAACCCACCGATCACCGATGGTTACGCGACGGGGCAAATCACCGGCCTGAAAATCGACGGTAGCGGTGTGATGTTCGCCACGTTCAGCAACCAGCAAAGTAAAGCGATCGGCCAGCTATCGCTGGCCAGTTTCAACAACGAGCAAGGCCTGCAGCCGGCAGGCGGCACTGCCTGGAAGGAAACCTTCGCGTCAGGCCAGCCGGGTTATGACGTCCCTCAGGCCGGAACACTGGGATCGATCGTCGCCAATGCTCTGGAGAACTCCAACGTTAACCTGACCACCGAGTTGGTGAACCTGATCAAGGCCCAGAGCAACTACCAGGCAAACGCCAAGACGATTTCGACCGAAAGCACCATCAACAAGACGTTACTCCAGATGACGTGAGGCTCGTTCGGAAGTCAATTGTGTTTGCCCTCCCCGACAAATCCTAACCACGCAAAACGGCCGCCAAGGAGATTTGGATGCTTCCTGCACTGTATGTCGCAAAAACGGGGCTTTCTGCCCAGGACACTAACCTAACCACTATTTCCAACAATCTGGCGAACGTCTCGACTACCGGCTTCAAACGTGATCGCGCCGAGTTTCAAGACCTTGTCTATCAGATCAAACGACAGCCAGGCGCACAGTCAACCCAGAACAGTGCATTGCCCTCTGGCCTGCAACTAGGCACCGGGGTGCATGTCGTCGGCACCCAGAAAAACTTCTCTGCCGGCAGCCTGCAAACGACCGGTCAACCTTTGGACCTGGCGCTGAACGGCCGTGGTTTTTTCCAGATACTGCAACCCGACGGCAGCCTTTCCTACACTAGGGACGGCACGTTCCACTTAAATGCAAACGGTCAGATCGTCACAGCGAATGGGTTCGCCCTGGAACCGGCGATCGTTGTTCCCAACAACGCCCAGACATTCACCGTGGGCCAGGACGGGACTGTATCGATCACTGTCGCCGGCAGCCCTGCCTCGCAGGTGATTGGCAATCTGCAGATAGCCGATTTCATTAATCCGGCAGGCTTGCAAGCACAAGGCGCCAACCTCTTTTTGGAAACCGCCGCCAGCGGGGCTCCTCAAGTCGGCACTCCAGGAGTCAATGGTATCGGCACAACATTGCAGAGCACCTTGGAAACCTCAAACGTGAGTACCGTTGAAGAGATGGTCAACATGATCACCACTCAACGAGCCTATGAAATGAACTCCAAAGTTGTCTCTACCGCAAAAGAGATGCTAGGCAACCTTACAAAGAGTCTTTGATTGAGTAACGAGACAGCACCGATTCAATGCTGCCATGACGACTGTCACGATCGTATATCCCTAGCCGCCAGCCTACCAAACAGCCAAACCTCATCCCTCAGCCATCACGAATTGCCGATGGCTGCTGGCGTTAGGATTGAGTCGAGTTGTCTAAATCAGCGGTGATGCTCAGAGCCGAAATCGATCCACCGACTGCGACAATTTCCCCGCCAATGCAGACAACTCGTCCGTCGTCGAGGCTGTCGTGCCGATCACCTGGCTGTTGCGCTGCGACATGCTGGCAATCATCTCCACTTGATGGGCAATTTCGTTACTGGCCAGGCTTTGCTCGCTGATGGTGCGGGAGATGTCGTTGACCAACTCAGTGGTGTTGAGGGTGGCCTGGAGAATCTCGCGGATGGCGCGCTCGACTTCGGCGGTCACGGCCATGCCCTTGTCCACTTGTGTGACGCCCTCCTCCATGCTGGTCACCGCTTCGCGGGTGTTTTGCTGGATACGGCCGACCATGCTGGCAATTTCCTGGGTCGAGGCGCTGGTGCGTCCGGCCAGGCTGCGCACTTCATCGGCGACTACCGCAAAACCGCGCCCCTGTTCACCGGCGCGGGCGGCTTCGATCGCGGCATTCAGGGCCAGCAGATTGGTTTGATCGGCAATGCCCTTGATGACCTGGATAATGCTGAAGATTGCCTCGGACTCCTTGTCCAGCGTGCGGATGACGTGAGCCGACTGCTGCGCTGAACGGGCAATGCCGGCCATGTCACTGACCACTTGGTGGATCACCCGACCGCCGTCCTTGGCCAAGGCTTCTGCCTGGTTGGCCATGTTCAGTGCGCGCGCCGCATGTTGGGTGATTTCCTCGATACTGGCGGTCATTTCACTGGCCGCCGCCGCCATGGTGCTGGCGGCGCTACTTTGCTGCTGACTGCTGCCCGCCACCTCATGGCAACCCTGGCTCAGTTGCTCGCTCATGCCATTGACGCCATGGGCATTGCTGCGCACCACTTCGATCATGCCGCGCAGGTCCCGCTGCATGGTGCCGAGGCTGCGTATCAGCGCGCTGGCCTCGTCCTTGCGCTGGGGCTCGACAATCGGTTCGCTCAAATTGCCACGGGCGATGCTGTCGGCGATGCGGCTTGCGGCCTGCAACGGCCCCATGATGCTCCGCGAAACCCAGCGGCCCTGCGCCAGGAGCAGCAGCAGGCTCGCAATCAACACCACGCCCAAGGTGAAGTTGGCGTTGCTGATGGTTTGTCGGGTACCGATGCTGGTTTGCTGCGTATTGTTTTCGATCAGCTCGCTGAGGCTCGCCATCTGACCTTCCAACTGGCTGAAGGCTGTATTGAAGGTCTCCAGTTCGCCGCGAGCGGCCTCCGGGTTGTCCAGCGCGAGTGCCGTAATGCGTTCAGCAGCGCTGATATAGGTATCCAGGCTGGGTTTGATTTTTTCCAGGCTGGTCTTGAGCGTGTCGCCCAGCGGCAGCTTGAGGTTGTCCTCCAGCACCTGGCGAAAGTGCTCGGCATGCTCCTTGAGCGAGTTGCCGACCTCGGCCTTGGTGCTGGTGCTTTTACCCAACCCGACCAACATCGCCGACAACACATCGGCGCGCAGGGCGTCGTGCATCATGTCGGCTTCCATGTGGTTGCGCAGCACCGTCATGCTGATCTCGTTATCCTGCACGGCATCGGCCATCCGGACGTTTCCCAGGTAACCGGCCAGGCTCATGATCAAAGCTGTGAGCAACCCGGTCGCAATCAATAGCCACAAGCGTAATTTGATCGTCATGCTGGTCATCCCCGTAGCCTGGACAGCCGGTTGGGAACCCAACCGCTAGAGCGTCACTGATACTGTTATCGGCATAGGCTCCCTGTTATTGAAGCTCAATTGCGCAGATCTGCGCAGATAAACTCAAAGCCTTGCCCGCCTTGTTTGCGCGGGGGCGGTTCTTTAAGCTGACCGACCTTTGCTTCACCCGGAACTGCCCATGCCTAAACGTATCGCCCGCCTTGCTTTGCTGCTAGGTCTGATCACGGCCGTCGGCCCCTTCGCCATCGATATCTACCTGCCGGCGCTGCCGACCCTGGGCGCCAGCCTGCAGGCCTCGCCGGCAGCGGTGCAGATGAGCCTCACGGTGTTCTTCATGATCATCGGCGTCTGCCAGCTGTTTTATGGCCCGATCAGCGATGTGTTCGGGCGCAAGCCGCCGATCTATGCCGGGTTGGTGATCTTCGCCGTGGGCAGTATCGGCTGCGCCCTGGCGCCGAGCATCGAAGTGCTGATTGGTTTTCGCGCCGTGCAGGCGTTCGGCGCATGCGCGGGGATGGTGATTCCCCGGGCGATTGTGCGTGACCTGTATACCGGCCATGAAGCGGCACGCCTGATGGCTTTGCTGATGTTGGTGATGAGTGTGTCGCCGATCCTCGCGCCATTGGCCGGTAGCCTGGTGATTGCGCTCTGGAGTTGGCGCGAGGTGTTTGCCGTGCTGGCGGTGGTGGCCGTGTTGTGCCTGGGCATGACCATCGTGCAATTGCCTGAAACCCACCCCGCCGAGCGCCGACTGGGCAAGACCCTGGGGCATGCATTCAGCAGTTATGGGGCGTTGTTGCGCGACCCGGTGTTCATCGGTTTATCGGTGGTGTGCGGGTTCGGCCTGGCAACGTTCTTTGTGTTTATCGGCAGCGCGCCGTTCGTATACATCGAGTACTTCGGGTTGACCCCGACCCAATTCAGCCTGTGCTTTGCGCTGAACGCGGCGTCATTTTTTGCCATGAGCCAGCTCACCGCCCGCCTGAGCGCACGCTTCGGGCTGGCACCGCTGATTCGCTGGTCGGTGGTGGGCGTGGCGGCGGTCATGGTGGTGTTGGCCGCCACCACGCTGTGGGGCAATCACCTGGCCTTGATGATGACACTGCTGTTTATCGGTTTCGGGTTTCTCGGTTTGCTGTTACCGGCGGCCGGTGTGTTGTCCCTGGAGGATCATGGTGCGGTGGCGGGTTCCGCGTCGGCACTGCTCGGCGCGATCCAGATGATCACGGCCGCGGTCTCCATGACCCTGGTGGGAATCTTCGCCGATCACACCCCGGCGCCGATGTTGGTTGGCATCGCCTTGTGTGCGGTCGCGGCGATGCTCACCACGTTGTGGACCTTGCGCCGTTTACCGGCGCACCTGCTGCCCGGCGCCCCGCCTTCCTCCTGAGCCATGCCCGAGGATGGAACGCGGCGGCCGCGCTCGCCAGCGGCTACAGGTCAAACCGATCCACCGCGCGCCGGCGCTCATTGTCGTCGCGCATGTCATAGCTGGCGGTGGTCTGGATATTGGTGTGGTGCGCAAGTTTTTGTGCAATCGACAGGTCATGTTCCTCGATCACCCGCGTGATGAAAGACCGCCGGAAATCATGGGGCATGATCGTCACCCCGACTTGCTGACCGCGCTGGCGGGCGATGTAGTAAATCGCATGCTTGGTGATGCGTTCGCGGGTGATGTGGCTACCCCGGCGGATGCGGTTGAACAGGAACGCATCGTCTGGCTCGCCTTCCTTGAGCTGTTCGCGCCGGAATTCGAGCCAGGCCTGTAATTTGGCGAAGGCCCAGCCCGGCGCGTACTTGATCAGTTCCTTGTTGCCCTTGCCGATCACGCGCAGGCTGCGCTCGCCAAAGTTGATCTGCGCCAGGTCGAGGTTGACCGACTCCGACTTGCGCATGCCTGAGCCATACAAGATGCTGATCACTGCAGCATCGCGCAGGCCCTGGGGGCGCGGATCGGCAGCGCACACATCCATCATTTCGCGGATCAACGTGCGACGCAGGTTGCGCCCCTGGCTCAGGCGTGTGCCGGGCGCAGCCTTGACCGTGCGGATTTTCAGCAGGTGTTCCTGGCTGATCAGACTCATGCGCCAGGCTTCGTTCATGACCCCGCGCACAGCGTTGACATACAGCGATGAGGTATTGGGCGCGTAGCCGTCCTCGCGCAAGGCCGCAACCAGCGCGATCACCTGTTCGGGTTGCAGCAGGTGCCAGTCGATCTCCTCAAGGTTGATGTCCTCGAAGCCCAGGCGGTCGGCGGCATCCTGCAGCACGTAACGCATGGTCAGTTGGCTGGAGGGCGCCAGGCGGGTGAGGTAGAGGGTCAGAGGGTTGCGGATAGACTCAGTCAAGGTAGATCAGCCTTTGGATTAAATACCTCGAGTAACCAATTGTTTATTCGAGGTATTTATTAAATTGGCGACGGCCGAGTCTAACGCACGATCGGCCCTGGCGCCAAATCACGGGGCGCTCTCTTCGTCCTCGGTCGGCTCCTGGGGCGGGGTCTGCGCCTGGCCCCATTCAGCATCCTGTTTCTGCATCAGCGCGAACCAGTGCTGACGCATGAACGTCAGGTAGGCCTCCGGCGCCTTGGCAAAGTCTTTCTCGTCGCTGTAGCAACCCGGCAAAGGCAACTCGGTGCCCTGCTCCTTGTACTGGCTGACCAACGCTTGTTGCCCGGCGACGCTGCAATCCCTGGGCAGCGGCATGCCACGCAGTGCCCCGGCCTCTTCGTCCCACCAGGCGGCGCCGACCCGGTCGACCCCGCGCAGGCGGTACTTCTGCGCCTTGCCGACATGCATGATCAGTTTGAATTCATTGGGGCTGACATCACTGGTGCAGGTACGCGTGTAACCCACCGTAGCCTGGGTGGTGCCGTCGCCGGCAAGGTCGGTGACTTTGGTCGCCGCCATGTCGAAGCGCAGCGCGGCATCGAATTCACAGTGCTGCACGTCGTCGTAGAGCATCCACATGCGCTTGGGGCGGTCACCGTCGATCAGATACTGGGCCGCGTAGACAAACGCCGACTGGGTGCCGTCATCCTCGCGTTCGCTGATTTGCTCGGCCAACACCAGCAGGTTCTTGCCCTGGCGGTCGTCCCAGGTGTAGGCGGCAACTTCCTTGCCGCGCACTTCAACCCCTTCCGGCAGTTGGACCACCGTGGTCAGCGCCACTGCGTCATCGGCGCATGCGGTGGTGACGCAGGCTGCGCTCATCAACAATCCCATCAACACCGGCCGCCATTGGCCGCCTAAACGCTGCACGCTATTCATCCGAGTACCCTGGCAAGAGATGGCTTACTTTACCGGCACTTGAGGCGCAATGCAGAGAAGATTCTTCAATAAACACACGTAGCAGACACTGCCGCCACGCACCACGCAGATCCGCGCCTACTCAGTGGAGCCCGGCGCCATGTAAAACGTTCCTATTACGCTAAATAAACAACGCCCTCAGTGCCTTAGTTGTGTAGCTGAACCCTAGCTGTCTACCTGTCAAATAAACGAGTTTTTCATACGGCTTTCATATTCGTTGAACATTTTTACGCTTAATCTTGGCCGCAGGACTTGAGAACGAACCGCACTGTGCCGAGTAACTTGTTGATTCGTCTTTATCTTTGTAATTTTTGATCTTTACTCTCGGCGGCACATGGAAGATCTCAATAACCCATCAGGATGGTCGGATGAACACACCAACTCCACAGCAGGTTCAACCAGACACCCGCCTTTTCGGCCAGTGACTGTTGTCTTTACGCTCCAAGTTGCTCAAACCCCGAGGTCATGAATCTTTGAAACCCTACCCTATTCATTGTGTGTCGATCGTCATCCCGGTCTACAACGAACAAGAGAGCCTGCCTGAATTGCTGCGTCGCACGACGGCAGCCTGCAAGCAACTGGCCTACGAATACGAAATCATCCTGGTGGATGACGGTAGCCGCGACAAATCCGCCCAATTGCTCGAAGACGCCGCCGCCGAAGACGGCAGCAATGTGGTCGCGGTGATCCTCAATCGCAACTATGGCCAGCATGCGGCGATCATGGCCGGTTTCGAGCAGTGCCGGGGCGAAGTGGTGATTACCCTCGACGCCGACCTGCAGAACCCCCCGGAAGAAATCCCGCGCCTGGTGGAACAAGCCGCGCTGGGCTACGACGTGGTTGCCACCGTGCGCAACAACCGCCAGGACTCGGCCTTCCGCCGCTGGCCGTCGCGCCTGATCAACCTGGCCGTGCAGCGTTCGACCGGCGTTGCCATGAGTGACTACGGCTGCATGCTGCGCGCGTACCGCCGCACCATCGTCGACGCCATGCTCGCCTGCCGCGAACGCAGCACGTTTATTCCGATCCTGGCCAACGGTTTTGCCCGTCACACGACTGAAATCCTCGTACACCATGCTGAGCGCGAACACGGCGAATCCAAATACAGCGCCATGCGCCTGATCAGCCTGATGTTCGACCTGCTGACCTGCATGACCACCACCCCGCTGCGCCTGCTGTCCATCGTCGGCTTCAGCCTGGCGGGCCTGGGCGTGCTGTTCGCCGTTGCGCTGATCGTCCTGCGCCTGGCCTTCGGCGCCCAATGGGCCGGCGGCGGCACGTTCGTGCTGTTCGCGGTGCTGTTCGTGTTCACCGGCGGCCAGTTCATCGGCATGGGCCTCTTGGGTGAATACCTGGGCCGCATGTACAGCGATGTGCGCGCCCGCCCCCGGTTCTTTATTGAAAAAGTGCTGCGCAACCAACCGGCAGCACCGGCACCCGTGGTCGTCGTTGACGGCATGGTGTCCTCCCATACCACCGCTACTTCCCCTTCCGATCAGGTTTCGTCATGAATTCAAAAGCTGTTGTCTTCGCTTACCACGATATTGGCTGTGCTGGCATTGAAGCCCTGCTGACTGCCGGTTACGACATTGCTGCCGTGTTCACCCATGCCGATGACCCCAAGGAAAACAATTTCTACGGTTCCGTCGCGCAACTGTGCGCCCGCAAAGGCATCCCGGTGCATGCACCGGAAGACGCCAACCACCCGCTGTGGATCGAGCGCATCGCCAAGCTCAACCCGGATTTCATCTTCTCCTTCTACTACCGCAACCTGCTGAGCGAACCCCTGCTGGCCACCGCCCGCAAAGGCGCGTTCAACCTGCACGGCTCGCTGCTGCCGAAATACCGCGGCCGCGCGCCCGCCAACTGGGTGCTGGTCAAAGGCGAGACCGAAACCGGCGTGACCCTGCACCGCATGGTCAAGCGTGCCGATGCCGGCGCGATCCTGGCCCAGCAGAAAGTCGCGATCGAGCGTTCCGACACCGGCCTGACCCTGCACGCCAAACTGCGTGACGCCGCCAGCAGCCTGCTGCGCGACGCCTTGCCGCAACTGGCCGCGGGCAAACTGGCGGAAACCGCCCAGGACGAAAGCAAGGCCACTTATTTCGGCCGCCGCACTCCAGCGGATGGCAAGTTGGAATGGCAAAAAACGGCTGAAGAACTGTTCAACCTGGTACGCGCCGTGACGCAACCGTACCCGGGCGCCTTCTGCGCCGTTGGCGAGCACAAGCTGATCGTGTGGCAAGCCGAAGTGGTCCAGGGCAACGAAGGCCTGGCGCCTGGCCGCGTGATCAGCGTCAACCCGCTGCGCATCGCGTGCGGTGAAGACTCGCTGGTGATCAAGTTCGGTCAGCGCAACGACAACGGTCTGTACCTGGCCGGCCCGTCCCTGGCCAACGAATTGGGCCTGGTAGACGGTTCCGTCCTGCGCGGCGCCGAGTCCGGCCGCAAGCCACGTCGCACCCGCGTGCTGATCCTGGGCGTGAACGGCTTTATCGGTAACCACCTGTCCGAACGCCTGCTGCGTGACGACCGTTACGAAGTCTACGGCCTGGACATTGGCTCCGACGCCATCGAGCGCCTGCGCAGCCACCCGAACTTCCATTACGTGGAAGGCGATATCAGCATCCACACCGAGTGGATCGAGTACCACATCAAGAAGTGCGACGTGGTCCTGCCGCTGGTGGCCATCGCCACCCCGATCGAATACACTCGCAACCCGCTGCGCGTGTTCGAGTTGGACTTCGAAGAGAACCTCAAGCTGGTGCGCTACTGCGTCAAGTACAACAAGCGTGTGATCTTCCCGTCGACTTCTGAAGTCTATGGCATGTGCCAGGACCAGTACTTCGACGAAGACACCTCCAACCTGGTGGTCGGCCCGGTCAACAAGCAACGCTGGATCTACTCGGTCTCCAAGCAACTGCTGGACCGCGTGATCTGGGCCTACGGCGCCAAGGGCCTGAAGTTCACCCTGTTCCGTCCATTCAACTGGATGGGCCCGCGTCTGGACCGCCTGGACTCGGCACGTATCGGCAGCTCCCGTGCGATCACCCAGTTGATCCTGAACCTGGTGGAAGGTACGCCGATCCGCCTGTTCGACGGTGGCGAGCAGAAACGCTGCTTCACCGACATCGCCGACGGCATCGAAGCCCTGGCGCGCATCATCGATAACGACAACGATGTGTGCAACGGCCAGATCATCAACATCGGCAACCCGGAAAACGAAGCGAGCATCCGCCAGTTGGGCGAAGAACTGCTGCGTCAGTTCGAAGCTCACCCGCTGCGCAGCAACTTCCCGCCGTTCGCCGGTTTCCGCGACGTGGAAAGCAAGGCGTTCTACGGCACCGGTTACCAGGACGTGGCCCACCGCAAACCAAGCATCGAAAACGCCAAGCGCCTGCTGAACTGGGAGCCGACCGTGGAGATGAGCGAAACCATCGGCAACACCCTGGATTTCTTCCTGCGTGAAGCCATGCTCGAAATCGCGGACAAGCGCTGATGCAGGCAGGTCTTCGCATTGATGTCGACACCTACCGCGGCACCCGCGAAGGCGTGCCACGGTTGCTCGAGTCCCTGGATGAAGCCGGGGTAAAAGCGACGTTCTTCTTCAGTGTCGGGCCGGACAATATGGGGCGCCACTTGTGGCGCCTGATCCGCCCGCAATTTCTGTGGAAGATGCTGCGTTCCAACGCCGCCGGCCTGTATGGCTGGGATATCTTGCTCGCCGGCACCGCCTGGCCGGGCAAGCCGATCGGCCGCGACCTGGGGCACTTGATGCGCCAGGCCAAGGCCGCCGGGCATGAAGTCGGCCTGCACGCCTGGGATCACCATGGCTGGCAGGCCAACGCCGGACGTTGGAGCGACGCACAGTTGATCGAGCAGGTCCGACGCGGTGTGGACACCTTGAGCGACATCCTCGGTGAACGTATCGACTGTTCAGCGGCCGCCGGTTGGCGCGCCGATGAACGCGTGGTGCAAGCCAAGCAAGCCTTCAACTTTCGCTACAACAGCGATTGCCGGGGCACCAGCCTGTTTCGTCCGACCCTGGCCGATGGCAGCGCGGGCACCCCACAGATTCCGGTAGACCTGCCGACCTTCGACGAAGTCGTCGGGCCGGTGGTGGCTGCCAAGGATTTCAACGGGTTCATTCTCGACCGCTTCGCAGAGTCGAAGCTGAACGTCTACACGATCCACGCAGAAGTAGAAGGGATTCTGATGGCCAACGATTTTCGCCAGTTGCTCGCCCAGGCAGGGCAGCGCGGCATCCATTTCAAACCGCTGGGCGATCTGCTCCCGGCGGACGTCTCCACCCTGCCCCAGCAACAACTGGTGCGCGGCGCCCTGAGCGGCCGTGAGGGTTGGCTCGGAGTGCAGCAGGCATGATCCGCCGTTGGGCGCTGCCCCTGCTGCTGTTGGCATTCGGCGCATTTTATCTGTTGCCCCTGGCCACCCATGGCCTGTGGATTCCGGATGAAACCCGCTATGCACAGATCAGCCAGGAAATGCTGCTGACCGGCAAATGGGCGTCGCCGCACTTTATGGGCATTCGTTATTTCGAAAAACCGGCTGCCGGTTACTGGATGATCGCGCTGGGCCAGGCGATCTTCGGGCAAAACCTGTTCGGCGTGCGCTTTGCGTCGGCCTTGAGCACTGGGCTCAGCATTCTACTGGTGTACTGGGTGTCGCGCCGGTTGTGGAATGACCCGCACAAGAGCCTGGTCAGCACAGTGCTGTACATGAGCTTTTTCAGCGTCGTGGCGCTGGGCGGTTATGCCAACCTGGACCCGCAGTTCACCTTCTGGGTCAACCTGACCGGCGTGGCGCTGTGGTTTTGCTTCGACAGCACCACCCGCAACGGTCGCGTCGGGTCCTGGGCGCTGCTTGGGGTTGCCTGTGGCATGGGTTTCATGACCAAAGGCTTCCTCGCCTGGCTGCTGCCGGTGCTGATCGCCCTGCCCTACGCGATCTGGCAGAAGCGCTTGCGTGAGCTGCTCGGTTACGGCATGGTCGCCGTCGCCGTGGCGATTGTCATCAGCCTGCCCTGGGCGCTTGCGGTGCAGAGTCAGGAGCCGGATTTCTGGAACTTCTTCTTTTGGCATGAGCATATCCAACGCTTTGCCGGCGCAGACGCGCAGCACGCCGAGCCATTCTGGTACTACCTGCCGCTGCTGGTCGCATTCAGCCTGCCGTGGCTGGCGCTGTTGCCGTCCACCGTCAAGCAGGCCTGGCAGCAGAAGCGCGCGCCAGGCACCGCATTCCTGCTGTTGTGGCTGCTGATGCCGCTGGCACTGTTCAGCCTGGCCAAAGGTAAGCTGCCGTCCTACATCATGCCGTGCCTGCTGCCGCTGGCGTTGCTCATGGGTAACGCGCTCACCGACAAACTGGCCCAGGCCCGTGACCGTGCCTTGCGCATCAACGGCTGGCTGAACCTGATCCTCGGTGTCGTGGCCTTGCTCGCGCTGACGTGGTTCCAACTGAAAAAACCGCTGTACGAACACGGCCAGGAAACCCTCAGCCTGGTGCTGGTATTCACCGGCCTGTTCGGCTGGATCATCGCCAACCTGTTGCAGGTTGCACGCCCACTGAAACTGTGGGCCGCACCGGCGCTGGGCAGCTGGTTGCTGTTGGCATTGGCCCCGGCCGCGCTGCCCCATTCGGTGGTGTACAACAAGACGCCGGATCAATTCATCATCGACCACCTGCAGGAACTGCAACCGACATCCGCCCTGCTCAGCAATGACCTCGGCGCGGCATCGGCCTTGGCCTGGCGCCTGCAACGCACCGACATCACCCTCTATAACACCATCGGCGAAGTGAAATACGGCCTCGCCTACCCGGACGCCGCCCAGCGCAAGGTCGACATGACCCAGGTCCAGCAATGGATGAACGAGGCCCGCCGGCAAGGCTCTGTGGGCGTGGTGATGCGCGTCAAGGGTGACGAGGAGATCGCCGAAGTGAACCTGCTGCCCCCGGATGGCAAGCGCTATGAGCAAGGCAATATCGTGATCCTGATTTTCCCGCAGGTTGCGCCATGATCACCCTGTTCCTGTTATTGGCCGCCTGCCTGCTCACTTGCATGGGCCAGGTCGCTCAGAAGTTCGCCGTGGAAAGCTGGCGCGACCAGCCTGACGGTTGGGCCCTGAAACTGCGCTCTGCCTGGTTGTGGGCCGCGCTGTTGTGCCTGGGTTTTGGCTTGTTGGTCTGGCTGCTGGTGCTGCAGCGCCTTGAAGTCGGGATTGCCTACCCGATGCTCAGCCTCAATTTCGTCTTGGTCACGTTAATGGCGCGCTTCGTATTCAAGGAGCACATCGACACCCGGCATTGGCTGGGTGTGGCGCTGGTGATTGCCGGCGTCGTGCTGCTGGGGCGCCAGGTATGAGCCGGGCTCGCGGGTTTGCCTTCGCCCTGGGCAGTGTCGGCCTGGTCAGCGCCGCCCAGTTGGGGATGCGCTGGAGCATGACGCGCCTGCCCCTGCCGGACGAATGGCTCGGCGCATTCAGCAGCAACGCCATCGACCTGGGCGCCCTCGGCGTGGTGAGCCTGGCAATCCTCGCTTATGCGCTGTCGATGCTGTGCTGGCTCTGTGCGCTCAAGGATTTGCCCCTGGGCCGCGCCTATTCGCTGCTCAGCATCAGCTACGCGCTGGTCTACCTGTTGGCCGCCAGCCTGCCGGTGTTCAACGAACATTTTTCGCTTTCAAAAACCCTGGGGGTGGCCTTGGTCATCCTCGGTGTACTGGTTATTAACTCTCGTCGTGCTAGCACAGCAAGCCCCAGGAATGCCCCATGAAAATCAGTGTATTTGGTAGTGGTTACGTCGGTCTGGTACAGGCCACTGTATTGGCCGAAGTCGGTCACGATGTCATCTGCATGGACGTTGATCAACACAAGGTCAGGCAATTGCAGCAGGGCCATGTGAGCATTTTCGAGCCAGGGTTGGCGGCGATGGTCAAGGAGAACCTTGAAAGCGGACGATTGAGCTTCACCTTCGATGAAAAGCTCGCTGTCGAACATGGCGAAGTGCTGTTTATCGCGGTGGGTACGCCGTCGGATGAAGACGGTTCGGCGGACTTGAAATACGTGCTGTCGGTCGGCGATGCGGTTGCCCGCCATCGCATCGAGCCGGTGATCCTGGTGGAAAAATCCACTGTACCCGTCGGCACCGGCGACACTTTGCGCGCCCATATCGAAAAGGCCCTGCACGGGACCGGCCGGCACCTGGAGTTCGATATCGTCTCCAACCCGGAATTTCTCAAGGAAGGTTCGGCGGTTGCCGACTGCCGCCGCCCGGACCGCATCATCATCGGCTGCGAGCGTGAAGCAGTGCGCGAAGTCATGCGCGACCTGTACGCGCCCTTCAACCGCAACCACGATCGCATCATCTTCATGGACCTGCGCAGCGCCGAACTGACCAAGTACGCCGCCAACTGCATGCTGGCCACCAAGATCAGCTTCATCAACCAGATCGCCGAGCTGGCCGAACACCTGGGGGCGGACATCGAAGCGATACGCCTGGGCATCGGCGCCGACTCGCGCATCGGCTATCACTTCATCTACCCAGGCTGCGGCTACGGCGGCTCGTGCTTCCCCAAGGACATGCGCGCGCTGATCCACAGCGCCAAGCAGGCCCATTGCTCGAGCGACCTGCTCGAAGCCGTCGAAGCGATCAACCAACGCCAGAAGAGCAAGCTGTTTGAGCGCATCAACGCCTTCTTCAAGGGCGACCTGCGCGGCAAGACCTTCGCCCTGTGGGGCCTGGCCTTCAAGCCCAACACCGACGACATGCGCGATGCCCCGAGCCGCGTGTTGATGGAAGCGCTGTGGGCAGCCGGCGCCAATGTGCGCGCGTTTGACCCCGAAGCCATGCAGGAAACCCAGCGGATCTACGGCGACGACCCACGGCTGATGCTGATGGGCACTCCGGAATCCACCCTGAGCGGCGCCGATGCGCTGATCATCTGCACAGAATGGCAGCAGTTCAAGGCACCGGACTTCGACCTGATCCACCAACGCCTGAACACTCCGGTGATCTTCGATGGGCGCAACCTGTACGACGGCGAGCGCCTGGCGCGCAAAGGCTTCCAGTACTTCCCGATGGGCCGTGGCGACTCCTGCCAGTTGCCGATTCCCCAGCAACAGTGGGTGCCGCAAGCAGGGGAAGCCTGACAAGTGAACGATCAAATGCCCCAACTGATGAACGCAGCGATCCGGCGCCAGTCGCTGGGGTTGGCGCTGCTGGCGTTGCTGTTATTCATCGCCGGTAACTGGCACCAGGCAATCATCGGGTTTGACTCGCGCTTCGTGGTATTCGCCCAGGAGATGCTGCGCCATGGGCCGAGCTTCTTCCCCACGACCTACGGGCAACCGTATGCCGATTACCTGGCGACCTCGACGCTGATGACGTGGCTGCTGTCCTTGCCCCTGGGCCAGGTCAACAGCTTCACGGCCTGGTTGCCGACGTCCATCGCTTCGGCGCTGATCGTCATGCTGGTGTATCGCCTGACGGCGCCCTACTCCCAGCGCTGGGGCCTGCTGAGTGTTGCGCTGCTGTTGCTCAGCAGCACGTTTATCAGCGAAACCCGCGCTGTGTCGCTGGACCAGATGCTCGCGGCCGTGGCCCTGACGGTGTTCTACCTGGGTTATGCACATGATCACTTCGGCGCCGCCAAGCGCTTGCATTGGCTGTACCTGCTGTTGATCGTGGGCTTTGCGATCCGTGGGCCGATTGGCCTGGTGATTCCCACGGGCGTGCTGTGCAGCTACTTCCTGATCAACCGCCAATGGCGCCAACTGTTCAGCTTCGGCCTGTTGGCCCTGGCACTGCTGGGGGCGTGCGTCGGCCTGCTGTTGCTGCTGGCCAAGCTCAGTGGCGGCGAAGCGTTCATGCAGGACGTGATCCGCATGCAGTTCCTCGGGCGGATGGATGGCAGCGAAGGCTCCAGCGGTGCGTTGTATTACTTCAGCAGTTCCCTGGGAAATTACGCGCTGGCTTACCCGCTGGCGTTGCTGGTGCTGCTGGCGATAGCGCTGGGCGGCCGACGCGCACCTGATCCAGCGTTGCAGTTGGTGCTGTACTGCGCCGCGGCCGGCTTGCTGGTGATGCTCGGCTTGTCGGTTCCCCAGGCGAAGAAAGCGCGTTACGTGCTGCCGATGCTGCCGATGGCGGCCATTATTGCGGCGTATCCGTTTCAAGTCGCCCACGGCCGGTTGTTCGGCTGGCTGCGCGGCTTGATGCTGAGCCTGTGGACCGTGTTGCCTGCGTTGCTGATCGCCGGGCTCTGGATGGCGCGCCCGCGTTACCCGGAGCAGTTGGCGCACATCGGCTGGGTGTTGGGCGTGCTTGGCGTGCTTCAAGTGCTGGCGTTGGTGGCAGTGTTCCAGGCACGCCTGCGCATGCTGGCGCCGGCGCTGACCGCCGTGCTGGCGGTATGGACCACCTATATTTGGGTGGTCGAGCCACTGGAGCGTAGCCTCTATGACACGCGTACCTTCAGCCTGCAAGTCCAGGCCCAGGTCAACCAGCAACCGGCGCCCGTCGTGCTGCATGCGCTGGGCAAAGATGCCAAAGCCATCAAGTTCATCGTCAACCTCGATTGCGACCGAGTGCCGTTGTTCACACAGCAGCCCGCCGACCTGGCGACGTTGCAAGGCCCGGCGTGGCTGGTCATGAGCCAGGACGACTTCGAAGCCTTGCAAGACCCGCGATTGCGCTCGATCACACCGACGCTCACCGGCACGTTCGACAAGAATCCCTACGTGCTGCTGCACTTGGACAAACCCCTCCGACCTTGACCGCGCCGGCGGCAGCCGGCCAGTTGAGTCCATTATTTTTGTATTTAACCTGCATTAATATGCATTGGCGACCTTGCATCGCGCTCGGCACACTACGCAGGTTCCTCCCCCAAATGCAGGAACTTTCAAGGGCTTTTCCGGGAAACCAGACAAGCCTTTTTTTTGCCCGCTGTTTATGGAAGTTGTCGATGCTCGCTCGCTGGTTACCCGCCGCCATCAATACCCGCCCTGCCGAATGGAGCCGTGCCGCGATCGGCATGGCCTTGGGCACTCTGCTCAGCGTATGGGTCTGCGCCCAAGTGTTTGGCATGGAGGTCGCCCTGCACCTGCTTGGCCCGCTGGGCGCGTCGGCCGTGCTGCTGTTTGCCGTTTCATCCGGCGCCCTGGCCCAGCCGTGGTCGATCATCGGCAGCTACCTGTGTGCGGCCGTGGTCGCGCTGTTGGTCGCGCGGGTCCTGGGGCGCACCTTGGGCAGCGCCTGCCTGGCTGCGGGCATGACCGTGATCCTGATCTGCTGGCTGCGCTGCCTGCACCCACCCGCGGGAGGCCTGGCGATGACGCTGGTACTGGCCGATCCGGCCTCGGCGGCGCTCGGATGGCAGGAACTGCCGGTGGTGATGCTCGGCGCCGGAGCGCTATTGACCTGCGCACTGGCCTACAACAATGCCACCCGCACGCGCTATCCCAAAGGTGCAAGCGAGTCGCCGACAGCGATCTTTAAGGATGCCAGGGCCGCGCGCGACCCGGCGATTACCGCCGCCGACCTGAAGCTGGCATTGGCCGAGATGGAACAGTTCTACGATGTGGAACCCAATGAACTGGAACAGTTGATCCACGCCGCAGAAACCCACGCGCGCCGCCGCAGTATCGGTGAGGTGCTGGCAAGCCGTGTCAATTGAGCCCATGTATGGCGCACGACGAGTGGCGTGTCCACAGAGTTGCGACGCAGTACACGGCGGCTAAAGTTCTAACTATGTCAGTGGTTCACTTGAGGTCTGGAACGCCGTAACCCAGTAGCGAAGACACGCAGAGTCTGGCTGAGGGTTACGGCATGAACGAATGTCTGCAACACCTGCTTCGCACCCCATTATTTGCTGCTCGAGAACGTCACCACCTCCCCCTCAGGGCCTACATGGACCTGACCATCAGGCGTATGCACGCCATTTTCAATGCCGGGGTGATCAACAATGACATGTGGCTCGGCCAACCGGACGAATCACATTTCAGGGCGCTGTGCGAACAGATCGGCGTGATCGGTGCCTACGATTACGCACTGTATTCCTCGCTGGTCGACCACATGATCGCCGCCAACGCCTTACTGACCCAGGGCAGCCCGGAGCAAGTGGCGCGCTACCGCGATGAAGTCATTCAGATGCGCGCTGTGTATGCCTTTGGCTGCACTGAAATCGCCAGCGGCTCCGACGTGCGTAACCTCAAGACAACCGTTACCTACGATCCTGCCCGGCACTGCCTGGTGCTCGACTCACCGTGCGCCGGCGCCTGTAAGTACTGGATCGGCAACAGTTTGTATGCCGCCCAGGTGGCGATGGTACTCGCGCGATTGCAGGTCAATGGCGAAGACCAGGGGCACCACTGGTTTCGCGTGGTGATTCGCGACGCGGAGAACGGCCCGTTGCGCCCGGGTGTCAAGGTCATGGCTTGCGACCCCAAGGGCGGCATTCACGCCAATCAGGTCGGCGGTTTGCGCTTTTGCCAGATGCAGCTGGACACCGACGCCTTGTTGCAACGCCACGCCAGGTTTACCCGCAACGGCCAGTTCGTCAGCGACCTGCCCAAAAACGAACGCTTTATCAATGCACTGGAGACGTTCCTCCAGGAGCGCCTGCTGTTGATGGCCGCCTCGCGCCTTGGCGCGGGATTGAGCGCGCACCTGGCCTATCAATTCGCCCGCCACCGCCTGACACAGGCCGGCCCGCTACTGGGCAACCCGCTGTTTCGCCAGCGCTTGTACAACGTCCAGCTCAAGGCATTGGCCCTCAAGTATCTTGAGCAAGCCATCCTCGAACGCTTCGAAGCGCAATGGCCGCAGACCGAACGGCGCAAAGACCTGCACATTCTCGCGGCATTAAGCAAATGCATCGGCACCTGGATGGGCCTGGAAGTGATCGCCCAGTGCCGTGAGTTGTGTGGTTCACAAGGGTTTCACCACTACAACCAGATCGTCACCCTGCGCATGGACTTCGAGATCAGCCCGACATTCGCCGGGGACAACAGCGTGATGGCCTACCAAGTGATCAAGGATGCGCTGTCCCGTCCGCGATTTGACCGGGTTGCGCCCTGTAACCCGGGCCAGGCAATCGAGCGGAGCATTGTCCGGCAGTGCCGGGACGCCGGTGATTTTTCCCACCCGCAAGCGGTGGGGCTGACTTACGCCCGCGCCCTCGATCTGATCATTCAGGCGCTCGAAGGCCAGCCGCTCGAACCGGGCCTGCTGCGCGACTTGATTGCAGTGTTTGTCGCCTATTTGCACCGCTGGGGCCTCGCTCACGATGACGAACCGTGCGCCAGCATTGCGCGCATTGCCTGCCTCGGCGACTGGCTGAAGCCGCCTGACGAGCTGGTCGACGCGCCTATCGCGAAAGCCGACTACATCCAGCAGTTCACCCGCGCATTGTATGAGGATCAATAACCATGAACCCTCAAGGCAAACCCGACTTCCGCGACCCCGACACGGTTCGCGATCCCTACCCGGCCTACGCGTTTCTACGCACCCATCATCCCGTGTATTGGAGTTCCCAGCACAAGGCGTGGATGCTGACCCGCTTCGATGACGTCTTCAAAGCGCAAAGCGACGCCACCCGCTACTCCTCGGATCGGATACGCCAGTTGGTAAACGCGCAACTGCCGCCCGAAAAGCGCGCGATGTACGAGCCCTTTATTGAAAAAGCATCGCGCTGGATGTACGCCCAGGATGGCAAAGTCCATGAGGCCAGCCGCCATCTGCTCGGCCGCGCATTCACGCCGCGCTCGATTGAAGCGCTGCGGGCAGACGTCCAGGCGGTTACCGATGAACTCCTCGCCACAGTGGGCCCTTCCGCCGAACTGATGAGCCGTCTGTTCAATCAGGTGCCGGCCAGAGTGCTGGCGATGCTCTACGGCATCCCCAAAAAAGATGCGCTCAAGCTGCGGCGCTGGACCGATGTGATCCTGATGTTTCTGGTCGGCAACCTTGACCCGGCGAATACTCCCGGCGCCGCCGCGCAAGGCCTGGAGGAGATGTATGCGTACTTCGGCAACCTGATCGAGCGACGCCGGCAGGCCCCGCGTGACGACTTGGTCAGCCGTGTCATTGCCGCCGCCGGCCCCGACACGAGCACAGACGATCTGCTGGCCCAGGTGGCCTTTGTTCTGGTGGCTGGCTACACCACCAGCGCCGATATGCTGGGCATCGGCCTGTGGTACTTGTTGACCAACCCTGCCCAACTGAACGCACTGCTGGCCGATGGTTCGTTGATGAAACCCGCGATCGAAGAAATGCTGCGCATTGATCCGTCGGGGCAGTTCAGCCATCGCGTCGTGACGCAAGATATCGAACTCAGAGGCCAGACCCTGCGCAAAGGCGATCTGGTGTACCTGATACGCGCCGCTGCCAACCGCGACCCGGCGCACTTCGCCGACCCGGACCGCTTCAACATTCAACGCGCGAAAAACGACCACCTGGCCTTTGGCCGTGGCGTGCATTTCTGTCTGGGCCCGGCGCTGTTCCGGCTGGAGGCCGAGGTGGTGTTCAGCAGCCTGCTCAAGCGCTTCCCGAACTTGCGCCTGCTGGAGAAAAAGCCGCCGGTGTGGCGTACCAGTAACCTGCAGTTCCGCGGCTTGAAAACCCTCCACGTCGAACTTGAACCGATTCCAAAAGGCGCATCGATCCAGCGCTGCTTTTCCGCCGCTCCCTGGGAGAAAAATGGCGGTTACTGCCGTGCCTTGCGCGTCGGTGAAACCATCGTCACCAGTGGCACGGTAGCCTTCGACGAGCAGGGCAACCCCTACGCCAGCGACGATGTGTACTTACAGACCCGTCGCTGCCTGGAAATCATCGAAGCGGCGCTTAAACGGCTGGGCACCGATCGCACCCGAGTGATTGCCACACGCATGTACACCACCAACGTGAAGTGGTGGCCGCAAATCGCCCAAGCGCATAAGGAGTTTTTCGAGGGCTGCGAACCGACCACCATGTTGTTGGGCGTCAAGGCGCTGATAACCCCGGACTACCTGGTGGAAATCGAAGCCCAGGCACAGGCACCTGAGGCCAGGCCATGAGCCCCGAGCAGGCACGCCGGGAAGTGCGTGATGCGGTGGTGATGGATGTCAGCGACCTGACCCTGGCCACACCGGGGCAGCCGGTGGCCGTGAGGCTGTACCGGCCGGCCCGTCCTGCGCCGGCCGCGGTGCTGATGTATTTCCACGGCGGCGGCTGGGTTACAGGCGACCTCGATACCCACGACAGCTTTTGCCGGGTGATGGCGGAATGGGCCGGCTGCGCCGTGGTGGCGGTGGACTACCCGAGGCCACCGGAACAACGCTTCCCCGCCGCAGTAAAAAGCTGTTACGCCGCCACGGTCTGGATCGCCCGCCACGGTGCCAGCCTGGGCTTGGACACTCGGCGTATCGCCGTGGCGGGCGGTGGCTCGGGCGGCGGGCTTGCCGCGGTGATCGGCCAAATGGCCAGGGACCTGGGCGAGGCGCACATCGGTTTTCAATTACTGCTCTACCCGCTTCTCGACTGCCTGGCGCGCAATCGTTCCCGACATGACTTCGCCACAGGCTTCGGGCTGACGGCCGAATTGCTGGAGTGGTACGTGAGCCACTACGTACCCGCCGATACGCCGCGGGCGCATCCTTGGCTTTCACCGGCCCGCGATCCGTGCCTGCAGGGCTTGCCTGCGGCCTTGATCATCACCGCCGGCTGCGATCCGCTGCGCGATGAAGGGCGCGCCTTCGCACGGCGCTTGAAAACCGCCGGGGTGCCGGTGCGGCACAAAGAGTACCCAGGCATGCGCCACGGGTTTATCAACCACCCCGCTGCCGAGCCTGCGGCCAGGCGGGCCGTGCTGCTCTGCGCCGAGGCTCTGGCCGGCTACTTTCATCCTTCGGCGGCCTGATCGCCGGTTCTGCATAAATGCAAAAACGACCTGCATGATTCCCGGTTGTACTGGGCAAATTTGCACTGGTACGATCGCGGGAGCGTTCGTCCCCGAACATATTGATAAAGAACAATAAAAGCAGGGAGTTACAGATGACTGCTCAGGTTTCATCCGAGGCAAGCCACGCCGACAGGCTTCAGCAAGAGGTTCTGGCCGACGTTCGCAACCATATTGGCCACCTTACCCTCAATCGCCCCGCCGGCTTGAACGCCATCACCCTGAACATGGTTCGCAGCCTGACCGAACAGCTACAGGCATGGGCAGACGATCCCCAGGTGTACGCCGTGGTCCTACGCGGTGCCGGTGAAAAAGCCTTCTGCGCGGGCGGCGATATTCGCTCGCTTTACGACAGCTTCAAGAACGGCGACAGCCTGCACCAGGATTTCTTCGTCGAGGAATACGCCCTCGACCTGTCCATCCACCATTACCGCAAACCGATACTGGCCCTGATGGACGGTTTTGTCCTCGGCGGCGGCATGGGCCTGGTGCAAGGCGCGGATCTGCGCGTGGTCACCGAACGCAGCCGCCTGGCGATGCCGGAAGTGGCGATCGGTTACTTCCCCGACGTCGGCGGCAGCTACTTCCTGCCGCGCATTCCTGGCGAACTGGGCATTTATCTGGGCGTCACCGGCGTGCAAATTCGCGCGGCCGATGCGCTGTACTGCGGGCTGGCGGACTGGTACCTGGACAGCACCAAACTGGCCGACCTCGACCAGAAACTCGACCAGCTGTTGTGGCAAGACTCCCCTCTCAAGGACCTGCAAGGCGTGTTGGCCAAGCTGGCCGTGCAACAACTGCCGGACGCCCCGCTTGCCGCCTTGCGCCCCGCTATCGATCATTTCTTTGCCCTGCCGGACGTGCCGAGCATTGTCGAACAACTGCAGCAAGTAACGGTTGCCAACAGCCATGAATGGGCGCTGACCACGGCTAACCTGATGCAAACCCGTTCGCCGCTGGCCATGGCCGTAACCCTGGAAATGCTGCGGCGCGGGCGCCGTTTGCGGCTGGAGCAGTGTTTCGCCCTGGAACTGCATCTGGATCGCCAGTGGTTCGAGCGTGGCGACCTGATTGAAGGCGTCCGCGCCCTGATCATCGACAAGGACAAGAGCCCGCGCTGGAACCCGTCGACGCTCCATGGGCTGGACCCGAGCCACGTGGAAAGCTTCTTCCACAACTTCACGCAGGTTGCGAGATAAGCCATGCAAGATATTGAATATACTGAAGAACAGATCATGATTCGCGACATGGCGCGCGACTTTGCCCGTGG
This sequence comes from Pseudomonas sp. GW704-F2, assembly GCF_059423025.1. Classification (NCBI taxonomy): domain Bacteria; kingdom Pseudomonadati; phylum Pseudomonadota; class Gammaproteobacteria; order Pseudomonadales; family Pseudomonadaceae; genus Pseudomonas; species Pseudomonas sp. GW704-F2. Next base: position 201,470 of record NZ_JBWKXO010000003.1, on the reverse strand, counting down.
CGAAATCGCCCCTCACGCGCAGGCCTGGGAAAAAGCCGGCTGGATCGATGATGCCCTGGTGGCGAAGATGGGCGAACTGGGCCTGCTGGGCATGGTGGTGCCGGAAGAATGGGGCGGCACCTATATCGATTACGTGGCATATGCCTTGGCCGTGGAAGAGATTTCCGCCGGCGACGGCGCCACAGGCGCCTTGATGAGTATCCATAATTCAGTGGGTTGCGGGCCAATCCTCAACTACGGCACACCTGAACAGAAACAAACCTGGCTGGCCGACCTCGCCAGCGGCCAGGCCATCGGCTGCTTCTGCCTGACCGAACCGCAGGCCGGCTCCGAAGCCCACAACCTGCGTACCCGTGCCGAACTGCGCGACGGCCAGTGGGTGATCAATGGCGCCAAGCAGTTTGTCAGCAACGGCAAGCGCGCCAAGTTGGCGATTGTGTTTGCGGTGACCGATCCGGAACTGGGCAAGCGCGGCATTTCTGCCTTCCTGGTGCCGACCGACACGCCGGGGTTCGTGGTCGACCGTACCGAACACAAAATGGGCATCCGCGCCTCGGACACCTGTGCCGTCACCCTCAACCAGTGCAGCGTGCCTGAGGCCAACCTGCTGGGTGAGCGCTGCAAAGGCCTGGCGATTGCGCTGTCCAACCTGGAAGGCGGGCGCATCGGCATTGCCGCTCAAGCCCTGGGCATCGCCCGTGCTGCGTTTGAAGCGGCGCTGGCGTATGCCCGTGACCGCGTGCAGTTCGACAAGGCCATCATCGAGCACCAGAGCGTGGCCAACCTGCTGGCCGACATGCAAACCCGGCTCAATGCCGCACGCTTGCTGATCCTGCACGCCGCACGCCTGCGCAGTGCGGGCAAGCCGTGCTTGTCGGAAGCGTCCCAGGCCAAGCTGTTCGCCTCGGAAATGGCCGAAAAGGTCTGCTCCTCGGCGATGCAGATTCATGGCGGGTATGGGTATCTGGAGGATTATCCGGTGGAGCGCTACTACCGCGATGCGCGGATCACGCAGATCTACGAGGGCACCAGCGAGATTCAGCGGATGGTGATTGCACGGGAGCTGAAGAACTACCAGCTCTGACTGACACGCCACAAACCCCCTGTGGGAGCGTCCCACAGGGGGTTTGTGGCGTTTATAAGCTGCTTACTGGTCTTTGAATTCAGGCGCGCGCTTGGCCACGAATGCCGCCATGCCTTCCTTCTGATCCTGCGTCGCAAACGCCGCATGGAATACCCGACGCTCAAAGCGCACGCCTTCCGACAGGCTCACTTCAAACGCCCGGTTCACGCTTTCCTTGACCATCATGCTGATCGGCACCGACTTGCCGGCAATCAGCGTGGCGACTTTCAGCGCCTCTTCGAGCAGTTCATCGGCCGGGACAATACGCGCCACGATCCCACAACGCTCGGCTTCCACCGCATCGATAAAGCGTCCGGTCAGGCACATTTCCATGGCTTTGGCCTTGCCCACGGCGCGGGTCAGGCGCTGGGTGCCGCCCATGCCCGGCAGCACGCCGAGGTTGATTTCCGGCTGGCCGAACTTGGCGCCGTCGCCCGCCAGAATGAAGTCGCACATCAGCGCCAGCTCACAGCCGCCGCCCAGGGCGAAGCCGTTGACGGCAGCGATGATCGGCTTGCGACGGTTGGCCACGCGATCGGCCTCACTGAACAGGTCGTCGATATAGATTCGCGGGTAGGTCAGCTCGGCCATTTCCTTGATGTCGGCGCCGGCGGCGAAGGCTTTTTTCGAGCCGGTCAGCACGATGCAGCCGATTTCAGGGTTGCGTTCCAGGGTGTCCAGCGCCTGATTCAACTCGTTGATCAGTTGTGCGTTCAACGCGTTCAGGGCTTGCGGGCGGTTGAGGGTGATCAACCCGACACGGCCCTGCACGTCGAGCAAAATAGTTTCGTAACTCATATAGTGGCTCCTTAAAGATTGCGTGAGATGACCATGCGCTGAATATCGCTGGTGCCTTCGTAAATCTGGCAGACCCGCACATCGCGGTAGATCCGCTCCAAGGGGAAGTCGCTCAGGTAACCGTAACCGCCCAAGGTTTGCAAGGCGGCAGAGCAGACTTTCTCGGCCATTTCCGAGGCGAACAGCTTGGCCATGGACGCCTCGACCAGCGCCGGTTTGCCGCTGTCGCGCAGGGCGGCGGCGTAATGCACCATTTGCCGCGCGACGGCGATTTGCGTGGCCATGTCCGCCAGGCGGAAGGCCACGGCCTGGTGTTCGATCAAGGTTTTGCCAAAGCTTTCGCGCTCGCGGGCATAGTCGCGCGCCGCTTCAAAGGCAGCGCGGGCCATGCCCACCGATTGCGAGGCAATGCCGACCCGCCCGCCTTCGAGGTTGGCCAGGGCGATGCGGTAGCCTTCGCCCTCCTCCCCCAGACGATTGGCGAGCGGCACCTTGACGTCTTCGAACAGGATCTGGCAAGTGTCCGACGCATGCTGGCCCAGCTTGTCCTCGACCCGCGCCACCGTGTAGCCCGGCGAATCCGTCGGCACGATAAACGCGCTGATGCCGCGCTTGCCCGCCGCCGGGTCGGTGACGGCAAACACAATCACGATGCCGGCGTTTTGCCCGGAGGTGATGAATTGTTTGCAGCCGTTCAACACATAGTGGTCGCCTTCGCGGCGCGCTCGGGTTTTCAGGCTGCTGGCATCGGAACCGGCCTGCGGCTCGGTCAACGCGAAGGCGCCGAGCATCGCGCCGCTGGCCAGGGGCTTGAGGAACTGCTCTTTCTGCTGATCGTTGCCGAACGTGAGGATCGGCACGCAGCCCACCGAGTTGTGTACGCTCATGATGGTCGAGCAGGCCCCGTCGCCGGCGGCGATTTCTTCCAGGGCCATGGCGTAGGCCAGGTAGCCGGTGTCGCAACCGCCCCACTGTTCCGGCACCAGCATGCCGAAGAAGCCCAGTTCGGCCATTTCGCCGATGGCCTCCTTGGGAAAGCGGTGCTCGCGGTCCCACTCGGCCGCGAACGGTTTCAGGCGTTCCTGGGCGAATTGTCGGGCCGCGTCGCTGATTTGCAGTTGTTCGTCATTGGGCAGCATGTTCAATCCTTAATACAGGCATTCGACTGCCATGGCCGTGGCTTCACCGCCGCCGATGCAGATGGCGGCGACGCCACGCTTGAGGCCTTTCTGGCGCAGGGCCGACAGCAGCGTCACCAGAATCCGCGCGCCTGAGGCGCCGATCGGGTGGCCCAGGGCACAGGCGCCGCCATGAATGTTGACCTTGTCGTGGGGGATCTCCAGCTTGCTCATGGTGATCAGGCTGACCACGGCAAAGGCTTCGTTGATTTCGAACAGGTCCACGTCGCCCAGGTTCCAGCCGGTCTTGCTCATCAACTTGCGGATCGCCCCCACCGGCGCCTCCGGAAACAGGCCCGGCTCATCGGCAAACGCCGCATGCCCACGGATCACCGCCAAGGGTTGCAGCCCGCGCTTGTGCGCCTCGGACTGACGCATCAGGAGCAAGGCCGCCGCACCGTCGGAAATCGAGCTGGAGTTGGCCGCAGTCACTGTGCCCCCTTCACGGAACGCCGGTTTCAGGCTGGCGATCTTCTCCGGCTTGGCTTTGGGCGGTTGCTCATCATGCAGGATGGTTTTTTGCTCCTTGCCCACTGTGACCTGCACCGGGACGATCTCGGCCGCGAAGCTGCCATTGCTGATCGCCGCTTGTGCGCGGCTCAGGGATGCAATGGCAAACGCATCCTGGGCCTCGCGGGTAAAGCCGTTATGTTGTGCGCAGTCTTCGGCAAAGGTGCCCATCAGGCGGCCTTTGTCGTAGGCGTCTTCCAGGCCGTCGAGGAACATATGGTCGAGCACGCGGCCGTGGCCCATGCGGTAGCCGCTGCGTGCGCGGTCCAGCAGGTACGGCGCGTTGGACATGCTTTCCATGCCGCCGGCAATCACCACATCAACGCTGCCGGCCAGCAGCGAGTCATGGGCAAGCATCGTCGCCTCCATGCCCGAGCCGCACATTTTGTTGAGGGTGGTGCAGCGGGTGGCCTTGTCCAGCCCGGCGCCAAGCGCGGCCTGGCGTGCCGGGGCCTGGCCGAGGCCGGCCGGCAGTACACAGCCGAACAGCACTTCATCCACGGCATCGCTGGCGATGCCGGCACGCTCGACGGCGGCGCGAATCGCCGCGGAGCCCAGTTGCGGCGCGGTCAGGCCTTTGAGATCGCCCTGGAACCCGCCCATGGGGGTGCGTGCGGCGCTGACAATTACGATGGGATCACTCATGACGCTTCCTCTCTTACTTGGCTGCCATGCGCAAGGCGCCGTCGAGACGGATCACCTCGCCATTGAGCATGCTGTTTTCAATGATGTGCCGAACCAACGCGGCGTATTCGCTCGGTTTGCCCAGGCGTGGCGGGAACGGCACGCCAGCGGCCAGGGAATCGCGGACTTCCGGGGTCATGCCAGCCATCATCGGGGTTTCGAAAATGCCGGGGGCGATGGTCATCACCCGAATACCGAAGCGCGCCAATTCACGCGCGGCGGGCAGGGTCAGGCTGGCGATCGCACCTTTGGACGCAGCATACGCTGCCTGGCCGATCTGCCCGTCAAACGCCGCCACCGACGCGGTATTGATGATCACGCCGCGTTCACCGTCGGCGTCTGCCTGGGTTTCTGCGATGGCCGCAGCGGCCAGGCGCAGCAGGTTGAAGCTGCCGATCAGGTTGACGTTGATCACCTGGGCAAAGCTGGCCAGCCCATGGGGGCCGTTCTTGCCGAGGATCTTCTCGCCGCGTACCACACCGGCGCAGTTCACCAGCCCGTGCAAGCCACCAAAGGCCGCAACGGTGGCCTGCACGGCGGCTTCGGCAGCGGCTTCCTGGCTGATGTCCGCCACCGCGCTGCGGGCGTTGTCGCCCAGTTGTTTGGCCTTGGCCGCGACGGCATCGGCGTTCAGGTCCACCAGCATCACCTTGGCGCCGGCGGCGACCAGCATGTCAGCGGTGGCTGCGCCGAGGCCCGAGGCGCCGCCGCTGACCAGAAAAACCTTGTTTGCAATCTGCATCGTTGTTTCCTTGAAAAGTGGATCAGGCCAACACGGCTTGCGCCTTGGCGATTTCCTGATTACGCAAAATGAAGCGCTGCAGCTTGCCGCTCGGGGTCTTGGGCAAGTCGCTGACAAATTCGATTTCCCGCGGGTAGGCATGCGCGGCCAGGCGCTGGCGTACATGCAGGCGCAATTCCTCGGCCAACTCGGGGGTGGCGCGGAACTGTTCGTTGATCACCACGAAGGCTTTCACCAGTTCGGTGCGTTCCGCGTCGGGCTTGCCGACGACCGCCGCTTCCACCACCGCCGGGTGTTCGACCAGCGCGCTTTCCACATCGAACGGGCCGACGCGGTAGCCGGAAGTGGTGATCACATCGTCACTGCGCCCGACGAAGCTGATGCTGCCGTCCGGGTTCAGTTCGACGGTATCGCCGCTGAGGTAGTACTTGCCGACAAACGCCTTGGTCCGCACGCCGTCATAGCCGGCGAACCAACACATCGGCGATTGCTCACGGTCGACGGCGAGAATCCCTGGCTGGCCGGCGGGCAATTCCTGGTGAGCGTCGTCCAGCACCACGATGCGATGCCCTGGCGAGGCAAAACCCGCCGAACCGACATGCACCGGGTGTTCCAGGCCGTGGTGATTGCACAGCACCATACCCAACTCGGTCTGGCCGTAATGGTCATGGATGGTCACCCCCAGGTTGTCGGCAAACCAGCGGATCACTTCCGGGTTCAGCGGCTCGCCGGCGCTGCTGACAATACGCAGCTTGCCCTTGATCGAGCGGGCGAATTGCTCGCCGCCGGCAATCAACAGGCGATACGCGGTCGGCGAGCCGGTCAGGTTGGTGATCCCATACTTATTGATCACCCGGCAGGTGCTTTCGAGGGTGAACGGGCCATCGTAGAAAGTAATCGGGTGGCCCATGGACAACGGTCCGGTCACACCGAAATAGATGCCATAGGCCCAGCCCGGGTCGGCAACGTTCCAGAATGCGTCTTCGGGGCGCAGGTCCACCGCGTCGCGGGTGTAGCTCTGGAACGCAACAATGGCCTTGAGCGGCACCGACAGCGCTTTCGACGGGCCGGTGGTGCCCGAGGTGAACATCAGCAGGAACGGGTCGTCAGCGCCCAGCAGCACCGGCTCGCAGTGGTTGGAATACGTGGCCAGCTCGGCCCAGAAGCTGAAATCACCGCGTACCAGGCCTTCGCCCTTGGCGCCAGTGACCGTGACGATCGTCGGGCAGCCTTCCACTTGCGCGAGCTTGGGCCGGTTCACCGCATCGGTGACCACCACGGCCGCGCCGGAACTGTTCAGGCGATGCTCAATGGCCTTGGGGCCGAAGGCGGTGAACAACGGTTGGTAGACGGCGCCGATGCGCCAGGTCGCAAGGACCACCACCAGTAATTCGGCGGTGCGTGGCAACAGGCCGGCCACTCTGTCGCCGCGTTTGACGCCCTGGGCCAGCAGGAAATTGGCGAAGCGTGCTGCCTGGTCTTGCAAGTCGCTGAAGGTGGATGTGGCACTGCGCCCATCCTTGCCTTCCCAGAACAGCGCAATGCGCCCTGGTAACGCATGCCGGTCGCAGCATTCCACGCAGGCATTGAGGCCTTGCAGGTTACCGGCCAAGGTGCTGTCGACGGTGTGTTGGTAATCGAACTCGGTAGTGGCAGCCAAATAGTCACGCATCGCTTCAAATCCTTCAGTATTTTTATTTTCAGGACGTTTTTTTCGGACAAGAACCGCGGAAATAGTCGCTCTAGAGCGCTGCAGCAGCAATGGTCAAAGCCACCAACATGCCTGACTGGTTTGGCCAATGCCGTTTGATCATAGACCCCGCCGATCAAGCGGTCGGCCCAAGCGATTGGACGCGCCGTCCGCCAGCTTCTAACCTGATGGCCTGCGCCACCGAAGAAGCCCCCCCGATGATCGTTCGCCCCAAACCCAACCTGCTGGGCATTCTGTTTTCGCTCAAGGGCTCGATCGCCAAGCGCATCGCCCTGCGCAGCCTGCTGGTCACGTTGCTGGCCTCGGTCATCGTGCTGGTGGAAACCCTGCACCCGGCGTATTTCTCCAAGGTCAATGCCACGCCGTTCACCTTGCTCGGGCTGTCGCTGTCGATCTTCATGAGTTTTCGCAACAACGCTTGCTACGACCGCTGGTGGGAAGGCCGCAAGCAACTCGGGCAGATGACCATCGAAGTGCGCTCACTGATCCGTGAAACCCAGGTATTCAGCGACCCGCTGGAGCGGGCCGGGCTGCTGCGCGGCCTGTGCGGCTTTGTCCATGGATTGATCGCGCGCCTGCGCCTGGAAGATGAGGCGCGAGCGGTGAAGCCCTGGATCGACGTCGAATCAGGCCATCCCAACCTCCCGGACCACGTCCTGCAACAGCTCGGCGCGCGGTTTTCCGGGCTGGCCGAACGGGGCGTGATCAGTGAATGGCGCTACACCCAGCTGGAAACCCGACTGGTCAGCCTGACCCAGGTGCAGGCAGCGTGCGAGCGGATCAAAAGCACACCGCTGCCCTTCCCCTACACCCTGCTGCTGCACCGCACCATTTACCTGTTCTGCATTCTGTTGCCGTTTGCCATGGCCGAACCGCTGGGCTGGCTGACACCGGTGTTCACCGCAATCGTCAGCTACACCTTCTTTGGCCTCGACGAAATCGGCGACGACCTGGAGGACCCCTTCGGCTTCGATGAGAACGACCTGCCCTGCAACGCGATCGTGCGGACCCTGGAGCGCGAGATTCTGGCGGCCCTCGGCGAAACGGCCTTGCCGCCTGCCCTGGAGCCGGTGGAATACGTGCTGACCTGATACAGGTTTGACACTCGCCGTGGTCTGACCGAAGCTGAGAGCTTTGCCCTAGCTGCCTAAGCTTTCGGACGCCTGCATGTCAAAGTCACGCCGTTACTCCATCATCGGCCTGTGCGCCCTGTTGTTGATTGTGCTGATCACCTGGTATTTCTCCCGTTCCACCCCGGTGGCCGTGCCGCCCGCCATTGCCCATGGCTACGCGAAAGCCTTGAAACAGGCGCGCAACGGCGAACCGGGCGCCGCCCGCGTGCTGTACCAGCAACTGGCCCGGCCGGACTTGTCCGACGAGCGTCGTGTGGCCTTGCACGCTGAGCTGCCCAATTACCCCAGCCCCCAGGCACTGAAGCTCGCCGACAAGGACCTGGCCGATGACTCGCCGCAGGTGCGTGAAGCGGCGATTCACAGCATCGTCGGCCTGGTGCCCACGGGCCAGCGCACGCTGCTGCTCGGGCCGTTGCTCGACGATCCGCAACAAGACGTGCGCTTTGCCGCCGCCAACGCATTGCTCGGCCTCTCGCCCGACACCCTCGGCCTGTATTTCGGGCCCTTGCAGCAGGTACTCGATGAGTTCGTGAAGAAGCTCAAGGCGCAACCTGAAACCGCCGAAGGTTGGCTCCAGCTGGCGCGCCTGTACATCCACAGCGCGCTGCTGCCGGAGGCGCAGAACGCCCTGGAGCAAGCAATGCGCCTGCAGCCGGACAACCTGCAAGCCGTGGTTGCGCAAATCGAACTGCTGGATAAACAAGGCAAGACCGACGAGTCCCGCCAACTGCTGGCCCGCCAGCTCGCGGCGCACCCCGAATCCGCGTACCTGCAACACGCCCTGGGCATGTGGTTGCTGCACCATGGCGAGCGTGCTTACGCCTTGCTCGGCCTGTCCAAGGCAGTGGAACTGGAACCGAGCAATCAGGATTACCGTTACGACCTGGCCACCACCCTGCACGCCCAGGAAGAACTCGAAGCCGCCCAGCGCCAGTTGGAAGAAATCATCCAGCGCCACCCGGCCAATCGCAAGGCGCGGGTGCTGCTGGTCAGCTACTGGAAAGAAAGCGGTCAATTGCAGAACGTTCAGGTGCTGCTGGCGCAGTTGGAGCAACAAAACCCGGATGATCCGGCGCTGCAACAGGGCCTGTAGGCGCGCCGCATCGCCGCCCAGGCGCTGACATTGCGCGCAAAAGACGAAAAGGCGGAACCCCGCTCATACGCCAGGGTCAAGAAGGTATAGCGCGCTCGAACGAGCGCGCACCCCTTACTCGTATGTGACCTGAGGGCACTTCTTGTCTATGTCCAACGCGCTGTTATCCGAAAAGGCGGCCACCGGTATCGAAGGTCTTGATGACATTCTTTGCGGCGGTTTGTCCCGCAGCCATCTGTTTCTGCTCGAAGGCGAACCAGGGACCGGCAAAACCACCGTCGCCCTGCACTTCCTGAAGGCAGGGGCAGAAAATGGTGAACGCTCGCTCTATATCACCTTGTCCGAAACCGAACGTGAATTGCGCCAGGGCGCAAAATCCCACGGCTGGGATCTGGATGACAATATCCATATTTTCGAGCTGACCCCGCCGGAAAGCCTGCTCAATGCCGAACAGCAGCAAAGCCTGTTGTACTCTTCCGACCTGGAACTGGGCGAGGCCACGCGGCAGATCTTTGAAGTGGTGGAACGGGTCAAGCCGACCCGCGTGGTGGTCGACAGCCTCTCCGAAATCCGCCTGCTGGCGCAAAGTTCCCTGCGTTATCGACGACAGATCCTGGCGATCAAGCACTATTTCGTGCGCTACGACGCCACGGTGTTGCTGCTCGACGACCTGACCACCGAATCCCTCGACAAAACCGTACACAGCGTCGCCCACGGGGTGATTCGCCTGGAAGAACTGACGCCCAATTACGGCGCCGAACGCCGTCGCGTGCGGGTCGTGAAGTACCGCGGCCAAAAGTACCGCGGCGGCTTCCACGATTTCACCATCATGGGCGATGGCGTGCATGTGTTCCCGCGGCTGGTGGCGGCCGAACATCGCGGCGGCTATGTGCGCGAGACCCTGAGCAGCGGCATTCGCGAAATGGATGCCTTGATGGGCGGCGGAGTCGAGACTGGCTCCAGCAGCCTGATCCTCGGCCCCGCCGGCACCGGCAAGTCGCTGATCTCGATGGTGTTTGCCGCCGCCGCCGTGGCGCGGGGCGAAAAAGCCGCGCTGTTCATCTTCGATGAGGAACTGGGCCTGCTCTTCGAGCGCATGAAAAACATGGGCATCGACCTCGCCGCGCTGCAAGCCACTGGCAACCTGCTGATCGAGCAAGTCGACGCGGCCGAGTTGACCCCCGGCGAGTTCTCGCACCGCGTGCGGCGCTGCGTGGATGAGCGCGGGATCAAGACTGTGGTGATCGACAGCATCAACGGCTATCAGGCCGCCATGCCGGAAGAAAATGCGCTGATCCTGCACATGCACGAACTGCTGCTGTATCTCAACCGCCGCGGCGTCGCCACGTTCATGACCGTCGCCCAGCACGGCCTGGTCGGTGACATGCAGGCGCCCGTCGACATTACCTACCTCGCCGACACGGTCATTCTGCTGCGCTATTTCGAAGCGTTGGGCAAGGTGCGCCGCGCCATTTCAATCATCAAGAAACGCACCGGTGCCCATGAATCGACCATTCGCGAGTACCGCATCAGCAGCCAGGGCATGACTGTCGGCGAGCCGCTCGATAATTTCCAGGGCGTACTGCGCGGTATCCCCACGTACATGGGCGCCGGCTCTCCTCTGCTCAAGGATGAGGGCCAGTGACGAGCCTATCGCCCGTCTCCGAGCGCGCCATCGTGCTTGCGCCGATGGGCCGCGACGGCACGTTGGCGCTGATGATGCTCAACGAGGCCGGGTACAGCGGCGTAATCGCCACGGGCCTGACGGCCTTGTGCAACGCACTGGAAGAAGGGGCCGGCCTGCTGATTATTGCTGCCGAAGCCTTGCGCGGCATCGATCTGGAGCCGCTGCTCGGGTATTTGCACCAACAGCCTGCGTGGTCGGATTTGCCCATCGTATTGATGACCCATCACGGCGGCGCCGAGCAGAACGGTTCCTCGCACCTGAGCGGGTTATTGGGCAATGTCACCTTCCTCGAGCGGCCTTTCCATCCTGTGACGTTGATCAGCCTGGTTACGGCGGCACTGCGCGGACGACGCCGACAATACGATGCGCGCGACCGGCTGATCGACCTGAGCGAAAGCGAACTGCGCTTGCAACGCACGCTGGAGACGCTCGAGCAGCAAGTAGAAGAACGCACGGCGCAGCTGCGCAGCAATGAAGAAGCGCTGCGTCAATCGCAGAAGATGGAGGCCGTCGGCCAGTTGACCGGCGGCATCGCCCATGACTTCAACAACATGCTCACCGGCATCATCGGCAGCCTGGAATTACTGCGCAGGCGCGTCTCCCGCGGCAAGCTGGATGACCTGGACAGCCTGATCGACCTGGGTGTCACCTCCGCCAACCGGGCCGCCGGCCTTACCCACCGCCTGCTCGCGTTCTCCCGGCGGCAGTCGCTGGATTCAAAACCCGTCGAGATCAACCAACTGGTGACCTCCATGGGCGAACTGTTGCAACGCAGCATCAATGAAAGCATTGCGCTGGACATGCGCCTCAGCGACCCGCTCTGGACCGCCGAAGCCGACCCCAACCAGTTGGAAAGCGCGCTACTCAACCTGGTGATCAACGCACGCGATGCCATGCCGAACGGCGGCAACCTCACCGTGGAAACCAGCAACCGCCATCTCGACAGCGTGTTCACCGCCGCCTACGGCACATTGCAACCCGGTGACTACGTTGAATTGAGCGTCAGCGACAGCGGCTGCGGTATCCCGGAAAGTTTAATGGGGCGCGTCTTCGATCCTTTCTTCACCACCAAACCGATCGGCCAGGGCACCGGCCTCGGCCTGTCGATGATTTACGGCTTTGCACGGCAATCCGGTGGCCATGTGACGATCCACAGCGAAGTCGGAAAAGGCACTACCGTCAGCCTGTTCCTGCCGCGTTTCGTCGGTGAAATGGTCGTGGCCGAAGCGGCCAACCCCGCGCGGCTGCCCTTTGCCAATACCGGTGAAACAGTGTTGATCGTCGAGGACGACCCGGCGGTACGGGTACTGATCAGCGCGGTGCTCAAAGAACTGGGCTATGCCTTTGTCGAGGCCAGCGATGCCAACACCGCACTGCCGATCATCGAGTCCGACCAGCGCATTGACCTGATGATCAGCGACGTCGGGCTGCCGGGCATGAACGGCCGGCAACTGGCGGAAATCGGCCGGCAGATTCGGCCGGAACTCAAGGTTCTATTTATCACCGGCTATGCCGAACACGCGGCGGTGCGCGGTGGTTTTCTGGACCCTGGGATGCAGTTGATTACCAAGCCGTTCACGTTTGATCTCTTGACGGCGAAAGTCAGGGAAATGATCCGCGCAGCCGCCAGCCAAGCGGAGGCGACTGGCAACAAGGTGCAATAAAGCCACGGTTCGAAAATGGAATCGGTCAAGGGGCTTGGGTACGAAGGATTACCACTGGGACCTGGAATTTTCACCCAGTGGACCTCAATCCTGATGATAGAGCCGCCACCTATGACGATTTCCAACAGCCTTGCCCACGCTTTTTCCCCGCACTCTTCCATTGCCAGCGACACGCTGGAGCCAGTCGAGCAGGTAGCTGTAGAGCCTGAGCGCGAAAGCCCCCACCTCTCTGCCCCTGGCGATTCCCCCCGGGCCAGGGGCGACAGTGCGTTGGCGCAGAACTACGGCAAGGCATTGCAGGGCTTCAGCGGCGTTCCCGCCCACGACAACGCGATCATGGTGGATATTCCGCCGGATTCAACATTTGGCCAGTGGTGGAAGTTACTAGGCAATGCCGCTCGGTCGCCGGAGTTCCTCGACTGGCGGCTCACGGTCAGAGCCCTGCCCGACTCGATCAAAATCCTGCCGCAAAGTGGTCAAGTCACCTACCGTGTAACCCCAGATGTTTCGCTCAATGCGCCCTTACAGTTGCGTGCGAGCGAGGACAAGCGCTGGTCGGCGGTGCGAGAACCGTTAATGAATATCGGAGGGGTCATCTCCGACAGGAACAGGCCGTTTCCCCTTCCGTCGTCCGAGAGCACCAACCGTGCGCCGGCCTGGCTGGTTGGGCAGTTCTACAAAGAGCCGACGCGAATCGCCCCTTCCGAGCTCCAGCAACGTGCCGCCGAGCTGGAGCGCGATAAAACCTTTGCCCCGCTTGACCCCGCTGTATTCCCTGGGCTCCAGGAAACGCGCAGCGAGGACGCACTCGAGCAGCAGCAGACGCTGCTGGGGAACATCAACAACCGGCACCAAGCGACTGTGTTGTTGAAGCATCTGGGGACAGTGCTTGCCTCAGGCAGCCTTCAGCTGTCGCAGGTCCCCGCGTATCTGCGTGAAACCACCTTCGAATTGAACCCCCACTCCTCATACGAACGGGACCGAGGCGTGCAGCAAGGAGGCGTGGCTAGCCTGGCTGATTTTCTTGAATACCACGGCTTTGAAAAACCCGGCACCGCACAGGACGTGGAGAACCTCAGGCGATTCCTCCTCACCCCCACACCGCGAAGCCCCGTCCATGGTAACTACGGCGGCGCCCTGTCCTGGCCGCAGCCGATTGACACGGACACCCAGCGCCAACTGTTGGCGTTCTTGCAGCACGGCAATGTGGGTGACCTGAACCTGGGGAGCAACCGCAATGTGTTGGAAGCGTTGATGCCAGGTGTAGCAGTCGAAGCCCACGAGCTTCGCAACCCACGGCAACTGCTCGACCGCATCATCCAGTCGCCCAAGGGCCAGGCGCTGGGGGCGGCCATCCAGGCCAAGTTCAACACACTGTCGGTCAAAGGCAGCGTCAATGACTGGTTAATGGCGGCCTTGAACCTGAATTACACCGATGCATTCACCCAGGCAACCTTGCCCCAGAAGCACATTTCAGGCTTTGACCTGGCCGGCCAGCAGCTTAAAGGCAAACCTTTATCAGAGACGGCCCAGCGTGTGGCCGACCATTTGTACTACGTCACGAAAGAGGCTTCGTCACCGGAAAAAGCCAATATCCAGGCCAACCTGAAACTGGCCTCCAGGGCGCCAGAGTTGCTGGTCAAGGATATCCCGGCCACGGTCACTCACGGCTCCCCCGCCCACGTCAGCTTCAGTACCGCGGTGGCGCGCATAGAGGCTGAGACGCCGGGCCGGGCATCCACCATGAGTTACGGCGAGGTCATGTTGTACGCGGATATCGCCCCGGTGTCCCAGGCTCAGCGTCAGATCGAATATGTCGCCCAGCATGACGCGCTCAAGGAATGGGGCCTGACCAACAGCATCGTCACGAGTGTGACGTCGCCTGCAGATATGCAAACCATCGCCGACGCCTTTAACCAGCAGGTCGGCGAACTGCGAACAGCTTCCGAAGCACAGCGCACGCCCGCACCGGCGTCTCGCAAGGAGATGGCCCTGGCCGAACTGCGCGAAGTTTTGGGCGATGACGCGCGCCTGGAACTGAAGTGCATCGTACTGGACACTTACGATAAAGATCGACCCGGGCCCTATTCGATATTGGACTTGCACATGGAGAACATGCTGCACAACCCGCCCAATGTGCCCTACCACCCGGCCAGGCACAACAATGCGTCACACCCCAACCAATGGGTGATCGAGCCTTACACACCACCGCGCAGGGGCCCCGGACGCTCTGCTGCCAACACGCCTAACTTCACCCTCGAGGAGGTCTTGAGCAAGACGCAAAACCTGAAAAATATCAGCAGGGAATTCGTCAGTGAGTTCCAACAGTTTGGTCGCGCCCTCGACAGCAGCGTCGCCACGCAGGTCAAGCACCTGATCGCCCAGTTGCCGCTGGAGGACCGGCAGAATATCGAATACGGAAGCCTTTCGATCTTCAAGGAGTTCAAGGGCGAACATCAGCTCAGCGGTATCGTCCGGGTCCCGGCTGCCGACGGCAACCCTGTGCTATTGAAAGTGATGCGCGACGGGATTGCCCATACCTATGAACTGAATGTCCAAAAGAACACACTCGCTAAACGCGGGGACCTCGGCGATTTCCAGCCCGGTTATCAGCCTGGGGCTCATATAGAAGACGGAAAACCGCGCGATAACAACACGCCGTATACCGACATGGTCCCCGTCACACTGTCCATTCCCGATGAAGGTTCCCCGCTGGTACGGCAACAGCTGCTACAAGAAAACACCGACACCGCCGGGCCGTTGAACAGTTTCGCCAGCCCCCGGAGCGCGGCCATCGGTGCCACGGTGGCCAAGGTCAGCAGCGTATGGGGCGCGCTGGAGGCCGAGGCTCGGGGGGTGACGACAGTTGAGTCCGAGGTGCCCTTTTACAAAAAGTTAAATGAGTTGCTCCTTAACCTGATCCCATTACGGTCAGCCATCAAGCATTTTACGGAGGGCAACCTCGGCGAAGGGATCATCGACTTATCACTCGACCTGTTTGGCATCATGACCGTTGGAGCCTCCACCGCAGGGAAACTGGCTAAAGTTGCAACCAAGACCCTGTCTGCCGGTAGCAAAGCCTTGCATATAGGAAAGACCCTGGGGTTGAGCGCGATCAGCCTGGTTAATCCGTTGGACGGCGCGGCGGATTTACTGCGCGCTACCGGTCGCGGCGTGGCAAGCGTCGGTAAACGCGTCATCACCGACACGATTCAAGACATCCGGCACCTACGCGGCACCCACACTGGCTACGACCTGGTCGCCGCGAGCAAACAATACGACGCAGCAGCGATGGGTACCTTCAAGACGTCCGGCGAGACCTTGCAAGGTGCCGCGGTTCTTCAGGACGGTAAATGGTATGCCTTTGATACGACGACCCGACGCCCGTTTGGCAAAGCACTGGACGATTTCCAGCCGTCAATACGAGGCGGTACTCAGGAGCTTCATGCGTGGCAAAACACGCAGCGCGCGCTCTCGCCGGAGTCGATTCAAATTCGAAAAGACTGGGGAAAGCTACTGGATCGTTACCAGGGCGATGGGGTGACGCCCAGCGCAGCGTTTAAGAGTGGCTATGAGGACGGCGCGCCGGAACTGATTAAAGGCTATGCCAAGGGCATGAAATCAGAAGACGTGATGAAGCTGGCGCTACGCCCGGACAAAACAGCAAAAGAGGTGGGCACCTTGGTCCGCCAGCAGGAAAGGCTGGCTGTCCAGCACGGGCTCAACGGCACACAGCATTTCAACGCCCACGTAAATGCCGTCGGAGGAACGTTCACCCCCGTACCTCAGACCATCTACCTTAGCCAGGTCAACCACCTTTCCGATGGGCAGTGCGCCGCTCTCTCGCGTACGTTCGCATCGGCCAAGGCGCAAGGAAAAGAACGCGTATTTATTGACAACCTGTACGTTGCCGCTGCCAATCCGCGGGCTGAGGGGTCGCGAGTATTTGCTCGCACATTAGACGATGTGCAAAAAAGCATCAGTACACCGTTCATGTTTCACGCCGGTAACCCACAGCGCCAGGTAACGTATCAGGACATGATTACGGAACTGGCCAATGCGCCTGGGGGCAAGACCGTGATGATCGACTCTCCCGGCCATGCGATGGTGGCCGGGTCCGTGCCGGATGGCGACGGTAAGAAGTTCTTTTTTTACGACCCGAATGTTGGGGTGGCCGAGTTTTCAAGCGAGGCCATGATGAGGCGTGGTCTCGAAAAAATATTCAATGACAAGAAGCTGCCGGTCCAATACAAAACTTATAGCAATGACCCCAAAAAACTTGAATTCAAGATCAGCGACCATCACGAGTCGTGGATAAGCACCGCGAGTCTTCATGACAGACCGGTCAAACGGCTTTATGAAGAATCCATCCCGACGACGGTTACTCACCTGAAGCCCCCCGCCCCGACCCACCACATCGCTATGTCGGATTACAAGGACGTCACCGTCACTGACCCGACCGCAATCATCAGCACCAGTGGCATCAGTGATTGTACGGCCCTGGCGGTGCTTACCGACTTGAAAGAGGGTGTCTACCAGAAACGAACATTAATGCACTTCCAAGGCGGCGTGCCGACGACAGAACAACAGCGCGTGCTGAAACAACTGGAGGGATCGTTAGACCAGACAAGCAAAGTGATTTATGTGGGCGGCGATTATGTCCGGACCATTCCGGGATTAGGCATCGCTCTGAAACAAGGTGACGCCGGTGAACAAGTGCTGTTCAACATCGCAAACAAATACCCGGCGTCCACTACGATCGCAACGGCCAACCGTATTGACATAAAACCCGATGGATCGTTTGAGCTCTTCGAGGGAACCAACCCCGCACGGGTACTTGATTCACATGCAAAGGCCGAGGTGCTTGCCTGGTAATCCTGACCGGCCAGGGGCATCAGCGGTTGTTGGACTGACACATGCAGGTGTCACGCCAACAACCGCAGGATATGTTCTTGCAGCGTATCCAGGTCGAACGGCTTGGCCAGGATCGGCGCCTTGCGTGTGATCGGGCTGTCGCAGTCACGAATTTCCTGCGGATAGCCACTGATAAAAATCACCTTCAGCTCCGGGCGCAACTTCACCGCCGGCTCGGCGATCTGCACGCCGGTGACGCCGCCAGGCAGGCGATAGTCCGTCACCATGAGGTCCAGGTGCGGTTTACTGGCGAGGATTTCAAAAGCCTGCTCCCCATTGATCGCCTTCAATACCCGATAGCCCAGGCCTTTGAGGTATTCATCCAGGACAAACATAATCGATTCGTCGTCCTCGACGATCAGAACGACATCTTGTGCATCTTCACTCATGGGAAGCCTTTGTCCGGTCAATTGCTGCACTTACGACCATGCAGTCACGCAGAGGTTGCGTCGAAGTGACGATTGTTTTCACGCCGACGCGTCCAGGGGCAGGCACACCCGGAACAGGGCGCCCTCGCCTATCTGGCTCTCCACCTCGATGGTACCGCCATGGGCCGCGACGATCTGTTCGGAAATAAACAGCCCGAGGCCCAGACCGGCGGCCACATGGCTGGCGGACACGCGCTCGAACTGTTGGAAAATGCGCTTCTGATTGTCGGCGCTGATGCCGATCCCGTGGTCCCGCACCTCCAGCCGTGCTTCGCCGTGTTCGCTGTACACCCGCACGCCCACCGGGCTCTTGGCCCCATAGCGCAAGGCGTTGGTCAGCAGGTTGGACACCACTTGCTCGATGCGGAATTCATCCCAGCTGCCTTCCACCGGACCTTCCGCCTCCAGTTGCATGGACGACTCGGCGGCGGCCACTTGCGGCGCGAAGTTTTCCAGCAGGTTGCGCACCAGTTGCGTGAGGTCGAAGCGCGCCGGACGAATCGACAGTTTGCCGGTGCGGATGCGCGACACGTCGAGCATGTCTTCGATCAGCCGGATCAGGCTCTGGATCTGTCGCTCATCGCGGTCGACCATGGCGCGCATCTTGTCCAGGGTGAACGCGGCGGCGTTGTCCCGGGCCAGGTGCATCTTGCGCAGCTGGGTTTCGAGAATCAGCCCGTTGAGTGGCGTGCGGACTTCGTGGGCGACGATCGACATGAAGTCATCGCGCATGCGTACCGCCTGCTCCAACTCAGCCTGAGTGGCCTGCAGGCGTGTCAGCAGCAACTCCTGTTCGCGGCGGCTGCGCTCAAGCGCTTCCACCTGCTGCTTCATCGCCTTGCTCTGGCGGTACAGGTCGACGAACACATTGACCTTGCTCTTCACCGCATGGATATCCAGCGGCTTGTGCAGGAAGTCCACGGCCCCGCTTTCATAACCCTTGAAGGCATAGTTGAGTTCGCGGCCGGCGGCGCTGACGAATACGATCGGGATGTTCTTGGTCTTTTCGGTGCCGCGCATCAGCTCGGCCAACTCGAAACCGTTCATGCCGGGCATCTGCACATCGAGGATCGCCATGGCGAACTCGTGCTCCAGCAACAGGGACAAGGCCTCGTCGGCGCTCAAGGCCTTGAAGACCTGGCGGTCCTCGCGCTTGATCAGCGCTTCGAGGGCCAGCAGGTTTTCCGGCAGATCGTCGACGATCAGCAGTTTGGCCTGGATAGTACTTAACATGGGGAAGATTCCAGGGAAGCCAGCAATGAGGCAATGCGGCTCAAGGTCAGAATATGGTCAGGCGTGTGCAGGGCCAGGGCCGCCCGCGGCATCACGGCAATTCGTGCTTCGTCGGGGTCCTGTACGACAGTGATACCGCCCGATTGCTTGACGTGGGCCAGCCCTTGGGCGCCGTCCTGGTTCGCACCGGTCAGCAGTATGGCCAGCAGGCGCTTGCCGTAGACATCGCCGGCCGAGGCGAACAGGTAATCGATGGCGGGCCGGGAATGGTGTACCCGGTCTTCCTGGCTCAAAGACAGGCTGCGGTCATGCTCCACCGACAAATGATAGCCGGGGCTGGCGAAGTACAAGGTGCCCGGTTGGATCACTTCCTTGTCCTGCCCTTCGCGTACCGGAATCTGCAAACGTCGCGCAAACACTTCCGCCAACTGGCTACGGCGCTCGTCCGGCAGGTGCAGCACGGCAATGATCGGCAGCCCGAAGGCCTGCGGCAGATCGCCAAAAATACTCAGCAACGCCTCAACGCCGCCGGCGGACGCGCCGACGACGATGGCTTCTATCCCACACATGGGGTTGGCGGCAGCGTCGTTCATGATTTCCGGTAGATCCGTTCCTGTTTGACCAAGGGCTCGAATTGCTTGTTGTAGGCGGAAAAATCCAGGGTTTCCTTGCTGCCCAGCACCAGGAAGCCACGATGACACAGCGACTCATGGAACAATCCAAACGCCCGATCCTGCAATTTTTTATTGAAGTAAATCAATACATTGCGACATGAAATTAATTGAGTTTCTGAGAATACACTGTCGGTTGCCAAGCTGTGATCGGCGAACGTGACATTCTCACGCAACGTCTTGTCGAAGATCGCATGATCGTAAGCCGCCGTGTAGTAATCGGCAAAGGAACGCTGCCCACCGGCCTGCTGGTAGTTGGCGGTATAGGCACGCACATTCTCCAGGGAAAAAATTCCCTGCTTGGCCTTATCCAGCGATGCCGGGTTGATGTCGGTGGCGTAGATGATGGTGCGTTCCAACAGCCCTTCTTCGCGCAGCAGGATCGCCATGGAGTACACCTCCTCCCCCGTGCTGCAACCGGCGATCCAGATCTTGATCGACGGATACGTCTTGAGCAGCGGCACCACTTCCTGACGGATCGCGAGGAAGTGCGACGGGTCGCGAAACATCTCGCTGACCGGAATCGTCAAAAACTGCAGCAATTGCATGAACGCTGCCGGATCGTGCAGGACGCGCTCCTGCAACGCCGAAATCGTCGCGCATTCAAACTGGCGCAGGGCGTGGGCCACACGGCGTTTGACCGACGCACCGGAGTAGTCGCGAAAGTCATAGCTGTACTTGAGGTAGATCGCCTCAATCAGCAGGCGCAGCTCAATATCACTGCTTTTTTCCAAAAAACTGCGTTCCACTTAAATACGTTCCATCTTCGGTAACCAGACGCGAATCAGCGAGAACAGGCGATCCAGGTCAATCGGCTTGGCCAGGTAATCGTTGGAGCCGGCCGCCAGGCAACGCTCCTGATCGTCCTTCATGGCCTTGGCCGTCACGGCGATGATCGGCAGCTTCTTCCAGCGCGGGTCCTGGCGGATCAGGGCGGTGGCCTCGTAACCGTCCATTTCCGGCATCATCACGTCCATCAGCACCAGGTCGATATCATCGACTTCATTGAGCCTGGCGATGGCTTCATGGCCGTTACGCCCGATCACCACCACGGCGCCTTTGTGCTCCAGGGCGCTGGTCAGGGCGAAGATGTTGCGCACATCGTCGTCCACCAACAGGATCTTGCGCCCTTCGAAGACCTTGTCGCGGCTGCGCGCGGTCTTGAGCATCTTCTGGCGTTCATGGGACAGCTGCGATTCGACTTTGTGCAAAAAGAGTGTGACTTCGTCGAGCAGGCGCTCCGGCGAACGGGCGCCCTTGATGATGATCGAGCGCGAATACTTGCGCAGCTCGGCCTCTTCGTCGCGGGTCAGGTTGCGCCCGGTGTAGACGATTACCGGCGGGAACGAGCAGATATCCTCGGTGGCCATGCGCTTGAGCAGCTCGTTGCCGAGCATGTCGGGCAACTTGAGGTCGATGATCATGCAGTCGTAGATGTTCGTGCGCAGCAGGTCGAGGGCTTCCTGGGCAAAGCCGACGGCGGTGATCTCGATGTCATCGTCGCCGATCAGGCGGGCAATGCTCTCGCGCTGCAGGTCATCGTCTTCCACCAGCAGCACGCGCTTGACCTTCTGGGTCAGCTTGGCTTCCAGGCGCGTGAATATCTCCTTGAGCTCTTCGCGGGTGGTGGGTTTCACCGCGTAACCGATGGCGCCCATGTGCATGGCGGCTTCGACGCGGTCTTCCACGGAGATCACATGCACCGGGATGTGGCGGGTATTGGCGTGCTCCTTGAGGCGTTGCAGCACCGTCAGCCCGGAATGGTCCGGCAGGCGCATGTCGAGCAGGATCGCGTCGGGGATGTACTCCTCGGCCAGGCTGTAACCCTCATCCGCGCCATGGGCCACCAGGCAGTGGTAGCCCAACTCATGGGCGAGGTCGAACAGGATGCGCGCGAAGTTCGGTTCGTCTTCCACCACCAGGATGCAGCGCGTGGCGAACGGCGCTTTCTCACGGTCGTCGGCAAAGCGCGGGATCTGTGTGGCATCGGCCACCGGCAGGGGCGAGACCGCGATGGGCTTGGGCGCCGGGGCGGCAATCACCTGGCGCGGTTGCTCGATAGGCGCAGCGTCTTCCTCGCGTTCGACGTACTGCTCCGGGATGACCAGGGTGAACGTGCTGCCCTTGCCGGGTTCGCTGGTGACGCTGATATAGCCGCCGAGCAACGCGGCCAGGTCGCGGGAAATCGACAAGCCCAGGCCGGTGCCGCCATACCGGCGATTGGTGGTGCCATCGGCCTGACGGAAGGCTTCGAAGATGCTCTCCTGCTGGTCCGGGGCGATGCCTATCCCGGAATCGCGCACGGTAAAGGCAACACCCTCCCCCGGCGCGCGGGACACCGACAGGCTGACCTGGCCCTGCTCGGTGAACTTGACCGCGTTGGACAGCAGGTTCTTGAGAATCTGCTCCAGGCGCTGACGATCGGTAAAGAGCATGGTCGGCGTACCTTCCTGCACCTGCACCTGGAACCCCAGCTTGCGATCGGCCGCCAGCGGCTCGAACATCCCGCGCAGGCCATCGACCAGGCGCGCCACGCTGGAGTTTTCCGGGCGCATTTCCAGCTTGCCGGCTTCGACCTTGGAGATATCGAGGATGTCGTTGATCAGGTTGAGCAGGTCATTGCCGGCGGAATAGATCGACTCGGCAAACTTGACTTGCTCGGCGCTGAGGTTTTCCTGAGGGTTCTCCGCCAGCAACTTGGCCAGGATCAGCGAGCTGTTCAGCGGCGTGCGCAGTTCGTGGGACATGTTGGCGAGGAATTCTGATTTGTACTTGCTCGAGCGTTGCAACTCGTCGGCGCGGTCTTCCAGCTCAAGCTGGGCTTGGTTGAGCTCGACGTTCTTGCGGTCCATGGCATCGCGCTGCTCGGCCAGGGTAAGGGTCTGCTCGGCCAATTGCTCGTTGGTCTGCTCGAGTTCCGCCTGTTGCGTTTCCAGGTGGGCCTGGGACTCCTTGAGGATGCGCGATTGCTCTTCCAACTCTTCGTTGGCGGTCTTGAGCTCTTCCTGCTGCACTTGCAGCTCTTCGTTGAGCTGCTGGGTCTCGGCCAGCACTTCCTGCAAGCGCTGGCGATAGCGGGCGGCTTCGATGGAGGTACCGATATTGCCGGCGATGAGTTCCAGCAGTTCGATGTCGCGCTCCTGCAGCGGGCGCAGGAAACCCAGTTCGATCACGCCGTTGATCCGGTCGTCATCGCTGGTCGGCACCACCAGCACGCTACGGGTCGTGCCTTCGCCCAGGCCGGAACTCACTTTGAAGTAATCCACCGGCACGTCGTCCAGGCGAATCAGGCGACCGAGCTGGGCGGCCTGCCCCACGATGCCTTCGTCGCTGTAGATCGCCTGCTCCTGCTGCTCCTGCTCGCGGGAGAAACCATAGGCGGCCACGCGCTTGAGGCCGCCGTGCTCTTCACGCACATACAGCGCCGCCACCACCGAGCCCATGTACTGGGCAAAGAACTGCAGGATATTGCGCCCCAACATGTTCAGGGTCAGTTGACCGAGCACCTGTTCGGCCAGTTCGGTCTGGCCATTGCGCAGCCAAGCTTGTTGCTCCAGACGCAGTGCGATCTTCTGTTGCGACGCGAAGTTCGCACTGTAACTATCTGAAAGTGCTAGTAGATTTTTACGACCAATGTAAGCCAGAAAGCCGCTCAGCCCCAGCACGAACACCAAGTACAGGGTGACGCTGATGAGGGTGGTACGGGTGACTTCCGCGTTGCGGGTAATCCGGAACTGTTGCTCCATCGCCACCGCATCGTCGTATTCATTGCGAATCTCATCGGTCAGGCGTTTACCCCGGCCGGCTTTCACCGCGCCGCGGTAGTCGCCGTTCTCGCGCTGCATATCAATCATCGACTGGGCGTAGTTGTTCCACTCCAGTTGCAGGCTTTCCAGGCGCTTGAGGCGATCTACCTGCTGGGGGTTGTCCGCCGCCAGTTCCTGCAAATTGTGTAAGTCAGCAATGATCCGCGGCTTGGCCACTTCATAGGGGTCGAGGAAATGCTCGTCGCCGGTGATCAGGAAGCCGCGCATGCCGGTTTCCAGGTCAACCGTCAGCTTGGACGTTTCGTTGAGGTTATTGATGACCCGGTCGGTGTGCTCTACCCACTGGATCACCGACAACAAATAAGTGATCAGGCACACAAAAAACACCGCGCTGAGCACACCTACACCGAGGGGCAGTGCGACGTTGCGGCTCAACAGCTTACGAAAGCTCTTTTCATCGACGATCGACGCGGGAGTCATGGGCATGCCTTGGCCAAATGCGGAAAAACCGGGAGTTTGCCCCAAAGTTGCGGTTGAACGCTATTTTTCTGCCATAAACCGCTGCAACCCGAAACGCCGTAATCGGGCAACGGCACCCTGAACGCCGCCCACATCCCGTCACAGTTTCAGTTGCTCACACTCCGCCCGTGCTGAACCGGAACCTGGTTGATCAGCCTTTCCACAGACTAAAGCGTCTTGGGAATAAGGAAACTCCGCGAGAAAGGCGCTCACCTTCTGTTCAACAAAACGGTGCTCGTATGACTATTTCCTTGCAAACCCTCCCCAGCGTTTCATTGATGCCGCTCTCCACGCCACCCGCAATACCCGCCGCTACACCGCCGACGTTGACACCCGTCCCCAGCCACGATTCGCCCGCGCCAACGGTGCAGCCGCCAGCCAGCGCCACCGTCGCGCAAAGCGCCAGCCTCAAGGCGAAGCTGGGGCATTATCACAACCTCAAAACACTCGCCGACAAACTCAACGAAATCGCCCTGCGGCTTGGGCCTGACGCCTCCACCCCGGCCGTGCAGGCAGCCCTCAAGACCACGCCGATGGACGTTCACCCCGACTCGGCTTATCACAGCGAAGTCGGCGGCAGCACCAGCGTGGATAGCTTTATCAATCGCCAGGGAGGATTGCTTTCACCCTATAGCCATTTATCCCTGACCGGGCTGTCGGACGCCATGGCCGTCCGATCCCAGGCGCACCCGTTGGGTAACCTGGGCGGCGCCCTCAGCTGGCCGGTGCCCTTGAGCGCCGATGAGCAACAGCGCTTGCGCACCCGCACCCTGGATTACACCGACCCTCTTGGGCAAAAACAGCCGCTCAAGCACACCACTGGCGGGATACTGGAGTTCCTGCGGCATCGAACCCCTCTCGCGGCCGAAGCGCTGACGAGCCCGGGCGCGACGTTGAACGCCCTTGTCAGTTCGCCAGAAGCACAATCATTGGGCCACGCGCTTCAGGAACAGATGCAGGGCATTGCCACCGATAGCAGCAGCCTCGATTACCTGCTCGCGGCCGTGATACTGCAGCTGGACCCAGAGTCCATCACCGCCCCCCAACGCAACAACGTGGCCGGCTTCGACCTGGCCGACGACTCACTCAGGGGCAAGTCGGCCGCCCAGATCGTCGATGCCCTGCGCCAACACCTGGTGGCTCAGGGTAAAACCAGCCCAGAACTGGCTGGCGCAGCCGCCCAACTGCTGCTGGCGGGTCGTGCGCCGGTATTTCTGGTCAAGGACATTCCCGACAGCGTGACCTTTGGCAGCCCGGCCTGGGTCAACCTCGCAATCGCCGCGACGATGGTCGACGCGCACATACCCGGCCGGGTCGCCAATATGAGCTTCGC
The DNA here is from genome assembly GCF_059423025.1 of Pseudomonas sp. GW704-F2. Lineage (NCBI taxonomy): Bacteria > Pseudomonadati > Pseudomonadota > Gammaproteobacteria > Pseudomonadales > Pseudomonadaceae > Pseudomonas > Pseudomonas sp. GW704-F2. Next base: position 176,282 of record NZ_JBWKXO010000003.1, on the reverse strand, counting down.
CGCAGTCATGCTGGAAGCCGAACACGCCAGCGGCGCAGACGTGAACATGACGAACACCGCTCAACGTAACGCCTTGATCGATTGGGGCACGGCCAATGGCCTGCTGGAGAAAAAAGCCGAGCATCTGTACGCGTCCGATGAACTGAACAACCTGGTGACTCGCTTCAGCGAACGCCAGTCCGTGATGCTGGCCGCCTCAGAGGCCTTCGACAAAGACATCCCGTCCCGTAAAGCGATGGCATTGGCCGAGCTGAAACAACGCTTTCCCGACAAGGAGGCGCTGTTCGAAGAACCCTTGATTCGCGTCACCCATATGCCGGGCGGGGATATCCGGCGTAGAAATCAGGTGCCGGGCGTGCACTCGCTGCTGGATGTCGCGATGATGGACGTTGGACCCGACGCGGTCTACGGCTCCCGTGACAGCCGTATCCCCGTGGGGGCGTTGAACGCCAATCCCGAGTTTGGGGTGGCCACGGCGTTCGAGTCGCAATTCAAGCAGGTGATCGAGGAAAAGAAGAACGCCGTCGGCACGTATATCAAGCACTTGATCAGCCAGTTGCCGGCAGACGACCGAAAAAACTTTGAATATGGCAACGTCTCTTTTTATCAAAATCACGCCCATAAACTTGGGCTGGGTTTGTTCAGTGACAAAACCGAGCTGCCCAAAGGCGAAGAACTACTGGTAAGGATCGAGCGCGGTGGGGTGACCACGGCCTATGAGATCGACTTCAACGCCGGCGCTATCCGCAGTATTCCGCAGTGGCAGGCACAGCCTGGCTCTTCAAGGAAGGCGAATATCGTCTCCGAAACAAAGGTGTTCACCCCCAGCGCCGGTCAAACCACGCTTGACACAGAACAGACACCGCCTGGCGATTCACCCAGCGATACCTTCGCCTCGCCCCGCGTCCAACTGATCGCCGATGCCTTCGTTGAACATATCAACCTCGATGATCCGGCAATCAAGCAACAGGCGCGTGGCCTCACCACCGACGACAATATTCGGAACCGGTCCGACATGATTGAAAACTTCCTGTTGGACCTGGTCCCTTTGCGCTCCGCGATCAACCACTTCCGCAACGGCAACATTGCTGAAGGCTTGATCGATCTGAGCCTGGACGCTTTCGGCATCGTGACGGCGGGTGTGGGTGCGGCCGGAAAAGTGGTCAAGATCGCAGGGACCACCGTTTCGGCCGCGACCAAGGTGGCACGGTCGGCCAAAGTCATCGGCATGGCCACGTTCGGCGCATTCAACCCGCTGAGCGGCGCAGGCGACCTGGCGGTTGGCGGGGCCCGCCTGGCCGGTGGCGGGCTCAAGTTCCTCGGCGCCAAAGGCGCGCAAGGTGTGAACGCATTGCGTGGCGCGTCAGGCCGTTACGACCTGCTCAAAGCCGCCAGCAACGAGCATGGCGTCGTCGCCACAGGCACCGTGAAGATCGGCGAACACAGTATCGACGGTGCCGCGGTGCTGAAAAATGGCCAATGGTATGCCTTCGACGCGGAAAAAATGCGCGCCTACGGCGGGCCACTCCAGGGCTTCGCACCCACCACGGTGTCGGCGAAGGGGCAGATCAACCAGAGCTTCACCGACTGGCTCTACAAGAAGCTGGCGGGCGAAATACAGTCGCCGGAGGGCCCGCCGACCGTACTCGGTCAATATGCACCCAAAGAGTTCGAAAACGAGTTGAAACGCGCGCAACGCCCCGAGAAGGTTTCCGACTTCAACGCCGGCTATGCGAACGGTGACCCGCACAAGGTGCCGGGCTTCTCGTCAGACTCGACGATTCTCGAGCTTCAGATGCTGGTCTCCCGTGGGTGGCTGGGCGCCGAAGACGTCGGCACGCTGGTCAAACAGATCGAACGCAAGAAAGTCAGACTGATCCAGGAAGGCTTTACCCTGTTCCAGCGGGATATCCACGCCGTCGGCGGTACCTTGACCCCGATGCCCCAGGAGTTTTACCTCAGCCAAGTCAATCTGGCTTCACCAGGCGAATGTGCGGGTATCGCCAATACCCTGGCACTGTCCATGCAATCGGGCCAAGAGACGACCTACCTGGGCAATATGTTCAAGGCGGCCGCCGATCCACGGGACCCTGTGGCGACGCAGTTCATCCGCACCCTCAGGTCGTTTCATGAAGCAGTCAAACACGTGGATACCTTTCATATGGGCAAGCAGCCCAGGCAGATCCCCTATCATCAGATCGCCACCGAGCTGACCGATGCGAGCCCGCCAAGGAGCCTGAGGATTGCAACGAAGGATCACGCCCTGCTGGCCGGCGTCATGGTGCGTGACGACAAACCCGTCTGGTTCTACTTCGATCCGAATTTCGGGATGGCCCAATTTGACTCGGCCGAGGCCATGAAAAATGGCCTGGAACGTACCCTGAACCGCGGCACCAGCCCGTTTCAGCATCGGGCTTACGGTACGAATCCGGGCACGCCTGAGTATCAAGTGAGTTATTTTGAGTCCGGTGACATGCAGTTCTACCGCGATTCCGCACAGGTCCACCGTATCGCGTCGGTCCCGTTGTAGTTTTTCCGCCCCTGACGCGACATTCTCCGGCGCGAAGCTCACAATGCCAGCAATTTTTCGGAACTTGCTGGCCTTGTCGCTACTCACTAGTGGATTGCCTTTAGACCTGTCGCGCCCAGCACCTTCACTTTTTCAGGAATGTTCACTATGTCGGCACCCACCTCAACCATTCTCGTAGTCGAAGACGACTCCATTGTGCGTATGCTGATCGTCGATGTACTCGAAGAGCTGGGGTTCCGTGTGCTGGAGGCTGAAGACGCCAAATCGGCGCTTGAATTCGTAGAGAACACAAATGAAGTCATTGATCTGATGATGACCGATGTCGGCCTGCCCGATATGAACGGCCGGGACTTGGCCACCCAGGCGCGTAAACTGCGCCCGCAACTGCCGGTCCTGTTTGCCAGTGGTTATCCCGAGAGCATCGAGGTTCAGCCGGGCATGCAATCGATCGCCAAGCCGTTCTCCATCGATCAATTGCGCAATAAGGTTAAGCAAATGCTTGACGCAGCCTGACGTTGCGTTTTTGTCCAATGCCGCCCACAGGGGCGGCATTTTTACGTCAAGCTGTAGGTCATACCGGGATTAACGTGACGTTCGGCCAATAAAGTTGGAAACTCGCCGCTTTGCCACACCATTCAATAGTACTCCTCACAAGCCCTCTGGAAGGACGCAACAAGATGATTGGAAAACCGACGCGCCTGCTGTTGGCGAGCCTCTCGATACTCATGAGCTCTGGCGCCTGGGCCGACTTCACGGCCACCCCCTCTGAGGCTCGGGCAATCGCCAAGGAAGCCTATTTGTATGGTTACCCGGTCGTGGAAATGTACAAAACGCTCTACACCCAGGCGGTCGACAAGGGCGGCGTCAACTTCAAGGCACCGTTTAACCATATCGGCAACACCGCCCAGGTCTTCACCCCCAAAGACACCACACTGGCCACGCCGAACCCCGACACGCCCTACTCCTTCGTCTGGATGGACCTGCGTAGCGAGCCGCTGGTGCTGACGCTGCCCAAGATCGAAGACAACCGCTATTACTCGGTGCAACTGGTCGACCTCTATACGCATAACTTCGCGTACCTGGGCACGCGCAGCACCGGCAACAATGGCGGCCACTACATGATCGCCGGGCCCGACTGGAAAGGTCAGCAGCCGGTCGATGTGGATCGTGTGGTGTATAGCGAAAGTAACCTCGCTTATGCGCTGTACCGCACGCAGTTGTTTGATGAAAAGGACCTGAACAAGGTCAAGCAGATCCAGAATGGCTACAAAGTGCAGTCGCTCAGCAGCTATGTGAAACAAGCCGCCCCGGCCAAAGCGCCGAAGATCGATTGGCCCAAGCCGCTGGCCAACATGACCGAAGGCCCGCAACTGTTTCGCTACTTGAACTTCATGCTCGCCTTCGCTGCCCCCCAGGACAGCGAGAAAGACCAGCTCGCACGCTTTGCCACCATCGGCATCGCACCGGGCGCGCCGTTCAAGGTCAACCAGTTGAGCGCCGAACAGCGTAAAGCGCTGGAAGACGGGATCGCCGACGCCAAGGCTGAGTTCGCGGCGTTCAAAAAAGACAAACTCGACACCCAGCAGGTCGCCATAGGCGACTTGTTCGGCAACCGCGATCACCTGAAAAACAACGACCTGTACCGCTATGCCGGTGCCGAGGTGGGGCTTTTCGGCAACTCTGCCGATGAAGCCACCTACTTCAATTACGTCGTCGACAGTGAAGGCAAGCCCGCCAACGGCGCGCGCCATAGCTACACCGTCCACTTCGCCAAGGACCAACTGCCGCCGGTCGACGCCTTCTGGTCACTGACCCTGTACAACGCCAAGACCAAGTTGCTGGTGCCCAACCACAAAAAGCGCTATGTGATCAATTCGCGGATGTTGCCCAACCTCAAACTGGACGCCGATGGCGGCCTGACCCTGGCGCTGCAACACCACGAACCGCCAAAAGCCGAACAGAGCAACTGGTTGCCGGCACCGCCCGGCCCGTTCTACGCGGTGTTGCGCCTGTACCTGCCCAAACCCGAGGCGAACAACGGCCAGTGGAAGCTGCCGCCGCTGACGCCACTGAAGTGATACTGTCGGCGACTTACCGCTTTTTCAGTTTCAGATACGACTGATGCAAATCCGACGCCCAACCGTCGATCACGCTTTTCACGTCATTGGGCGTCATCACCTGCGAGTCGTTTTCCAGCGGCTTGCCGGTGCCCTTGCGTACTACCTCCGCAACCACCTTGCCATTGGCGCCGTCGAGAAACTGCGCCTCGGTGCCCAGTACCGTGTCCTGGTCGCGGATGCCGGTGCCGCTACTCACCGCAGCGGCCACCAGGGCGACCGGCACGAACTCATAAGGTTTCAGGCCCTGGGTTTTGCTGCTGACTGCCGTAATCGCCGCACGCACCACTAACACTCCGGCGCCGGGCCCTTGGGCAAGGGGCAATGACTTGCCGACTTCGCGCTTGAGGGCCTGGTTGAAGTAGTCATTGATGCCACGCAACGTGCTCTCAGGAATTTTCGCGGTGGCTTGGGGCCTGGGGTAAAACTGCGTCGGTTCGATATACACCGCGTTGTAGCGGCGCATATCCAGTTTCGGATCGACCCAACGCAGCACCTCGACGCCCGAAGGCGACTTGGCCGGCTTGAGGCGGCTGTAATCGGACAGGAATCCTGAATACTCATCCGGTTGCGTGACTTGGCTGGCACAGCCCACCATCCCGATCGTGGCGATGCAGAGCGTGCTGATCATTAGCCTTAGTTTCATCATCGAACTCCTTGGCAGTCATCATCAGAACGTTGAGCTGTAGGTATAGCCAATCCTGGGAAAAAGCGCTGAAAAGCTCAGCTGCGTTCGCGCGGGATCAGGCTCTGCAACTGCGCGGCCAGGAAGTTCGCGTTGAAGGCGAAGGTGTCCGGGTCTTTCAAACCGTTGGTTTTCTTCCACAACCAGTCGTTTTTATCCGCCGGCAGCACCAGTGAAACACTGCCGTGCCGTGCCGCCGTCAGGCCCATGACCGACACCGAAATCAAGCCGCCGACGCCCATCACGTCCGGCACGAACTCCACATTCTTGCCGGTGATCTGCACGGTGAGTTTTTCGCTCTTGAACGGCGATGTCTCCACCGGAACGCTCGGGCCGCTGGCGACATACGCTTCACGGTGGACTTCAAGCAAACCAGCGGTATTGACCGGTTCCAGCCATTGTTCGATCTGCTGGAACAGCTCGCCGAGCTTTAGTGCCCAGCGCGCCGATTGCACCTCGAACTGCTGTTTTTTGTGCGCTTCGCTATCGGCGTAATGACGAAGCATCTCGCCCAGTTGCTGTACATCATCCATTGCGGTTTTCCTCGGGTGAGCCGTAGTGCGAACCGCGATCATGGCAGATGCGGCAACTCACCGTATGATTAACGCCTGCGAAACAGCGGGCGCGGCTCGATCACGCTACGCCCGTACTGCACGCTCATCCCCGCCAGCCCTTTCAGGGCGTCTTCAGCCGATTTGTCCGCGCGCACCGCAAACGCATCGAACCCGCACTGGCGCATATGGCTGAGCTGATCGCGTAGCACATCGCCAATCGCCCGCAACTCGCCTCGCCAGCCCATACGCGTACGCAACAGATAGGCCTGGCTATAGGCGCGGCCGTCACGAAAGCTGGGGAAATCCAGGGCAATCAGCGGCAGCGTGGCGAGCCAGGGCTGCAGCTGTTCGACCTCATCATCCGGGCCCAGCCACACGCCATGCCCCGGCGCATAGGACGCCAGCGGCAGGATCAGTGCAGCGCCGTCCGGCACCTCGTCACGCACCAACACCCACGGATCATCCGCCACCAGACGCGCCTGCCCCGGCTCAAGCTTCAACAGATTGTTCATGCCGGCTGCTCCGCGTACACCTGCTCCTTGAACGGCTCCAGGCCAATGCGCTGCACGGTATCGACAAAGCGCTCTTCGCTTTCGCGGTAGCGCACGAAGGTGCTGATCACGCGCTCGATCACATCCGGAATCTCGGCGGCGCTGAACGACGGGCCGATCACTTTGCCCAGTGAACTGTGTTTGCCCTGGGCCCCGCCGAGGGTGATCTGATACCACTCACTGCCATTCTTATCGACGCCCAGGATGCCGATATTGCCGATGTGGTGATGGCCGCAGGCATTGATGCAACCCGAGATGTTCAGGCTGATGTCACCCAGGTCGTGCAGGTAGTCGAGGTTATCGAAGCGCTGCTGGATCGCCTGGGCGATGGGGATCGACTTGGCATTGGCCAGGGCGCAGAAGTCACCGCCGGGGCAGGCGATGATGTCGGTCAACAGGCCGATATTCGCCGCGCCCAGACCGTGTTCGCAGGCCAGGCGCCACACGGCATGCAGATGCTCCTTGGGCACATCCGGCAACACGATGTTCTGTTCATGGGCGATGCGGATTTCGCCAAAACCGAACTGCTCCGCCCACTCGGCCACGGCCTCCATTTGCGGGGCGCTGACGTCGCCGGGCGGCGCGCTGATACCGGGTTTGGTGGACAACACCACGCTGGCGTAGCCCGCGACTTTATGCGGCATGACGTTGCGGCTGACCCAGCGCGCAAAGCCCGGGTTGTCGGCCAGTTCGGTGCCGTAGGCCAGGCTGGTATCGCTGAGCGACGCATACGCCGGCGGCACGAAGGCCGACGCCACCCGCGCGTATTCGGCATCGGTCAACTGCGCCGGGCCATCGCGCAGGTACTGCCATTCTTCCTCCACCTCCTGGGAAAACGCGTCGATCCCCAGCGCCTTGACCAGGATTTTGATGCGCGCCTTGTACTTGTTGTCCCGCCGGCCATGCCGGTTGTACACCCGCAACACCGCCTCGACGTAGGACAGCAGGTGCCGCCACGGCAAGCCCTCGCGAATCTGCAAGCCGAGGATCGGCGTGCGGCCCAGGCCGCCGCCCACCATCACGCGCAACAGCATCTCGCCTTGGTCATCACGGTAAAGGTACAGGCCGATGTCATGCATCATGATCGCCGCGCGGTCTTCGCGGGCCGAGCAGATGGCGATCTTGAACTTGCGCGGCAGGAACAGGAATTCCGGGTTGATGGTCGACCACTGGCGCAGAATCTCCGCCAACGGGCGCGGGTCCAGCAGCTCGTCGGCCGCGACCCCGGCAAAGGCTTCGGTGGTGATATTGCGCACGCAGTTACCGGAGGTCTGGATCGCATGCATGTCCACTTGGGCCAGGCGTTCGAGGATGTCGGGCACCTGGTGCAGCTCGATCCAGTTGAACTGCAGGTTCTGCCGGGTGGTGAAGTGGCCGTAGCCACGGTCGTAGTCGCGGGCGATGCTGGCCAGGGTACGCATCTGTTCGGCGCTCAAGGTGCCGTAGGGAATCGCCACCCGCAGCATGTAGGCATGCTTTTGCAGGTACAGGCCGTTCTGCAGGCGCAAGGGCAGAAACTCTTCTTCGCTCAAGTCGCCGGCGATAAAACGCTCGACCTGATCACGAAATTGCGCCACGCGCTCGAACACCAGCGCCCGGTCGTATGCATCGTACTGGTACATATCACCGCCTCATCAGGGTTGGCCGCGTCCCAGGGCGCGGCTTCTAGAGGCGGCGACTATGCGCCTGCGGCGCAGGGCATTAAAGATTCAGGTGCAGGCTTAAAAAGCGGATCAGATGGGCTATAAGCCGTGCTTTCACGCCAAATAAACTGATCCGTAGTAATCAGCTTTTTCTGAGTCTGTTTTGTTTTACCCACACTTCCTACAGTGCCTGCCACTTGGAACCGTGGGAGGACTGAGCATGAGCACAGCAACAATCGGACAGGCCTATAACTACAAGGTCGTCCGCCAATTCGTGATCGCCACCATCGTCTGGGGCGTGGTGGGCATGGCCATGGGCGTGTGGATCGCTTCGCAGCTGGTCTGGCCGGAAATGAACCTCGATTTGCCCTGGACGACTTTTGGCCGACTACGACCGTTGCACACCAGCCTGGTGATCTTCGGGTTCGCCGGCAGCGCGCAGTTCGCCGCCAGTTATTACGCGGTACAGCGCACCTGCCAGGTGCGGCTGTTTTCCGACAAGCTCGCCGCATTTACCTTCTGGGGTTGGCAATCGGTCATCGTGATCATGTTGATCAGCCTGCCGTTGGGCTACACCACCACCAAGGAATACGCCGAGATCGAATTCTCCGGCGCGGTATGGATGACGGTGGTGTGGGTGGCCTACGCCATTGTGTTTTTCACCACCGTGGTACGGCGCCAGACCCGGCACATCTACGTGGGCAACTGGTTTTTCGGCGCGTTCATCCTGGTGATCGCCATGCTGCATGTGGTCAACCACCTGGCGATTCCGGTGGACTGGTTCAAGTCCTACCCGGTGTATTCCGGCGCCACCGATGCGATGGTGCAATGGTGGTACGGGCATAACGCCGTGGGCTTTTTCCTGACCACCGGCTTCCTGGGGATGATGTACTACTTCGTGCCGAAACAAGTCGGACGGCCGGTGTATTCCTATCGCCTGTCCATCGTGCATTTCTGGGCACTGATCACCTTGTACATCTGGGCCGGTCCGCACCACTTGCATTACACGGCGCTGCCGGACTGGGCGCAGTCGCTGGGCATGGCGATGTCACTGATCCTGCTCGCACCGAGCTGGGGCGGCATGATCAACGGCATGATGACCTTGTCGGGCGCCTGGCATAAGTTGCGCAGCGACCCGATCCTGCGCTTTTTGGTGTTGTCGCTGGCGTTCTACGGCATGTCGACGTTCGAAGGGCCGATGATGGCGATCAAGACCGTCAACGCCCTCTCCCACTACACTGACTGGACCATCGGCCACGTCCATGCCGGCGCGTTGGGCTGGGTGGCGATGATCACCTTCGGCTCGCTGTACCACATGATCCCGAAAGTCTTCGGCCGCCAGCAGATGCACAGCGTGACGCTGATCAACCTGCACTTCTGGCTGGCGACCATCGGCACCGTGCTGTACATCGCCTCGATGTGGGTCAACGGCATTACCCAGGGCCTGATGTGGCGTGCGATCAACGATGACGGCACCCTCACCTACTCGTTTGTCGAGGCCTTGCAGGCCAGCCATCCGGGGTTTGTGGTGCGCTTTGCCGGTGGCGTGTTGTTTCTCAGCGGCATGCTGCTGATGGCCTACAACACCTGGCGCACGGTGCGGGTCGCGGACTTGCGGGTCGCGCAGCTTGACGCGAGGATCGTCTGATGTGGAGCTTTCTGATGGTGGTGTGCCTGTATGGCGCGGTGGAGTACTGTTTGCGCGGTCAATCCGAGGAGACGCTGGATGAGGCCAGTTTGATTCCGTTCGCCGACGACCCGGAGGTGGCGCGCCGGGTGGAGCTGGCCACCGGCAAACAGATCCACGCGGTGGCAGCGGAGCAAGCCAGGCCGGGCTGGGGCAATCTGGATATGTGAAACTGCTCCGCTGATTTGGCGCGCAACTGCGTATGACTATTCGGCGGCCGATGGGTAAGGTGATGCGATATTTCTTGTCAGGAGCATCGCATGCACACCATCGGCCTGATCGGCGGCATGAGCTGGGAGTCCAGCGCCGAGTACTACCGCATCATCAACCAGCGCGTGCGCGACCAGCTCGGTCCGCTGCGTTCGGCGCAACTGCTGATGTACAGCGTGGACTTCGGTCCGGTGGAACAGGCCCAGCATGCCGGACGCTGGGACGACGCCGCGCTGATCCTCGAGGATGCCGCGCGCCGCCTGCAAGCCGGGGGGGCCGAGTGCGTGGTGCTGTGTACCAACACCATGCATTTGGTGGCGCCGCGGATCGAAGCGGCGGTGTCGATTCCCTTTCTGCATATTGCCGATGCCGCAGGCGCCGCGGCCGTCGCCGCCGGCACCCTGACCGTGGGTTTACTCGGCACCGCGTTCACCATGGAACAGGACTTTCTCACCTCGCGCCTGGCCGCCCACGGCCTGAACGTGCTGGTGCCCAATGCGAACGAGCGCCAGGCCGTCCACCGGATCATCTATGAGGAATTGTGCGTCGGCGTGATCAGCGAGGCGTCACGCCAGGTCTATCAGCGCGTGATCGCCTCCCTGGCCGCACGCGGCGCCCAGGCAATCATCCTGGGCTGCACGGAAATCGGCCTGCTGATCAAACCCGAACACAGCGACCTGCCGCTGCTCGACACCACGGTGCTGCATGCGCAGGCAGCGGTGGCGTTCGCGTTACGGGACTAAGCCGAGGTTCTTGACCCCGCCGCGCGGCGCCACAGCCGCGCAACATCCGCCGCTCGCTCGCGCAACAAGCGCGGTGCCTCGCTGCAGGCCTGCTCCAGGCTCATCGGCCCGGACGGCAAGGCGAAGGCTGCATCCACGCCGTGGGCGTACATCTGCTCGTAGCCTTCACCCAGCGTGCCGGCGATCACGATCACCGGGACCTGGTGCCGCTGGGCGATGCGCGCCACGCCGAAGGGCGTTTTACCGCGCAACGTCTGGGCGTCGAAACGACCTTCACCGGTGATCACAAGGTCAGCGCCGCGTATCGCTTCGTCGAGGCCGACCAGTTCGGCGACCACCTCCACCCCCGCACGGAACTGCGCACCGAGGAAGGCCTTGGCGGCGAACCCCAGGCCACCGGCGGCGCCACTGCCGGGTTCGTCGCGCACGTCATTGGGCAAGACCTTGGCGCAATGGTCGGCAAAATGGCCGAGGGCCGCGTCGAGTTGTTCGACCTGCTGCGGATCGGCGCCTTTTTGCGGGCCGAAAATCGCCGAGGCGCCATGGGGGCCGCACAACGGGTTATTCACGTCGGCGGCGATTTCAAAGCGCACCTGGGCCAGGCGCGGGTCGAGTTGTTCCAGGCTGATCCGCGCCAGGCGGGCCAAAGCCAAGCCGCCCGGTGCCAGAGGGTGACCCTCGGCATCGAACAACTGCACGCCGAGTGCCTGCATCGCGCCTGCGCCGCCATCGTTGGTGGCACTGCCGCCAATCGCCAGGATGATACGCCGGGCACCGGCGTCCAGGGCCGCGCGGATCAGTTCGCCGGTGCCGAAAGTGGTCGTGGAGCACGCGTCGCGCTGCCCCGGCGCCACCAATTGCAGGCCGCTGGCTTCGGCCATTTCGATGAGTGCGGTGTGGCTGTCGGCCAGCCAGCCCCAATGCGCGTCAACCGCAGCGCCCAAGGGGCCTTTCACCGATTGGTGCCGCAGTTCGCCCTGGCAGGCGGCGAGTACCGACTCCACCGTGCCTTCACCACCGTCCGCCATCGGGCACTGGACCACGCGTGCATCCGGCCAGACCTGCGCCAAGCCTTCGGCAATGGCCTGGGCGACGCCTTCGGCACTCAGGCTGTCCTTGAACGAATCGGGGGCGATGATGATTTTCATGGGCGTTCTCCGGTTTTTATGCCGCCCATGCTGCCAGTTGGCAGCGGCAATGACGCTGGTCCGATGCACAAGTGCGAACCCGGCTTGTTGGTCATTCCGACAAAACCTGGGGCAGCAGCTGGACGCCAAGGTACAGCGCGAGCATGCCATCCAGCGTCAACGGGTCGACTCCGCTGAGTTCGGCAATGCGCTCCATGCGGTAGCGCAGGCTGTTGCGGTGAATGCCCAGCGCATCGGCGCACGCCTGGCTTTGCCCGTCGTGTTCGCACCAACTGCGCAAGGTCGCCTGCAGTTGGCCGTTGTTGTCCTTGGCCAGCACTTTTCGCAGCGGGTTGAGCAATTCGTCCAGAGCATCGTCGTTGCGATGCCGCCAGAGCATCACCGGCAGGCGATAGCGGTTGAGGATCAGCAGCCGTGAATGCGGCAGGACATCGCGGCCGTAGGCCAGCAGGTCGCCCACGCGTCGATAACAACGACGCAACCCCGCCAAGCCATCGGCTTGCCCACCGACCGCCACCCGCAGAATCGTCCAGCCCAGGCCTTCGAGCTTTTCCAGCAGGCGCGGATTGTCCACCGGCACCGCCGCCGGTCGGCACCACAGCAGCGAATACTGCGCGGAGCTGACGCACCAACTGTCCGGATAGCGCGACGTCAACCAGGCACTCAACGCTTCCGCCGTCTGCCCCGCCCCCAACTCGAACAGATATGGCGTGCGCGCCATCTGCGGCTTGAGCCCCAGTTGCTGCGCCTCATCCACCAGGCGTGGCGAGTCGCCGGTGTCGGCCAGCAGCAACGCCAACAGATCGTCGCAGCGCTGGCGTCGCCATTGTTGCTCGGCTTGCTGATGCCGGTGGCTGACCAGCATTTCCGCGGTCATGCGTACCAGTTCGGCATACGTGCGCAGCCCCTCCGGCTCGCCGGTAATGCCGAGCACGCCGATCAGGCGCTGGTCGTGCATCAACGGCAGGTTGATGCCCGGTTGCACGCCCTTGAGGTGCTTGGCGGTCTGCCCGTCGATCTCCACCACCCGGCCGTTGGCCAACACCAGTTGCGCGCCTTCATGCCGCGTGTTGATGCGCTCCGGCTCGCCGCTGCCGAGGATCAGGCCCTGGCTGTCCATGACGTTGACGTTATGCGGCAGGATCGCCATGGTGCGATCGACGATATCCTGCGCCAGGTCATGATCCAGCTCGAACATGGGGCTAATTTCCTTGAAAGCGGCGGTTGTTCATCGGCACAGCGCAAAGGATGCTTCACTGTGCGCGAGCACAAAGACAGCACCCCGCCAGGTGGCCGAGACTCATGGGGCGATCAACGTTACCCTCGCATCGCAAAAAATCATAATAAAGAGAGACTCCCATGTCACAGAGCGCCGTTGCCCCACTGGCCACCGATGACGATAAAAACGCCATCTACAAGCGCATTACCCTGCGCCTGATCCCCTTCATTTTTATCTGCTACCTGTTCAACTACCTTGACCGGGTGAACGTTGGCTTTGCCAAGTTGCAGATGCTCGATGCGTTGAAGTTCAGCGAAACCGTGTACGGCCTGGGTGCCGGGATCTTCTTTATCGGCTACGTGCTGTGTGGCGTGCCGAGCAACCTGGCGCTGACCAAGTTCGGTCCGCGGCGCTGGATTGCCTTGATGATGATCGTCTGGGGCACGCTGTCTACCTGCCTGCTGTTCGTCACCACGCCGACGCATTTCTATACGTTGCGCCTGTTGACCGGTGCCGCCGAAGCCGGCTTCTTCCCCGGTGTGGTGCTGTATCTCTCGCAGTGGTTCCCGACGTTCCGCCGTGGGCGGATCATGGCGTTGTTCATGTCGGCGATTCCGGTGTCCGGCCTGCTGGGCAGCCCGTTTTCCGGCTGGATACTCAACCACTTCGGCGCCGGCCAAGGCGGGCTCGCCGGCTGGCAGTGGATGTTCCTGTTGCAAGGCATCCCGACCGTAATCCTGGGCGCCCTCGCCTACTTCCTGCTCAGCGACAGCTTTGCCAACGCCAAATGGCTCCAACCGCATGAGCGCGCAATGCTGGAAGCCGACCACGCGACTGACCTGGCGAACAAGCCGAAAACCACCACCGACTCCCTCGCCGAAGTGTTCAAGAACCCGGCGATCTGGGCGTTCGGCTTGATCTATTTCTGCATTCAGAGCGGCGTCTACGCGATCAACTTCTGGTTGCCGTCGATCATCAAGAACCTGGGTTTCAGCGATAACCTGGTGATCGGCTGGCTCAGCGCGATTCCCTACCTGCTGGCCGCGGTGTTCATGTTGCTGGTGGGCCGCTCCGCCGACTTGCGCAAGGAGCGGCGCTGGCATTTGGTGGTGCCGATGTTGATGGGCGCGCTGGGCCTGGTGATCGCGGTGAATTTCGCCACCACCCCGGCCATCGCCATTCTCGGCCTGACCATCGCCACCATGGGCGCCCTCACCGGCCTGCCGATGTTCTGGCCGGTGCCCACCGCCATGCTCAGTGCGGGCGCGGCGGCCGGTGGCCTGGCGTTGATCAACTCGATGGGCCAGATGGCCGGCTTCCTCAGCCCGTACATCGTCGGCTTTGTGAAGGATGCCACCGGGTCCACGGATATCGCGCTGTACCTGCTGGCGGCGGTGATCGTCGGCGGCAGTGTGTTGGCACTGCGTATGACCCGCACCCTCAAAGTCTGACAGTTGGAGCAGGCTTGCTCCTACTCTGGGTTGGGGATTTACAACTGGCCGCCGCCGTCGATATCGATCACGGCGCCGGTCATAAAGCCATTTTCCATGGCCAGCACAAACCCCGCCGCCACTTCGTCGGCCTGCCCGACGCGACCTACTGGCAATGCGCCCTCCACCTTGGCAAACATCGCCAGGCGCTGCGTTTCGTCCAACCCGGCATACGCCGGCGTGTCGATCACGCCAGGACTGATCACATTGACCCGACGCGGTGCCAGCTCCTTGGCCAATTGCTTGCCCAGCGCTTCGGTGGCGGCATTGATACCGGTCTTGATGAACTGACCGGGCGCCAATTTGCGCCCCAGTTGACCGGAGGTCAGGCTGATGCTGCCGTGCTCGTCGAGGAACGGCAGCGCCCGTTGAATCGCACGCAACGAACCCCAGAGTTTAACGTTGAAATTATCCTGGGCTTCGTCCAGGTCGGTGTCGATCAGGTTCTTGGCGCGCACCGACGGGCCGGCGGTATAGACCAGATGATCAAAGTGCCCCACGGCTTCGAACAGGCGTTGCAGCGAGGCGCTGTCGGTGACGTCCACCGGTTCGCTGCGCACGCCGTTATCGACGCCGGAGGACACACGCCGTCCGGCCAGCACCACCTGCGCGCCACGCGCGGCTGCCGCCTTGGCCACTGCCGCGCCAATGCCGCTGCTGCCGCCGATAACGATGACAGTTTTACCGCTGAGGGAATGGGTCATGGGGAAAGATCCTGGGTCAAAAAATGAGCGTTCATCTTCCCAGCTTGGCAATCAGCGAAAAATCCCGGTAAAACGACAAGATATTTAAGGGATTTTTACAAATGAGCTCGATTCTCGACCTGGAAGTCTTCGTGCGCAGCGCCGACACCGGCAGCCTGTCGGCGGCCGCGCGCAGCCTCAGTCTCACGCCGGCCGCCGCGAGTATTGCGCTCAAGCGCCTGGAAACCCGCCTGGGCATACGGCTGCTGGCGCGCTCCACCCGCAGCATGCGCCTGACCGAGGAAGGCCGGCGCTATCTGGACAGCGTGCGTGTGGCCCTGGAAGCCCTGTCCGAGGGTGAACAGGCGATCAAGCAACAAGGCCAAAGCCTCAGCGGTTGGCTGCAATTGGCCGCGCCTTCGGATTTCGGGCGCAACGTGCTGCTGGGCTGGCTGGATGAGTTCAAGCTGGAGCACCCGAACATCCGCGTTCAACTGTTGCTGAACGACAGTAACGCCGACCTGTTCCGCGAAACCGTCGACATCGCGCTGCGCTTCGGTGTACCCCGTGACTCCAGCCTGGTGGCGTTGCCAGTGGTGCCGGACCACCGCCGCATCGCCTGCGCCAGCCCCGCCTACCTCGCGCGCCATGGCGCACCGAGCACGCCGGCAGAACTGGCGCAACACAATACGCTGCGCTACATGCGCCAGGGGCGGGCCAACAACACCTGGTACTTCCGCCAAGGCGCCGAGCTGCAGGAAGTCGAGGTGACGGGCGACTATTTGAGCGATGACGGCGAAATCGTGCGGCGCTGGGCATTGGCCGGGCATGGCATCGCCTATAAAGCCAACCTGGATATCGCCAGCGACATCCAGGCCGGACGCCTGGTGCCGCTGTTGACCGACTGGCAGGGCGAACCCACGCCCTTCAATCTGATGTGCCCCCATCGCCTGCAAGTGTCGGAACGGGTGAAAGTGTTGCATCGCTTCCTCCAGACACGTTGCCGGACGCTGCTGAGCGTATGAAGAAACGCGCCCAGGGCTTGTCCCAGAGCCTGCGAGTCTGGTATTGCATGGCACACGTTTTCCTGATTTGAGGAGCTTTGTATGATTTATCGCACGTTGGGCCAATCCGGGTTGAAGGTCAGCGCCTTGACCCTGGGCACCATGATGTTTGGCGAACAGACCAACACCGAAGACTCGTTGCGCATCATCGACAAGGCCTGGGACCAGGGCATCAACTTCATCGACACCGCCGACGTTTATACAGGCGGACGTTCGGAAGAGCTGGTCGGTGAAGCCATCGCCCGCCAGCGTCAGGATTGGGTGGTGGCGTCCAAGGTCGGCTTTGGCCCACCGGACGGTTTGCCCAACCGCAGCGGTTTGAGCCGCAAGCGTATTTTCAATGCACTGGAAGCCAGCCTGACCCGCCTCGACACCGACTACCTGGATATCTACTACCTGCACCGCGAAGACCACAACACCCCGCTGGAGGTCAGCGTATCGGCGATCGGCGACCTGATTCGCCAGGGCAAGATCCGTTACTGGGGCCTGTCCAACTACCGCGGCTGGCGCATTGCCGAAGTGATTCGCGTGGCCGAGCGCCTGGGCGTGGACAAGCCGGTGATCAGCCAGCCGCTGTACAACATCGTCAATCGCCAGGCCGAGGTCGAACAGATCACCGCCGCAGCCGCCTATGGCTTGGGCGTGGTGCCTTACAGCCCACTGGCCCGTGGCGTACTCAGCGGAAAATACGCACCCGATGCCACGCCCGAGGCCGGCAGCCGCGCCGCGCGGCAGGACAAGCGCATTCTGGAAACCGAATGGCGGGTCGAGTCGCTGCGCATTGCCCAGCAAATCCAGCAATACGCCCAAGAACGTGGCGTGGGGATTGTCGAATTCGCAATCGCCTGGGTACTGAACAACGCGGCCGTCAGCTCTGCGATTGTCGGCCCGCGCACCGAAGCGCAGTGGGATGCGTACACCGGCGCACTGGATGTGAAGCTCACCGCTGAGGACGAGGCCTTTATCGACTCGCTGGTGACGCCGGGGCACTCGTCCACCCCGGGCTTCAATGATGTCGGTCACTTTGTGTCGGGCCGCATGGCACGCACGTAACCCCCGGAAAATCGCAGTTCACTGCCCTTCTGCCGAGGGCAGTGAGCAAAACCTGGATGAAACGCCCCAAAACAGAGCCACCCTCTGACGCCAAAAGCACTATATTCCCCTGCTGAAATCCCCCCTCTTTTGTATCCAACGGTTTTCGCGAGGACAGCGTGTCTAAAGGTGTTGTGTTATCGGTCTTGGCTTCGGTGTTGTTTGCCGTGATGTATTACTTCACGTCGCTGCTGACGCCCTTGAGTGGCCTGGAGATTTTCGGCTGGCGCATGTTACTCACCATGCCGTGCATGACGGTGTTCATGCTCATCAGCGGCGAATGGCGACGGGTATGGGACGTGCTGCGGATGCTGGCGGCCAGGCCGCGACTGATTGGCGGCATCGTGGTGTCCTCGGCGCTGCTCGGCGTGCAATTGTGGCTGTTCATGTGGGCGCCGCTGAATGGGCGCAGCATGGATGTGTCGGTGGGCTATTTCCTGCTGCCGCTGACCATGGTGCTGACCGGGCGCCTGGTGTACGGCGAACGCTTGTCGCGGCTGCAACAGATCGCGGTATTTTTTGCAGCCCTTGGGGTGCTTAACGAACTGTATCAGGTCGGTGGTTTTTCCTGGGCCACGCTGGTGGTGATCATCGGTTACCCGGTCTATTTCGTGGTGCGCAAATACCTGACCACCGACCATTTGGGCGGGCTGTGGCTGGACATGGCGCTGATGCTGCCGGTGGCCTGGTGGTTTGTGCAAAGCGGCGAACAGGGCTTTGCGGTGATGGCGGCCCATCCGAAACTGTACGCGTTGATCCCGATGCTGGGCGTCATCAGTGCCTCGGCGCTGGTGAGCTATATCATTGCCAGCCGCTTGCTCGCATTCAGCCTGTTCGGGTTGCTCAGTTATGTGGAGCCGGTCCTGCTGCTGGGGGTGGCGTTGCTGCTGGGTGAAGGTATCAAGGCGGGCGAATGGCTGACCTACATCCCGATCTGGCTGGCGGTGATGGTGCTGGTGTACGAAGGCTTCAAGCACCTGGTGCGTCAACGCAGGGCATAAGTGCGAGAGCGTTGGGGGGCATCCATGCCCTCCTGCTCAGGGCTGCGCCGCCATTCAGCGGGTTTGCACCTGGACTGTTGGCTGAACAGGCGTGCCAAACTGCTTTTCCAACAGGTCGGCCAAGGCGTTCAGTTGCTCGCGCCTTGAGCTGTAAATCGGGATGTCGCTCTGCACTTGATTGCCTATCTCTTCCAGGGAGGCATCCATCACTTCTTTCTTGACGCCAAACAGATTGCCCAGTCGATTGCCCTGGTTCAGCTCGAGCAACGTGCCTGTGACCGGGTTCTTGGCGATTTTTTCGATAGAATAAGCCACGTCTTCAGGAACGCCCAACGCCTCCAGCGCCGTCCCCAGGCCATGGCCAGGGTTTCTGAGCTGCTTGAGGAACTCGTCGTAGAGCCCATTCAGATCATTGGCGCCCGCATTGCTCAGGAGAAGATTACCGAGATCCGCTTTGTATTCCTTGGGCGTCATCAATACGAGCGGGTCGTTATTGTTCAGCCCGTTACGCACTAAGTAGGGACCATCCTTGCTACCGCCATGCAGGTTGCCGTAACCGTCATAATAATAAAGCACCTTATTGCCATCCGCGCGCGTCCCGACGTAGGTGGCTGTGCCGTCCGGCGATAGGTTGTGGAGGCGCGTGTCGGTCAGGCCGTTGACCGGCACCGGCGGGGTGCTGGCGTCTTTGTCCAGGCGCGTAAAGATGTCCCCCTTCTCATACCCATAACTGCCGACCACCGCATTGGGATCGCCAGCGGCAAACTTTTCCAGCACCCGCTTGACACGCTCCACTTGCTTTGGCGCCGCGTCACTGGAGAAGTGTGCGGCAAGCTGGTCCACCTTCTTTGGATCGCTGAGCGCCGCCTTGAGCGAGGCTGTCATTTCTTCACGGGTGTTGAATGCGTGAAACGACTGACCTTCTTGCTCCGGCAAATACATCAGAAAGTTCGGCCCTTCGGCGGTCGCCGGCGTGCGCTTGGCCATGACGATGTCTTTGGCTTGTACGCCATCGACGGCAAAGGTCGACACCTGCACACCGGGTGCTCCCGGTTTGCCAGGCCTTACGACGGCAGTCGCCAGTGCTCGCCCGCCAGCACTCAGCGAACCGTCGCGGAACTCTGACTGTATGCGCTCCATGTAGTTTTGAAACGCCTGGTCGACTGGGTCCGAGTCGCTGGTCGAGCGGATGCGGCGAGTGGACACTGCGGGCTCGTTTTGCGCGTAAGGGGTAAGCGGATGTTGGCTTGCATAGGATGTATTGATCATAAAATGTATCCCGACGTGACTACTGAAGTTCGGCATCCCTGCATCAAGGCACAGGAGGTTTCCTGCGGCCCTGCCATCTTTGTGGACGCGGCTCGAAATACGGTTCCTCACACCTGGCGTACAAAAAAACCCGGCAGAGGCGACCTCGACCGGGCTTGTTGTGACGAGAAGGTGATCAGTCGGTGTTCAGTACACCGCGGCGCACCTGGTCACGCTCGATGGACTCGAACAGCGCCTTGAAATTGCCCTCGCCGAAGCCATCATCGCCCTTGCGCTGGATGAATTCGAAGAACACCGGGCCCATCAGGGTTTCCGAGAAAATCTGCAACAGCAGGCGTTTGTCGCCTTCAATGGACGAACCGTCGAGCAGGATGCCGCGCGCTTGCAGTTGGTCCACCGGCTCGCCATGGTTCGGCAGGCGACCTTCGAGCATTTCATAGTAGGTATCCGGCGGCGCGGTCATGAAGCGCATGCCGATCTTCTTCAATGCGTCCCAGGTCTTGACCAGGTCGTCGGTGAGGAACGCCACGTGCTGGATGCCTTCACCGTTGAACTGCATCAGGAACTCTTCGATCTGCCCGGCGCCCTTGGACGACTCTTCGTTGAGCGGGATGCGGATCATGCCGTCCGGGGCGCTCATGGCCTTGGAGGTCAGGCCGGTGTACTCGCCCTTGATATCGAAATAGCGCGCTTCACGGAAGTTGAACAGTTTCTCGTAGAAGTTGGCCCAGTAGGCCATGCGCCCGCGATACACGTTGTGGGTCAGGTGATCGATGACCTTGAGGCCGGCACCGACCGGGTTGCGCTCTACGCCTTCGAGGTAGACGAAATCAATGTCGTAGATCGAACTGCCTTCACCGAAACGGTCGATCAGGTACAACGGCGCGCCGCCAATGCCCTTGATCGCCGGCAGGTTCAGCTCCATCGGCCCGGTGTCGATATGGATCGGCTGGGCGCCCAGTTCCAAGGCGCGGTTGTAGGCCTTTTGCGAGTCCTTCACACGGAACGCCATGCCGCACACCGATGGGCCGTGCTCGGCCGCGAAGTAGGAGGCGATGCTGTTGGGTTCATTGTTGAGAATCAGGTTGATCTCACCCTGGCGATACAGGTCGACGTTCTTGGAACGGTGGGTCGCGACTTTGCTGAAGCCCATGATCTGGAAGATCGGCTCCAGGGTGCCTGGGGTGGGTGATGCGAATTCGATGAACTCAAAGCCCATCAGGCCCATTGGGTTTTCGTATTGGTCAGCCATTTTCGGCGCCTCTTCATTCTTGGGATGAACGGATGTCAATTGCCAGCAAGGATGAAGTGGGAGGGAGGCGCACACGAGAGACCTCGCACGCTGCGGGCGAGGAAGTCACCGAAGATGAGGGGGGAGCCGAGTAGCTTCATGGGTACATCAGTCTCTGACGGCTGAGGCTTGCGTGAGCGCAAGTCCATATTCTTGTATGCGTAAATCGATTCTACACAGCGTAACAGCGTTTGTCCGTACTCTTATCAAATCCCCATTGGCCTACTCGGAGCAAGGGGTTTGTTGCACAGGTAAATACCGAGCAGGATCACCGCGCCGCCCAACAGCATCGGCAGAGTCAGTCGCTCATCCAGCAACGCCGCGCCGCAAATGACGGCGGTCAGAGGATTCAGCGCGATAAACACACCGGCGCGGGTCGCGCCGATTCGGCGGATGCCGTCGTACCAACCGATATACGCCAGCGCCGAGCCCAGCACCCCGAGGTACAACAGGCTGAACAGTTGCGGCCAATGCACGGCGGCCAGCGCATTCAGGCTGATCCTGCCACTGATGAAGGTGGTGGCCGTCAGCATTACTGTCCCCAGCAGAATCGACCACGTGACCGTTTGCAACGCGCCCAGGCTCTGGTTGAGCTCACGGGAACACAATGAGTACACGCCCCACCCCACCACGCAGCCGAAGATCAGCACATCGCCGACCCACGCGTTGGCTGCGGCCTGCAACAGTTGGGGATTGCGGCTGACAATCACCGTGCCTGCGCCGACCAGGCACAAGGCAATCCCCAGCCACTTGGCCGCGCCCAAGCGCTCCTTGAACAGCCACCATGAAGCCACGCCGATCACTGCGGGGTTTAGGGCCACGATCAAGGAGGCTCGCGATGCATTGATGTAATGCAGGCCGTAAAAGAAGCACAGGTTGTAGAAAAAGATGCCGAAAAAACCCAACACGGCCAGGCGCGCCCATTGCCTGGCGTCAGGGCGAGTCAGGCGCACGCGTGCGCAGGCCATGAACAGCAACAGTGCAACGCTCGCCGATAGAAAACGCAGGGTCGCGGCCAGCAGCGGGTCAAGGTCAGCCGCCAGGTAGCGGCCGGCCACAAAGGTCCCGCCCCAGATCATGGTCACAGCGGTGAGCTTCAGGTAAGTCGAGCGGTCGGGGGAAGATGTCATCGGTGGGTTGCTCTGTGGCCTGTAGGATTGGCGTATCCTCCAGCTAATGATCAATCATCGTAAAATGAGTAAATACTCATGACCCTCACGCAATTGGAAATATTCTCGCGGGTCGCCGAACTGCAAGGTTTCACCAGTGCGGCCCTTCGCCTGGGGATCAGTCAGTCTGCCGTGTCCCATGCGATCAAAGCCCTGGAGCAAGAGCTGGGGGTGGAGTTGTTTCGACGCCATCAGTCCCCAATCGAGCTCAGCGACATCGGCCGGCAACTGCTGATGCGCGCCCGCACGTTGCTCGGCGTGGCCGACACCTTGCAGCAGGAAGCCTGCGACGCGCGCGGGATGAAACGCGGTACGCTGCGCATCGGCTCTTTCGGCCCCACCTCATCCAATCGCCTGCTGCCGCGCATTCTTAAGCGCTATCGGCTACAGCATCCGGGCATTGAAGTGCATGTCGACGAAGGCCCGGATCGCCAAGTGATCCAATGGCTGGATGAGCGGCGTATCGACGTCGGGTTTGTGGTACTGGAGCAAGAACGATTCGATACGTTTGCGCTGTTCAAAGACCAGATGGTCGCCCTTTTGCCCGCCGCCCACCCCTTGGCCGAACGCCCTTGCGTGGCACTGAAGGCGCTGTGCACTGACCCGTTCATCCTCACCGAAGCCGGCTCGCTGGAACTGGTTTCGCGACTGTTCGACAGCGCCCGGTTGACCCCGAATGTGCGTTATCGCTGTTCGCAATTGCTCAGCACCCTGGAGGCGGTGAGTCGCGGCGACGGCGTCAGCGTGGTGGCGCAGGCGTCGCTGCCCGAAACGCCGGATGCGCGCTACACCGTGCGCCCGCTGTCGCCGCCGGTCAGCCGCGAAGTTGGCCTGGCGGTGCTGGATCAACGCCAGTCGACACCGGCAACCCTGGCCTTTATTCAAGTTGCACAAAGCGTGGATTTCTCTGCCGCGGCGAGCTTAATTGAGCCCGGCCATCTATCATCGAGTTAATCCTGCGCCTTGCGGCGTTCCGCCCCCCACCACAGACCGTTCGCCCCATGCCCCTGACCGTCAACGGCCCGCAAAAACGCGCCACCCGCTACCTGATCAGCGCACTCAGCGCGCTGCTGCCAATCGGCCTGGGCATACTCATCCTGCACTGGCAGGCTGAACGCACGCTGCAACAAAGTACCGCGCAGATGGCCCAGGAAGCGGTGCGCCAGTTCGACCTGATGCTCGACAACACCGCCCTCGCCGCCCAAGCCTTGCTGCCACTGGCCGGTCAGCCCTGTGACAGCGGCGTGCAGCTGGCACTGCGCGAGCAAGTCACGCGCCGGCCGTTTGTCCGGGCAACCACCTTGTCCTGGCAGAAAAACATCTATTGCAGTTCCTTGTTCGGCGGTGGTTATGAATCGCTGGTCAACCCGGGCGATTATGTTGATGGGCGCTTGTGGTTGATGGATGGCAACCCGGTCACACCGGATACCGCGCTGCTGGTATACCGCCTGGTCGACGGCGATCAAGGCGCCTTTGCGTCGATTGACGGCTATCACCTGACCAACGCCCTACGCCTGATCAGCCGCCACGCAGAGCTGGTCCTGCAGGTCGGGCCGCACTGGATGGGCGCTGACGGCAAGGTGCAGGACACGGCGCTACCGGTATTTGCCGTGGCCCATCACCATCTGGTGTCGCCGCGTTATCACTACAGTGTCGACGCCGGCATGCCGGCCGGGGAAACCTGGCGCTATATGCAGGAGCGTTACCCGGCGCTGTTCAGCCTGGTGGTGTTCTTCGGTGTACTGGCGGGCGTGCTGGCTCACTGGCTGCAGAAACGCTCGTCGGCCCCGACCCACGAGCTGCAACGGGCCCTGGGCGCCAATGAGTTCGTCGCCTATTTCCAGCCGGTGGTACGCGGCGATACGCGCGAGTGGGCCGGCTGCGAAGTCTTGATGCGCTGGAACCACCCCAAGGAAGGCCTGGTGCGGCCGGACCTGTTCATTCCACTGGCCGAGGATTGCGGCCTGATCGTGCCCATGACGCGCGCGCTGCTGCGCCAGACGGCGGCGCAATTGGCGCCGCATGCCGAGCGTTTTCCCCGTGGCTTCCATATCGGCGTGAATATCACAGCGCGTCATTGCCAGGACTTGGCGCTGGTGCAGGACTGTCGCGAGTTTCTCGCGGCCTTCCCGCCTGGCCAGGTAACCTTGGTGCTGGAACTGACCGAGCGCGAGCTGATCAACCCTACGGACATCACCCGCCGCCTGTTCGATGCGCTGCATGAACTGGGCGTGATGATTGCAATCGATGACTTCGGTACCGGTCACTCCAGCCTGGCCTACTTGCGCAACTTCAATGTCGACTACTTGAAGATCGATCAAAGCTTTGTCGCCATGATCGGTGTAGATGCACTCTCGCGGCATATTCTGGACAGCATCATAGAGCTGTCCGGCAAGCTCGACTTGGGCATCGTTGCCGAAGGCGTGGAAACAATCGAGCAATGTGAATACCTGGCGGCACAAGGCGTGGATTTCCTGCAGGGTTACCTGTTCGGGCGCCCGCTGCCCTGCGACGAGTTCATTAAATCCCTGATCAGCCATTGAATAGCCATCTACCGCGCCGATGAAAGAGTGTTAATTAGCTAAAGACATGATTTACTCGTGACGGATTAACTACTACAATTTTTCATACCTGTGCAGAACTCGCAGGAAGGCTTCTTTCTTGAGTCGCCTTACAGCTCTTGGCTTATAGCGTTATCTGCAGTTGATATCAGCCAAATACACTATTGGAGTAAAGATTTTGTCCAGACTCGCCGAATTTCGCGCAGCAGAAAAAGCCCTTCAAGAGCAGCTTGCCCAGCTGGAATCCCTGAAGAACGACGCTGGCCTGAAGAAAGAAATCGAATTCGAAGAAAAGCTGCAAGCGTTGATGAAGAGCTATGGCAAGGGCCTGCGCGATATCATTTCCATCCTTGACCCTAACCCAGGCAAGGCCGCAGCGGTCGCCACCGCACCAAAACAGCGTCGCGCACGCGTGGTCAAGGTTTACCAGAACCCGCACACCGGCGAACTGATCGAGACCAAAGGCGGCAACCACCGCGGCCTGAAAGCCTGGAAAGAACAGTACGGCGCTGCCACTGTAGATTCCTGGCTTCGCGGCTGATCGACAACGCACTTGCAAAGAGCCCCGCAACAGCGGGGCTTTTTTGGTTTAAACGTTCGAATGCGAACTTAAATAACATTTCACTTTGTTCAAAAACGCTTACCGTGGGGCCTTTTCAAAGTTTCAGGCTGTCACGCACCGAACGGACTTCATCCTTGCTCGCTTCGTATGCTTGCGCCTGCCCTGCGTATGAAAAAACAAAGGCTTTATCGGTATCAACAGCGCCCACCAATGTTTGCGAGAGTACGTGGCGGCCGTTCTCGGTAATCACACAAGTAGTTTCCAGCGCCTCAAGACGACTCAATGTTGTAGGATGCATCTTGCTGCACACACTTTGATAGCCGCCCTGGGCAAAGTCTTTCTGGATGGACTTGCGCATTTCCAGTAAAACGCCCTCAAGATTGACGGCATGCCCGGCCTCGATCGGCGTGCCCGTCAACTCCATGACCATCACTGTCGCGCCATTTTCATCATTCTTGATTGCCCGTTGCCGAGACACCGGTTGAGTGTTGGCGGGCGTCTCCCCGGCAGGCTCCACTTCCTCGATCTGCCAGCCGCTGGGCCAGTGAATTTCCGGTTCGGCCGCCAGCGCCATAGGGCTACCCAAGAACAAACACAACGTGCTCAACAACGCTGTACGACATTCGCTCATTACAAAAACATCCCAGGTTCAAGCGCCGAAGTTTGCGGCCCAGCCCCTGCGGCTCGCAAGGCCTGCGTGGGCTTTTTCATTTGGCGCGGCGGGCGGGCCTTGCGTATCATGGCCCAGCCGCACGAATGCTTGCCGCAAGCCAAGGGAACGCACCGCTCATCTCACGCCGCGTTTGCCCCATTTTTTTCTGGAGGGCCCATGAGCCTGCACGATCTGAACACTTTCCCGGGCGTCACCGCCCAGCCTGACACAGCCACGTCGAACTTCGTGTTCAACCACACCATGCTGCGGGTCAAGGACATCACCAAATCCCTGGATTTCTACACCCGCGTCCTCGGGTTCTCGCTGCTCGAAAAGCGCGACTTCCCGGAAGCCGAATTCAGCCTGTACTTCCTCGCACTGGTGGACAAGGCCCGGATCCCCGCAGACGCCGCCGAGCGGACCCAGTGGATGAACTCGATCCCAGGCATCCTGGAACTGACCCACAACCACGGCACCGAAAACGACGCCGACTTCGCATACCATAACGGCAACACCGACCCACGCGGCTTTGGCCATATCTGCATTTCGGTGCCGGATATCGTGGCCGCATGCGAGCGCTTCGAAGCCCTCGGCTGCGACTTCCAGAAGCGCCTGAGCGATGGCCGCATGAAAAGCCTGGCGTTCATCAAGGACCCGGACGCTTACTGGGTTGAGATCATTCAGCCCACGCCGCTGTAAAAATCCGACGCCATCAAAATGTCCGATGCCACGCCTAGCGTGAGGACATGAGACGCCAAGAAAACCTACACGGCGCAGCCCTCCGCTCACTGAAGCACTGGCGCTTTGGTGGGCTGGGGGCCATATGGGTGTGCAGCGGTTGCACGCGTGGGCATGTCAGAACCAGGCCCCGGCAATCGCAATGACACGACCCAGGCCGGCGGACGTCATCGCGCAATCCCCAAGCGTGCCACGAATGGCGTGTTACGCAGACTCTCCATAACGAAAGAATTCTATGAAGGCCCGCAATGCAGGACGCATCAGTCGCCGGGAAGGATAGTAGATATAAAAGCCATCGAAGGGTGGACACCACTCTTCCATGACGGAAATCAGCCTGCCTGCGCGGACATCGGCCAAAACGCTTTCCTCAAACAAAAAAGCCAGCCCAATGCCGTCGAGGGCGGCCTGCCTCATCAGTTCCTGCTGTGGCAGGATCAGATTGCCGTTCACCCCGACACTGACGGCATGCCCGTCGCGCTCCAATTCCCAGCGGTAGATACGGCCACTCTGGAACCTGCGGCGGATGCAGTTGTGTGCGGCCAGGTCGCGGGGGTGCAGAGGCTTGGGATGCCCGGCGAAGTAAGCCGGGGCCCCAACGATCATGCCGCGCCGTGCCCCACCAGCACGTACCGCGATCATGTCGATCTCCAGGCTCTCCCCGAGCCTGATCCCGGCGTCACACCCTTCCTCGACTATGTTCTCAAACGTATCCGAAACGCGAATGTCGAGCTCAATCGTAGGATAGAGCGCCACGAATGCCGGCAGTCGACGCATGATGACTTCCTGGACAGCGAGGAGCGGCATCGTGATCCGTAAGGGACCAGAAGGAGCAACAGCATCCTCCGTAACTTCCGCGAACCCGGTTTCGATTTCGGCGAGGGGGCCTGCGACCCGTGCCAGAAGGCGTTCGCCCTCCTCTGTCGGGCGTGTCGAGCGTGTGGTCCTTGCCAATAGGCGCAGCCCCAAGGCGCCCTCTAACGTGGAGACCGCATGGCTGACCGCAGAAGGCGCGATGCCGAGTTGATCGGCCGCCGCGCGAAAGCTGCCTGTCTTGGCGACGGCGACGAAAACGACGAGTTGGGAGAGCTGTGTTCTGTCCATTGTTCTAAATTTTAGATCAACACAATCTCGCTTGCACGGATTATCAGTACTAGTCGCTCGCTCTACCCTGTTCGTATTCCGGCTAACTTCACAGAGGAACACGTTATGGAACATCGCAAATTAGGCAAAATCGACGTCTCGGCCATCGGTTTGGGCTGCATGGGACTGAGCCAGGCCTATGGCGTCCAAGATGAAGCCAGTTCAATCCAGACACTGCATCGTGCAGTCGAACTTGGCGTAACCTTCTTCGATACTGCCGAGGTTTATGGCCCGTATCGCAACGAGATACTTCTGGGCAAGGCGCTCAAGCCGTATCGGGAACGCGTGGTCATCGCGACGAAGTTTGGCTTCATCTACAACCGGGATCGGAACGATTTCGGTGAAATCACCGGAACGGATGGCCGTCCCGAAAATGCCCGGGCCGTCGCGCACGCTTCGCTGAAGCGCCTCGATACCGACGTCATCGATCTCTATTATCTGCACCGTGTCGACCCAGCGGTGCCCATCGAAGAGAGTGTCGGAGCAATGGCCGAACTGGTCACCGAGGGCAAGGTTCGCGCGATCGGCCTTTCCGAAGTCTCTGCCGATACGCTGCGCCGAGCCCATGCCATCCACCCGATCACCGCGTTACAGAGCGAATATTCTCTGTGGACGCGTGATGTCGAAACCAATGGCGTTCTCGACACCTGCCGCGAGCTGGGCATTTCCTTCGTGCCGTTCAGCCCGCTCGGCCGCGGCTTCCTGACCGGCAAGGCGCCCGTTACCGCCACGCTGGAAGCGGGAGATTTCCGACACAATCTGCCGCGCTTCCAGCCTGGGCACGTCGAGGCAAACCGCAAGTTGGTGAGCGTGATCGAAGAAATCGCCGCCGCAAAAGGAGTGAGCGCCGCGCAAGTCGCCCTGGCTTGGGTGCTGGCCCGGGGCAACGACATCATTCCGATCCCCGGTGCGAAACGCCTCGAACATCTGGAGCAGAACGTCGCTGCGACCCGCCTGAAATTGACCGAAGAGGAATGCACCTGGCTCGAAGCGACGTTCTCGCCCGAAAACATCTCGGGCGACCGATACCCGGCAGCGTTTGAGGTGATGTCTCAGAAATAAAACCCGCACTGAAGGTGCAGACCTTGTGTATCGGGCAGTGGCGTAGCCCAGCAAAATACGCTACCGAAACCATCCTGAAATAAAAAACCCCATGTTTACACACGGGGTTTTTTATTTACGGCGCGGACTTCAGGCCGGCGCCGAGGTCCGGATCAGGTGATCGAACGCGCTCAGCGAAGCCTTAGCGCCCTCGCCCACCGCAATCACGATCTGCTTGTACGGCACAGTGGTGACGTCACCGGCAGCGAATACACCCGGCAGTGACGTTTCGCCACGCGCATCGACAATGATCTCGCCCCGGGGCGACAGCTCGACGGTGCCTTTGAGCCAATCGGTGTTGGGCAACAAACCGATCTGCACAAAGATGCCTTCCAGGCCGATGGTCGTGAACTCGCCATTGTCGCGATTCTTGTACACCAGGCCGGTGACTTTCTGGCCATCGCCTTTAACTTCACTGGTCAGTGCGCTGGTTATCACCTCGACATTCGGCAGGCTGAACAGCTTGCGTTGCAACACAGCATCAGCCCGCAGCTTGCTGTCGAATTCGAGCAAGGTCACGTGGCTGACGATGCCGGCCAGGTCGATGGCCGCTTCGACGCCGGAGTTACCGCCACCAATCACCGCTACGCGCTTGCCCTTGAACAGCGGGCCATCACAGTGCGGGCAGAAACACACGCCCTTGGCCTTGTATTCCTGCTCGCCCGGAACGCCCATTTCACGCCAGCGGGCGCCGGTAGCCAGGATCACCGTCTTCGACTTGAGCGTCGCACCGCTTTCAAAACGGATTTCGTGCAAGTCACCGGCATTTTTCGCCGGCACCAGGCTGCTGGCACGCTGCAGGTTCATGATGTCCACGTCGTACTGACGCACATGAGCTTCAAGCGCGCTGGCCAGTTTCGGCCCTTCGGTTTCCTGTACCGAGATAAAGTTCTCGATGGACATGGTGTCCAGCACCTGGCCGCCAAAACGCTCGGCCGCCACACCGGTACGGATACCTTTGCGCGCAGCGTAGATAGCCGCCGCCGAACCGGCCGGGCCACCGCCGACCACCAGCACATCGAATGCGGCTTTGGCACTGATCTTCTCGGCGGCTTTTTCGATACCGCTGGTGTCGAGCTTGGCGAGGATTTCTTCCAGGCCCATGCGGCCCTGACCGAAGTTCACACCGTTGAGGTAGACGCTTGGCACGGCCATGACCTGGCGCTCATCGACTTCGGCCTGGAACAGCGCGCCGTCGATGGCCACATGCTTGATGTTCGGGTTCAGCACGGCCATCAGGTTCAGCGCCTGGACCACGTCCGGGCAGTTCTGGCATGACAGCGAGAAGTAAGTCTCGAAGCTGAACTCGCCTTTGAGCGCGCGAATCTGTTCAATCACTTCGACACTGGCCTTCGACGGGTGGCCACCGACTTGCAGCAGGGCCAACACCAGCGAAGTGAATTCATGCCCCATGGGGATGCCGGCAAAACGCAGGCTGATCTCGGCACCCGGGCGGTTGATGGAGAACGAGGGCTTGCGTGCATCGTCACCCTCGGTTTTCAGGGTAATCAGCGTGGTGAGGCTGGTTACGTCCTGCAAAAGTGCAAGCATTTCCTGGGATTTCGCGCCGTCATCGAGGGAGGCGACGATCTCAATCGGCTGGGTGACCCGTTCCAGGTATGACTTCAACTGAGCTTTAAGATTGGCGTCCAACATACGGGCGATTCCTTTGAATTTGGTAAAAAAACGCCCGAGCGAATCTCGCCCGGGCGTTTTTGAGGGCGGTTGCAGCTTACTTAGGTGCGGAATCCCGCCCTTGATGTGTCACAGACTTAGATCTTGCCGACCAGGTCCAGGGACGGAGCCAAGGTGGCTTCGCCTTCTTTCCACTTGGCTGGGCACACTTCGCCTGGGTGGGCAGCGACGTACTGAGCGGCTTTGATTTTGCGCAGCAGCTCGGAAGCGTCACGACCAACACCGCCGTCGTTCAGTTCAACGATCTTGATCTGACCTTCTGGGTTGATCACGAAAGTACCGCGGTCTGCCAGGCCGGCTTCTTCGATCAGCACGTCGAAGTTGCGGGAGATGGTCAGGGTTGGGTCGCCGATCATGGTGTACTGGATCTTGCCGATGGCTGGCGAGGTGTTGTGCCAGGCAGCGTGGGCAAAGTGGGTGTCGGTGGAAATGCTGTAGATTTCGACGCCCAGCTTCTGGAATTCGGCGTAGTTGTCAGCCAGGTCTTCCAGCTCGGTCGGGCAAACGAAGGTGAAGTCGGCCGGGTAGAAGAACACTACGGACCATTTGCCTTTCAGGTCAGCATCAGACACGTCTACGAAGTTGCCGTTTTTGTAGGCGGTCGCTTTGAACGGTTTTACTTGGCTGTTGATGATAGGCATCGTTGACTCTCCGTCAGGGGTTGGTAAGTTGATGAAGTGAATCCTACCCACTCTCTTGGCCGATGGCTCATTGGCAAACCTGATGCTCGCGATTGGCTTTCTCTATCAGTCGACAGTGTTAATAGAAGAAACCTCAAATCAGCGGCGCAGTTGCCAGGGTCATGCCTAGAAAGGGTGTCGCTTCAACATAGCGCATGGCGGATTTCATGTCGTTCCAGCCGACGTAACTCATCAACGACTTCAAATCCCAACCACTGCGATGGGCCCACGTGGCAAAGCCCCGACGCAGGGAGTGGCTGGTGTAGTGCTCGGCCGCAATACCCGCACGCTCCAGAGCCTGGCGCAACAGCGGGATCACGCTGTTGGGGTGCAACCCCGCCTCGCCCAGGTTGCCCCAGCGGTCAATCCCGCGAAACACCGGGCCGCGGACCAGCGCCGAAGCGCTGAGCCATTCACTGTAGGCCTGCACCGGGCACAGCCGCAGCAATGCCGGGGTTTGGTAGGTCTTGCCGAGGTTGTCGCGGTCGCTTTTGCTGCGTGGCAGGTACAGGCTGATACCGGCCCCGGGCACGGCCTGAACGTGCTCGATGCTCAATCGGCACAACTCATCACTGCGAAAGCCGCGCCAGAAGCCGAGCAGGATCAATGCGCTGTCGCGTTTGGCGCGCAACAGCCGGGCGGGGTCCTGGGCTTCGCTCGCTGCGCGCGCCTCCCCTTCCAGGCACGCAACCACCTGTTCCAGATGCTTGAGCTGCAACGGCTGCGCCTGCTTCTCCCGCGCCGGGTGTACGGCGCGAATTCCCTTGAGCACCTGGCGCACGACCGGCGCCTTGGTCGGGTCGGGAAAACCCTGGCTCGTATGCCATTGCGCCAATGCCGAAAGGCGCAACTTCAAGGTATTCACCGCCAACACCCCGGCATGGGCCACGAGGTAACGCGCCACGCTGTCACTGGTGGCGGGCAGGAATCCGCCCCAACTCACCTCGAAGTGCTCGATGGCTGCGCGATAGCTGCGGCGCGTGTTATCGCGGGTAGCGGCGTTGAGGTAACGATCCAGATCGCTCATGAAAGCCTTTTCGTACTGCTGATAGGGCGCACTCACGGTGAAAACCGCGCTGACACGGGATAATACGCCAATATCCCATCTGTTAGATCATGATTTTTAACTCGTTTTTATTCATGATATGATATGTAAATACATACCATGTACCACAGTACTAAATCGACGGAGACCCCATGGCTCGTGGCGGCATAAACAAAGCAGTCGTTCAAACGGCACGCCTGGCGATCCTCGCCCGCGGCGAAAACCCCAGCATCGATGCAGTACGCATCGAAATGGGCAATACCGGCTCGAAAACCACGATTCATCGCTACTTGAAGGAACTGGACGAGAGCGAAACGCGGCAGACCATCACCGAAGCGCCCATCGACGATGAACTCGGCGAATTGGTGGCACGGCTTGCCCAGCGCCTGAAAGAGAAAGCCCAAGAGCCCATCGACTTGGCCCTGGCGCAATTCGAGCAACAGAAAACCGCCCTGCTCGCCCAGCTCGAAACGCTGCAAGCAGCCCACAACCAACTGCAACAGCAATTCGATATCCAGGCCGCGGCCCTTGCCGAAGAAAGCGCAGCCCTGCAAACCACCAACACCAGCCTGCAGACCGAACAAACCCGTAACGCCGGGTTGAGCCAGGCGTGCAGTGACTACGAGCTGCGCATCAGCGACAAGGACGAACAGATTCGCTCACTGGAAGACAAACACTTGCACGCTCGGGATGCCCTGGAGCATTACCGC
This sequence comes from Pseudomonas sp. GW704-F2, assembly GCF_059423025.1. Taxonomy (NCBI): domain Bacteria; kingdom Pseudomonadati; phylum Pseudomonadota; class Gammaproteobacteria; order Pseudomonadales; family Pseudomonadaceae; genus Pseudomonas; species Pseudomonas sp. GW704-F2. The sequence goes on along the minus strand of NZ_JBWKXO010000003.1, from coordinate 143,252 downwards.
AACGCCATCAAAGAACAGCGCGAACAGGAGCAGCGACGCCACGAAGGCCAGGTGCAACAGGTCCAGGCGGAACTGCGCCAGGCCCAGCAGAGCGCCATGGTGCGCCAGGACGAGATCACCCAGTTGCACCGCGACAACGAGCGCCTGCTGATCGAACATCGGGTGACGGTGAAGGAGTTGGCGGCACTGCAGGAGCAAGTGCGCAAGGACCAGGCGCAGCAACTCAACCTGAGCGAACAGTTGAAGCAGATCGACAGCGAACGCACCCTGCTCCAGGAACGCCTGCGGGTCGCGGTGCAAGACAGTCAGTCACGCCAAGCCGCGTTGAGCGAATTCCAGCAGGCCAACAAGGCGCTGGAGCTGGACCTGATCAAGGCTCAGGCCAGCATCGAGGCGTTGCGTCTGACAGCCGCCGTTGCAGCGACCGCCGAGGCAACGCCCAGCACCTGATCAGTCGGCCACGGGCGTTCGCATGGTGACGAACTCTTCGGCCGCCGTCGGGTGTACGCCAATGGTTTCATCAAAATGCTGCTTGGTCGCGCCCGCCTTGAGCGCGATCGCCAAGCCCTGCACGATTTCCCCGGCGTCCGGGCCGACCATATGGCAACCCAGGACCCTGTCGGTGTCGGCGTCGACCACCAGTTTCATCAGGGTTTTTTCCTGGCAGCCGGTCAATGTCAGCTTCATCGGCCGGAAACGGCTTTCGAAAACCTTCACCTTATAGCCTTTGCCCTTCGCATCTTCCTCGCTCAGACCGACCGTACCGATGTTCGGCAGGCTGAACACGGCCGTCGGGATCATCGCGTAGTCCACCGGGCGATACTGCTCCGGCTTGAACAAGCGACGCGCCACGGCCATGCCTTCGGCCAGGGCCACTGGGGTCAACTGCACGCGACCGATCACATCGCCAATCGCCAGGATCGACGATTCGGCGGTCTGGTACAGGTCATCCACTTCGACAAAACCGCGCTTATCCAGTTTGACCCCGGTGTTTTCCAGGCCCAGGTTATCCAGCATCGGCCGACGGCCAGTGGCGTAGAACACGCAGTCTGTTTCCAGCACGCGCCCGTCTTTGAGGGTGGCCTTGAGGCTGCCGTCGGCTTGCTTGTCGATTCGTTCGATATCGGCATTGAACTGCAGATCCAGGCCACGCTTGGTCAATTCTTCCTGCAGATGCTTGCGCACCGCACCGTCAAAACCGCGCAGGAACAAGTCGCCGCGATACAGCAAAGACGTCTGCGCACCCAAACCATGGAAAATTCCGGCGAACTCAACGGCGATATAGCCACCGCCAACCACCAGCACGCGCTTGGGCAGCGTTTTGAGGAAGAACGCTTCATTGGAACCGATCGCGTGCTCATGCCCCGGTATCTGCGGGATCTGCGGCCAGCCGCCGGTCGCGATCAGGATGTGCCTGGCCGTGAAGCGCTCGCCATTGATTTCCACCTGATGCGGATCGACCAGTCGCGCATGCCCTTCATGCAGGGTCACGCCGCTGTTGACCAGCAGGTTGCGATAGATGCCGTTGAGGCGGTTGATCTCGCGGTCCTTGTTGGCGATCAGGGTCGCCCAGTCAAAGTTCGCCTCCCCCAGAGACCAGCCGAAACCGCTGGCCTGCTCGAAGTCTTCGGCAAAATGCGCGCCGTAGACCAGCAGTTTCTTCGGCACGCAGCCGACGTTCACACACGTGCCACCCAGGTAGCGGCTTTCCGCCACGGCCACCTTGGCGCCAAAACCGGCGGCAAAGCGCGCAGCACGAACACCGCCGGAACCGGCGCCAATTACATACAGGTCAAAATCGTAGGCCATTTCACTCTCCTCGGCAGGCAATCAGCATACCGACTTAGTTGGGGGTGAAAAACGAAAAAGCCACCCGAAGGTGGCTTTCTCTTACAACAAGCGGGCAACCGTGAATCAGTAAGCCTTGCCAGTCTTGTAGAAGTGCTCGTAGCAGAAGTTGGTCGCTTCGATGTAGCCTTCGGCGCCACCGCAGTCAAAACGACGACCCTTGAACTTGTACGCGATCACGCAACCGTCTTTGGCCTGCTTCAACAGGGCGTCGGTAATCTGGATCTCGCCACCCTTGCCCGGCTCGGTTTCTTCGATCAGCTTGAAGATGTCCGGGGTCAGGATGTAACGACCGATGATCGCCAGGTTCGACGGAGCATCTTCAGGCGCTGGCTTCTCGACCATGTCGCGCACGCGGATCAGGCCATCGCCGATGTCGTCGCCGGCAATCACGCCGTACTTGTTGGTTTCTTGAGGATCGACCTCTTGAACCGCGACGATGGTGCAACGGTACTTCTGGTACAGCTTGACCATCTGGGTCAGTACGCCGTCGCCTTCCAGGTTCACACACAGGTCGTCGGCCAGTACCACGGCGAACGGTTCGTCACCGATCAGCGGACGGCCGGTCAGGATGGCGTGGCCGAGGCCTTTCATCTGGGTTTGACGGGTGTAGGAGAACGAGCACTCGTCGAGCAGCTTGCGGATACCAACCAGGTATTTTTCCTTGTCGGTGCCTTTGATCTGGTTTTCCAGCTCGTAGCTGATGTCGAAGTGGTCTTCCAGCGCGCGCTTACCACGGCCGGTGACGATAGAGATTTCATTCAAACCGGCATCCAGAGCCTCTTCGACGCCGTACTGGATCAGTGGCTTGTTCACCACCGGCAGCATCTCTTTGGGCATGGCCTTGGTCGCTGGCAAGAAGCGAGTGCCGTAACCGGCTGCTGGGAACAAGCATTTCTTGATCATATGGGTCCTTACAAAGGGCTGTGCGTACGGAATTCGGCGCAGTCTAATCAGGCCGCAGTCACCTTACAATGGGTCCTGCTGGCGTTGCGATGTCATCATAGAGAAAAAATGTCGGCGTAAGTTCCGCTAATCCTACAAAGAGCTTCACCAATACCCCGACAAAAACAGCGTAGCCCTGTGGCTTGAAAAGGGCTGCAACCCTTTTAGCACGCTTCGGCGCCGCAAACATTGACCTGGAATAACTTGGGCGGTGGCGCGACAATTGGCGCTATCATTACGCCCTTGAACCAGACTACGAGATTGTTAATAGATGTCAGAACCCAAAGGCGTGAACGGCTACCTGATCACTAAGCGAGCGGACGGTTGGCACCTGATCAACTTCCACGGCGACAGCGTCGCTGGCGCATTCGCGACCGAGAGCCAGGCAACTGCGGTTGCAGAAGTGTTTGTGGATGAAGCGGGCCACGCATCGAGCAAGCGACCGAAGGGCAAGTAAGCCTTGGAAGCTGCGTAAAAAAGCCCCGGTGAACGGGGCTTTTTTGTATCTTTTGTATAACCCTGGAATAGGCTTACACCTGACTTTCAGAACGAGACATGTCTATACGTAGATGGCAGTTCGCTATAGTCTCGTCGAAACGCCCCACGACAGTGTCAGCGCACCCTCCAACACCCTCGATGATGAACACACATGAACAAGATTCTGGCACTCACTGCGGTATTGGCGCTCGCCGGCTGCACGACCACGTCTGATGTCTACCTGAAAAACGGCGAACAAGGCCTGACCATCGACTGCTCGGGCGAAGCCAATTCCTGGGCCAGTTGCTACGAAAAGGCCGACGCCTCTTGTGCGGGCACCGGCTACCGTATCGTCGGTACCGAAGGCACGCCTTCGCTCAAGGAAAGTGAAAAGACCCTGGGCCAGGACGTGGGCAACTTCAAAAGCCGCAGTGTGGTGGTGGTCTGCAAGTAAGCGTTACGTCTACAGCTGGATATCGGCAAACTTGATACCCAGGCCACGGACGGTCTCCACCAGGTCATCCAGGCGCGAGAAAGATTCGACTTCATCCTGATCGTCCACCAGGAAAAAACTGCGACCGCCGCTTTTCTTGAAGAATACGATCCATTCCCCGAGGTCAGCCGGGTTCTGGATGATGTGAGTGGCCGATATCTGACCTTCGGCCTGGCGAGCCCTGACGTGTTCACGCTTCATGAAAGACTTCCCAAAAAAGACACATGCCGCACAAACCGAGGGTTTGCGCGGCATTTTTGCGTTGATTGGGCGTGAGTCTAACGGATGCCCTGCCCAATCAACACGCCTTCTACGGTTTGGCCGTAGAGATTGACCCCATCGTTGGCGTGGAATTTGACCCGGGTTTTTTCCACGGAACCGTCAACCAGCCGCGGGTCCTGCGGTCGCTCGTGGCTGTTGACGTAGGCCGCCACGTCCCAGGCTTGCTGGTCGCTCAGGCTGCCACCCTTGCCCAGCGGCATGTTGTGCTTGATGAAGGACGCCGCAGTATTGATGCGGTGCATGCCGGCGCCCCAATTGTAGGAGTCCTTACCCCACAACGGTGGCATCACGTAACTGTCACCGACCTTCTGGCCCTGCCCTTCGGGGCCATGGCAGACGGCGCATTGCCCTTTGTAAACCTGCGCGCCCCCGGACAGGTCATAACCTTTGGCCGGTTGGGCCACGTCGGGATACCCACGGCCTGGTAACTCCACGCCCAACGGTGCTTTGCTGGCCAGCCAGTAGGCGTACACCGAGAGCGCGGTAATTTCGCGACTATCAGCGGTCGGCGGCGTACCGCCGTTCATGCTGAATTGGAAACACCCCTGCAACCGCTCGGCAAAGGTGTTGACCTTGTCGTTCTTCTTTCGATAGGCCGGATACATCGGGTAGGCGCCCCACAGCGGCGCCGAGTTGGCCAGGCGGCCCTGATCCAGGTGGCAATTGCTGCAGTTGAGCCCGTTACCGACGAATGTCGGCGCCAGGCGTTTGGTATCCACGAACAACGCGTAGCCCTCCTTGACCAGCTTGCCGTAGGCATTGTCAGGCAGCTCGCTCTCTTGGGGCGGCTGGAATTGACTGACAGCCGCATGGCCGGCAGAAGGCTGCAACTGCGACTGGTCTTCCATGGCGATCGTAGCGGCGTGGGCGGACGGCAGACCCAACAGTCCTAGAACTAAAACAAACGGGCTCATGGCTTGGCCTCCAGTTTCAGTGAGGCGAAATACTGGGCCACGCCCTGTACTTCATCCGGGGTCAGGGATTTTGCGATGTGGCCCATCAGATCATTCGGGTCGTTGTGACGGGTGCCGTTTTGCCAGGCCGTCAACTGTGCTGCCAGGTAGGTGGCAGGCTGACCGGCAAGAGGCGGGAACGCGTCGCCGACACCCGTACCGGCAGGACCATGGCAACTTGCACATGCCGGAATCTGCCGCTCCCAGGCGCCCTGCTGGGCGAGCTTTTGCGCAGCACCGATAGGCATCTCGCTGCGATGGATCGGTTGCGGGACGGCGCCTGGCATCGCCGCCAGCGCCTGGCTGACAGCGTCGATCTCAGCGTCAGTGAGGGCATTCGCCAAGGGTTGCATCACCGGGTTGGCACGCGTGCCGCGCTTGAAGTCTTCCAACTGTTTACGCACATACAGGGCCGGCAACCCCGCCAACCTGGGGAAGCCCGCGGCGGCGAGCCCCGCGCCATCGGCGCCATGGCAGGCTACGCAGGGCATGGCGCCCGGCTGCGAGCCACCCTCGGTGAATATCTTCTTCCCATCCAGCGCGTGGGCATTGCCCAGCAGCAACATCAGCGCACTGCCTATCAGTACTCGTTCCAGAGACATCATCACGGCTCCATTTTTTATAGTTATATATTTAGGCGTTTATGTAATAAGCCTACAAATGGTAGGAGAACCTTCCCGCCGCGACAACTGCGAAACCACCAAAAAAAAGCCCGACACTGCAACGGCAGTGTCAGGCTTCTTTATCGGATTCAAACGGACCGTGTAAACGCGCGGCCTCAGCCGGAAATGCAGTCCTCCCCGGCCTTCTTCACATCGCCCGGGCGGATCGGCACATTGGACATGCTCTCGTAGAGCTTGATGCTGCTGCCGCTGGAGCGCTCGTCAATCTCGAAAATAGCCGACGGGTCAGCGGAGAATTTCTGCGGCACAATCACCTGCACGCCGTTTTTATGCGGCTCGATCTGCGGCGGCCGGCGGGTAGTCGACAATTTGCGTACCACACAGGCGGCATATTCCTGCGGTTTTTTCCCTGAAATGACCGCCAAGGTCGGGGGGGTCTGCTTGATATCTGCAACCGAAGCACACCCACCAATCGCCAAGGCCAGAACCAACACACTCCACTTCATATAAAACCTCCGATAAAGACCCTAGGACAGCGGGGATGGTAATTTTCTCCCGCCAACGTAGGATTTATCCCTGATTACTCGGTAAATAACTGTTTTAAATTGTCGAAGTCGTCGACGACGGCCCGATAATAAACGCGCTGGGGCTGATAAACTCTATCTTAACCTACGTATCGTTCTGATTTTTCAGAAAAAGCCCTTCTGGAGACACCCGCCCATGAAATTCATCCACCAGCGTGAGCACCTCAACGAGGGAGATATTGTCGTCATCGAATGCTCACAGACTTGTAATATTCGTCTGATGAGCGATGCGAATTTTCGCAGCTTCAAGAATGGCGGCCGTCACACCTACCACGGCGGCGCGTTCGACAAGTTCCCGGCGAAAATCACCGCGCCGAGCACCGGTTTCTGGAACATCACCCTGGACGTTGTGACGCGCCGCGCCATCAGCGTTACCCGCAAACCTGCGCCGTCCCACAAGATCCGCATCGTTCGTCGCACCAACAGCAAATTGAGCTGACCCGAACACTCGACAGGAAAAAAGCTGTGACCACGACCAAATACGTCATCAAGTACAAACTCAACGGCGAACGCCGCTTTGAGTTTGCCCAACTGCACAGCAACAGCGTCGAAGAAGCCAAGCTAGTACTGGCGAAGATTCACGACGCCAGCGATGAAATCACTGACATCAACGTGAGCAAGGCGCTGTAAGCCCATGCCCGGCCCGACCGTCGACCTGTTCGCCGACGACGCCCTGCAACAACCCGCAGGGCGTGAGCAGATTGGCGAACAGTCCCACGTTCTGAGGGGCTATGCCCTACCCTGGATTGAGCATCTTCTGCCAGCGTTGCGCTGCGTGCTGGCTCAGTCGCCGTTTCGGCAAATGGTCACGCCCGGTGGTTTCACCATGTCAGCCGCGCTGAGCAGTTGCGGAGAACTGGGTTGGACCACCGATCCCAGCGGCTACCGCTACACCGCGCTTGACCCGCGCAGTGGCCACCCCTGGCCAGCCATGCCCGAAACGTTGCGCCAACTGGCGGCACACGCGGCGGCCGACGCCGGGTTCAGCGATTTTGTGCCCGATGCCTGCCTGATCAACCGTTATGTGCCGGGGGCGAAGATGTCGTTGCACCAGGACAAGAACGAACGCTGCTATACCGCGCCGGTGGTTTCCGTGTCGCTGGGGCTGCCGGCGATCTTCCTGTTCGGCGGCCATGCACGCAGCGACAAGCCGCAAAAAATCTCGTTGTTCCATGGCGATGTAGTGGTGTGGGGCGGGGTCGATCGTCTGCGCTTCCACGGAGTCATGCCGGTCAAGGACGGCACGCATCCGGTCATGGGCCCGCAACGCATCAACCTGACCTTTCGCACCGCCGGCTGATTTGACCGCAAGCTTCAGAGTGCCAGGCCGCCGCGACACGACTAATCTGGCCGTGACCCGTCATGAGAGCAGGCAATGAATAACGAACATGACCCGCGCTGGGCAGCGATCCTCGCCCGTGATCCTCAGGCCGACGCGCTGTTTGTCTATGGGGTAAAAACCACCGGTGTGTATTGCCGCCCCAGCAGTGCCTCGCGCTTGCCGCGCCCGGAAAACGTCGAATTCTTTGAGACACCTCAACAGGCCGAAGCCGCAGGCTATCGCCCAAGCAAACGCGCGACCGGTGACCAGACGCAACGCGCGGCACGCCACGCCGAACTGGTGGCCAACGCTTGTCGGCAGATCGAACACGCCGAAACCCCGCCCAGCCTCGACCAACTGGCGCAGCAAGCCGGGCTGAGTGCGTTCCATTTCCATCGCGTGTTCAAGTCAGTCACCGGCCTCACCCCCAAGGGCTATGCCAGCGCACAGCGCTCACGCAAAGTGCGCAAGGGGCTCAAAGGTCGCAACACCGTCACCGACGCGCTGTATGACGCCGGCTTCAATTCCAACAGCCGCTTCTATGAATCGGCGGACCAACTGCTTGGCATGAAGCCAAGCGATTACAAAGCCGGCGGCACGAATACTCACATCCATTTTGCCGTCGGCCAATGTTCCCTCGGCGCGATTCTGGTGGCGCAAAGTCATCGCGGCGTGTGCGCGATCCTGCTGGGCGACGAGCCGGACACGCTGGTGCGCGATCTGCAGGACCAATTCCCCAAGGCCGAACTGCTGGGCGCCGACCCGGCCTTCGAACAGTTGGTCGCCCAGGTGGTGGGGTTTATAGAAGCCCCGGCCCTGGGCCTGGACTTACCCTTGGATCTGCGCGGCACGGCCTTTCAGGAACGGGTGTGGCAAGCCTTGCGCGACATCCCGGTGGGCAGCACCGCCAGCTACGCGCAGATCGCCGAACGGATTGGCGCGCCCACCGCCTTTCGGGCCGTGGCCCAGGCCTGTGGCGCCAATCGCCTCGCAGTAGCGATTCCCTGCCACCGCGTGGTGCGCAGCAATGGCGAGTTGTCGGGCTACCGATGGGGGGTGGAGCGCAAGCGCCAGTTGCTGGAACGCGAGCGCGACCGCTAAAACAGCCCGCGCCACTACACGAAACCCAGGCTGCGTCCAGTGAATAAAACAGACTGGCCGGACGCCAAGGGCCCTGCTAAAACAGCGAAAACTCTTACCAACGCTGGAGACGCATCCCATGAGCACCTGGCCAGACACGCGCATTCTCGATCTGCTGGGCATCGACGTACCGATTATCCAGGCACCCATGGCCGGTGCGACCACCGCGCAAATGGTCATCGCCGCCAGCGAGGCCGGCGCGCTCGGTTCGATGCCGGCGGCGGCACTGAGTATCGAGCAATTGCGCGCTGCGTTGAGCACTATCCGCCAGGCCGGCACGCGGCCGATCAACGTGAACTTCTTCTGCCATCAACCGCCCGAGGCGGACGACGCCCGTGATCGACGCTGGAAAGACCTGCTGCAACCCTACTACCGCGAACTGGGCGCCGACTTTGATGCTCCGACGCCGGTGACCAACCGTGCGCCGTTCAACGAAGCGGCTTGTGAAGTGGTGGAAGCGTTCCGTCCCGAGGTGGTCAGTTTCCATTTCGGCTTGCCGGAAAAGTCCTTGCTCGACCGTGTCAAAGCGACCGGCGCCAAGGTACTTTCATCGGCCACAACCGTCGAAGAAGCGATTTGGCTGGAACAGCATGGCTGCGATGCGATCATCGCCATGGGCCTTGAAGCCGGCGGCCACCGCGGTATGTTTCTCAGCGACGACCTCAACAGCCAGATCGGCTTGATGGCGCTGGTGCCGCAGATCGTCGACGCCGTGAGCGTGCCAGTGATCGCCGCCGGCGGTATCGCTGACGCGCGCGGCATCGCGGCCGCCTTTGCCTTGGGTGCTTCGGCGGTGCAGATCGGTACCGCCTACCTGTTGACCCCCGAAGCCACGGTCAGCCCCTCGCACCACCATGCATTGCGCCACGCCCAGGCCAGCGAAACCGCGCTGACCAACCTGTTCACCGGCCGACCGGCGCGCGGCATCGTCAACCGGGTGATGCGAGAACTCGGCGCGATCAACCCGCTGGCCCCGGCCTTCCCCAGGGCCGGCGGTGCGTTGCTGCCACTCAAGGCCAAGGATGAAGCCGGCTTCAGCAACCTGTGGGCGGGCCAGGCGGTGGGCCTGCGGCATCCGTTCGCAACCCGCGAGCTGACCACCTGGCTGGCAGAACAAGCCTTGAGCCGGCTGTCTCGGTAACGCAAGTCAGATCAGTATCGGCTCTGCGGGTGGAAGGCCGCTGAGCCGACGTTCATGCAGCGGCGTCAACACGGTAAACCGCTGTTGGCGCAACGCACAGATGCCATATACGACTCGGGCAAAGTGTTCGTTGCTGTCGTCGTAGGGCTGGCTCGCCATGATCAGCGCGAAACAGCATTCGGCCTGGCGCTCCTGGGCCATCTTGCGGATCAATCCCAACCCTATCCCCAGCAACGCCCGGCTACTGGTCATGGTCAGTCGCTCATAACCGGAGCTGCGCTGGTGATGACACTCGCGCTGCTGGCCCCGGGCGAGCTGTTCATACAGCGTGTCCAGTTCAGCGGCGGTGTATAAATCCACCGTCGCCTGCTCGCCTGACACATGAAGTTCCAGTTGCTGTTTAAATAACAGTCGCCACGCATCGTCGTCGATTCCGGCCCGCACCGCGACCCAGTCGACACAATCGACCAGCGCGTTTTGCGCGCTCGCGAGCGTGCTTGGCAAACCGGCCTGCAGGGCTTCGAGGTGGATCAATGCCTGGTTGACCAAGTCTGCCTCCTCAGCCATCACGCCCTCCATCAGTTCTCGATAGCCGCCCCATGGTTCGTTACGCCATGCCTGAAGGAAGCCCAGCATCAAGGCCCGCAACTCACCGATCGCCTGCACGCCAATGGTACGCCGCAATAGCCCTTCCGCCTCGTCGACCAGGCCGCTGAGGTTGCTGACTTGCGCCAGCAGTTCAGACTGATTGAAGGTCGCCGGCTCATTGAGCGATAGCGATGCATTGATCGGCAACTGGTGAAAGACCTGGGCCCAGACACGCTCCAACTGCTCGCGAACCCCGCAGACGAAATCCAGGGGAAACGACAGCACGCTGTAATCGCCGCCATTGACGAAGGGGCTCCAACTGATGCCCAGCGCAAACGCCCCGTCAACCTCCAGGCTTGCGTTGGCAAAGTCCGGATAAAACTTGTAAATCACCAACGCGCCCTCCAAGGCCGGCAACCCGCGCACGCAGTCCTCCCAGCCTTTCAACGTACCGAAATAGCCGCGACCGTTCATTGAGGCATCGAGGTCGCCCAGGCTGAAATCGACCATCGCGGTGTCCGTTGCATCCCGAATCGACAACGCAAAATGCGTTTGCGGGCGCTGATCGCCGAGTTCGGAGAAAATCAGCACGCCGACGGCCTGTGTCTCCCAGCGTTGGCTGCGTAAAAAGTCGGAACAGCTTTTCGCCTCGGCATACCCACAGGTGGCGGTTGCCTGGAGGTAACCTTTGAGTTCGGCGCCTTTGCCCCGGTCGTCGAAGGCTTTTTCCATGCGCTGGCGCAGGTCGATCAACCAGAATGGCGTGGAGACAAAAGTCTCGGACTCACTGGTCTGTTTCAACTTTATCGGGGCGTCGTAGTCTATGGGCGCATTCAGAATCGGCGCGACGGTCCGACCGCCGAGCGTCGACTGCTTGAGCAATATGCGCAACTTGGCATTGGCGCTGGGCAGATCGGCCCCCAGGTCAACCATCGCCAATAGCACCCCCAGCTTGCACTCATGGATGTAGTGGGCATAGTCCTCGGGCCGATCGGTATTTTGCGCCAACGCATACGTAAGGCCGACATCACCGACATTGGCGATGAAGCGCGCCATGCCGGAAAGCAGCAGCGCGCCCAACCCGCTCAGAGGCCCGACGGCCGCCGTCACCAGGCCGGACACCGCACGGGCGACACTTTTGAACATTGCCAGTTTTACCCGGCGCCGCTCTTCGTCGGACGAAAACACTGCGTAGTCGACCTGCCCCTTGATATCCGCGATGGCCGCCAACTGCAATTGCACGTTGATGTGCTGGGTATCACGAAAGGACACCGGCTCCGGGGCGAAACGCCGGTAATGGTAGCCATAGCGTTTTTTTTGCGGGAAAAAATCCTGAGGCACCAGGTTCATTTTCTGCGGGAAAGGGGAATGTTCCGCGACAAATCGCATCAACACCTCCGAGGGTTGCCCGGCGGTGGTGCTTGGTGCCCAGACCGCCCACTTGAGCTCGGTGAAGTTGAGGGATATCAGCAATGCCTTCTGTGAGTTGAATTTGAGCACAATCGCATTGGGCACCACCGCTTCGTTGAATAGCAGCAGTCGCGGTTTCAACTCGCCTTTCAAGTAGCGGAACGCACACCCTCGCAAGTCTTCGTCGGCTGCATCGACTTGCGCGAGGTAGCGTGCGACCCGCACCCTGGCGAGGGCGTCACAGGTTTCGCCGAATAGTTTCTGGTAGTCGTCGCTGGCGGCCAGCGCATCGATATCCGCCAGGAAGTCAGCCAGCAACACATCACGCATCCCGGTCAATGTCGCGACTTGCGACGCCGGCAAGGCTTGCCCCTGCACATCCACGGCACTGAGTTTTTCCTGGAAGTACGCACGCCGTTGCGGCTCACCCAACAGCACTTGTTCAAAGGAAAAGTACTTGTAGCGTGGCGGCACGAATGCACTCACGCCAGGAGAATATGTGGGGTGGCCTATCAGGTATTTGAACTTGAATTGGCGTTCTTTTTTGAACAATTGCTGGGTGTCTTGAGACAGACCGGACTTCTTCAGGCAGCGATCGATCAACGATTCGATATAGTCTTTGGCGATCTTGTTATTGCCTACGCTCTCCCTCAGCCCATCCCATTTTTGCCAGGCCTGGGTCGTCGTTGCCTCGGGCGTCGGGGGCGCGGTGGGGGCCTTCCAGCCGGTACGTTCGCGGGGCTGAATGCTGACCGCTATAAACAGCCGCGCGGCATCGCAGCGCACGAACCATTGATTGGGCAGCTCGCTCTGCAGCCGGATGCCGCCGTCTTCCTGCAAGACGCCGCAGTTGACCCAGGGGCAGCGGTAACTCATGTAGACGCTGAGATAGTAGTGCCAATCCGCAGCGGCGCGGCGCGAGGCCGGAACTTCTATGATGTAGCGCTCCTCATCGGCCTGATAAGGCATTGCGCTCAGGGTCACCTCGATCACTTCGTCGGCCTTCAGCGCTTGGTCGGCCAGGAGGACGGCACGGGGCGTCCAGCGCGGGAAAATGCTGAAATCGGCGTCGAGCACCGCCTCGTTGAACGGCTTGACCCACAGCGTGTTTTTGCCGGGCTCATCGGAATAACGAATGAGATCGCCGCTGCGTGCGCCAATACGCATCCCCGGCCAACCGGTGCCAATCGCCCTGGGCCATTGCCCGGCCCCCAGGGAAATCAGCGGGAGATCAAACCAGATATCCGCAAGCAGGCGCTTACTGGCCCCCCACACGGAGAACAGCACCACCTCGGTCTTGAGCAAAGGCCGTGTCGCGATCGCTAGGCCACGCTCTTCCCACTCGACACTCTGGACCTGGCCTGACACTCGCAGGCTGTCGAGAAAGTATCGATGGGCCGTCAAGCGTTGGGCCAATGCCCCGTAAAACTTGGGAAACAGAACATTGACCCGCACGCTGTCAGTCGATTGGTTTTTTCCGACACTCGCGCGCCAGGTAAAGCGCTTGTCGAGGATTTTCCACAGGGGCATTTCCTGGCGCTCGACAATCAACGCAGGATTTCCCGGCTCGGCCCCCTCCTCCAGGATCGAAAACTCCACCGGTATCAACGATTGCGTGGTGATCAGCGCCTTGGCCTGCGGTTCCAGTGCCGAAGCGCTGAGTACGCGGTCCAGCCAGGCTTTCACGGCGGCCTCGCTGGTAAGGTTGTTCGGGGCGCCGACGTTGATATAGGCATATTCCCTTTGCATGGCCCTTGCTCCTTTGCCTGCTAAAGGAGCTGCACTATCAACGGGTTCCCATGCATTGGCTGTCAGGAGGCGGGCCGTTGCCGCCGGGAAATGTCAGCGCGGGGCCGGCGGATTCCCCTTGCCATTTTTTCGCTATATACCTATACATACACCGCTTGACCGCCCCCCTGGTCCCGCAGCGCTCAATCCTGGCTTTTTTCCTTCTCATACGGAGCTATCCATGACCTTCAGCCTCCCACGCTTGATTCGCCCCGGCTTGGCGGCCGTCATTGCGCTTGTCACCGCCGCTGCGGTCCACGCCGATGAAGTCCAGGTGGCCGTCGCCGCCAACTTCACCGCACCGATCCAGGCGATTGCCGCCGACTTCGAGAAGGACACCGGTCACAAGCTGATCGCCGCCTACGGTGCCACCGGGCAGTTCTATACCCAGATCAAGAACGGCGCGCCGTTCGAAGTGTTCCTCAGCGCCGACGACACCACCCCGCAAAAACTCGAAACCGAAGGCGATACCGTCAAGGGTTCGCGCTTTACCTACGCGGTCGGCACCCTGGCGCTGTGGTCGGCGAAGGAAGGTTATGTCGATGCCAAGGGCGATGTGCTCAAGCAGAACGCGTTCAAGCACCTGTCCATCGCCAACCCGAAAGCCGCGCCCTACGGGCTGGCCGCCACCCAAGTGCTGGCCAAGGAAGGCTTGACCGAGAAGCTCAAGGACAAGCTCGTCGAGGGCCAGAACATCACCCAGGCCTATCAGTTTGTCTCCACCGGCAATGCCGAGTTGGGGTTTGTGGCCTTGTCGCAGATCTACAAAGACGGCAAAGTCACCAGCGGTTCGGCGTGGATCGTCCCGGCGTCCATGCATGACCCGATCAAACAGGATGCGGTGATCCTCAATAAGGGCAAAGACAGCGCCGCTGCCAAGGCGCTGGTCGAGTACCTGAAAGGGCCGAAAGCCGCTGCCGTTATCAAGTCCTACGGTTACGAGCTCTAAATGCCGCTATCGAGTGCCGATTTTTCCGCGATCTGGTTGACCATCAAACTGGCGTCACTGACCACGGTGATTCTGCTGGTCATCGGCACTCCGATTGCCCTGTGGCTGTCGCGCACGCGCTCCTGGTGGCGCGGGCCTATCGGCGCGGTGGTCGCCCTGCCGCTGGTGCTGCCGCCCACGGTCATCGGCTTCTACCTGCTGCTGACGATGGGGCCGCACGGTTACTTCGGCCAGTTCACCCAATGGCTGGGCCTGGGCACCCTGACCTTCAGTTTCGCCGGGCTGGTGATCGGCTCGGTGATCTATTCCATGCCGTTCGTGGTGCAGCCGTTGCAAAACGCCTTCTCCGCCATCGGCACACGCCCCTTGGAAGTGGCCGCGACCTTGCGCGCCAACCCCTGGGACACGTTCTTCAGCGTGATCCTGCCCCTGGCCCGCCCGGGGTTTATCACCGCGTCGATTCTCGGCTTTGCGCATACCGTCGGCGAGTTCGGGGTGGTGCTGATGATCGGCGGCAATATCCCGGACAAGACCCGGGTCGTCTCGGTGCAGATCTACGACCACGTCGAAGCCATGGAATACGCCCAGGCGCACTGGCTGGCCGGCGCCATGGTGGTGTTCGCGTTCCTGGTGTTGCTGGCGCTCTACTCCAGCCGTAAAACCAAGATGGGCTGGAGCTGATGCCGATGATCGATGTACGCCTGCACCTCACGTATTCCGCCTTTGCCCTGAAAGTGGACCTGCAACTGCCCGGTCGCGGCGTCACCGCGCTGTATGGGCATTCCGGCTCCGGCAAGACCACCTGCCTGCGCTGCATTGCCGGGCTGGAACGTGCCGAGGACGGCTTTGTCCAGGTCAACGACGAAGTCTGGCAAGACAGCCGCAACGGTCTGTTCGTACCGCCGCATAAACGTGCGCTGGGCTATGTGTTCCAGGAAGCGAGCCTGTTCCCCCATCTGTCGGTACGCGCCAATCTGGAATTCGGCCTCAAGCGCATCCCGCCTGCGCAACGTCGCGTCGACATGGCCCAGGCCACCGAACTGTTGGGCATCGGCCACTTGCTTGAGCGGCATCCGCAGCACTTGTCCGGCGGCGAGCGCCAGCGCATCGGTATCGCCCGCGCGTTACTGACCAGCCCGCGCCTGTTATTGATGGACGAACCGCTGGCGGCTCTCGACAGCCAACGCAAAGGTGAAATCCTGCCGTACCTGGAACGCCTGCACGACGAACTGGACATTCCGGTGCTCTACGTCAGCCACGCCCAGGACGAGGTGGCGCGCCTGGCCGATCACATCGTGTTGCTGCGCGACGGCCAGGCCCTGGCCAGCGGCCCCATCGGTGAAACCCTGGCGCGGCTGGATTTGCCCTTGGCCTTGGGCGACGACGCCGGTGTGGTGATCAACGGCACGGTAAGCGCTTACGACGCGCACTATCAATTGCTGACCCTGCAACTGCCCGGCAGCGCCTTGCAGATGCGCGTCGCCCATACGCCGCTGGCCTTGGGCAAAGCCCTGCGGGTCAAGGTGCAGGCGCGGGACGTAAGCCTCAATTTGCAGGCCGAAGCCCACAGCAGCATCCTCAACCGCCTGCCGGTGACGGTCACCCAGGAGATTGCGGCGGACAACAGCGCCCATGTGCTGGTGCGCCTGGATGCCGGCGGCACGCCGTTGCTGGCACGGATCACACGCTTCTCCCGCGACCAGTTGCAACTGCACCCCGGCCAGATGCTGTGGGCGCAGATCAAGGCGGTGGCGGTGCTAGCGTAGCCGCGAAACCTTGTGGCCGCAGCGTCTTGCGTTGCAGTCAATCAAACAGACCGGCCTGATCTGTTTATAACCTGCTGTCCGCCGACCTGCCCCGCGACCTGCAAGAACATTACCTACGCAAAGGGCGTGTCACACCTCGAGTTTTTTACAGGCGATCGAGTCCTCTCATACTTTGGTCTGGCATGACGCTGGCTGGAGGCTGGAAGCGGCCTGAGGTCATTGCGCCAGACATCAAAGCGCCTTACGGTAGTGGCCGCATAATCTCACCGAGGAACCCAGCCCGATGCTGCCTTCGTCCCAAAAACCCTACGCCAACGTCGTACTCGCCCGTCAACAGCAATGGCGGGGTCGTGTCGGCATGATGCTGGTGGCCAGCCTGTCTGTGCTGGCGGGCATGACCGATGCCATTGGTTTCATGGCCAGTGGCGACTTTGTCTCATTCATGAGCGGCAACACCACGCGCCTGGCAGTAGCGATCAGCGAAGGTGACCTGGGCCTGACCGGGCGCCTGCTGTTGCTGGTCGCGACCTTCGTGGTCGGCAACGCCTTGGGTATCGTGGTCAGCCGCATGAGCGGCCGTCACGCCCTACCCCTGCTGCTGTGCATCGCGGCGCTGCTCTGCGGCGGCGCGCTGTGGCCGTTCGCCGATATGCTGCCCGCCTTGCTCGCGGCGATTGTGGCGATGGGCATGCTCAATGCCGCGGTCGAAGAGGTCAACGGCTTGCCGGTGGGGCTTACCTATGTCACCGGCGCGCTGTCACGCTTTGGTCGCGGGTTGGGGCGCTGGTTGCTGGGGGAGCGTCGCAACGGGTGGCGCGTGCAGTTGGTCCCCTGGACGGGGATGTTCATCGGGGCGGTGATCGGGGCGTTGCTCGAGCACCGCATGGGCTTGGGTGCGCTGCTGGTCAGCGGGGCGCTGGCTGCGGTTTTGGGCCTGGTGTCACTGAAGATCCCCCGGCGCTGGCACTTGGGTTATATGCCGCGCTGATGACCTGGGAGGCTCGCCCGACGTGACGGCCTCGACATCCGTGTACTGGTAAAGAGCTATTACGTCGAGCGAGCGGGGGAATCATAGGACAATGCCCTGCGACTGTCCCGCAGGGCATTTCCTAAAAGCACTACGGCAACAGATTACAGACAAGTCGCAAGTGCGGCCAAACGGCGCTTGGCGACCATGGAGTCTTCGGCGGTGTAGTAATCGACAGAGGAACCGGCCCCTGCGCTGCGCACGTCGGCAAAGTAATCGCCGCCGGTGGTGTACACCGTGAAACCGCCCGCCCCGATCGGCTCCTTGAAGCCGCCGGCGTCGACACCAAACACCGCCTCGTCCTGCCAGCCGAACTGGATACATTGGGCAACCACCAGCGCAGCCTTGTCCGACGCCAAGGTCTTGTAGGGCGTGCCGGTGCGTGCCGCGTTCATTTTCGAGCCCGCGCAGCCGGCCAGTGCTGCCAGTACCAATGCGCCAATTACCAGTTTCCGCATGCCATCGCTCCTTGGAAAAAAACGCGACTCTACCATTAGCAGGCGACACTCACGGATTATTACGTCACCCTGTCGCCTACTTGCGAGTTCGCTTCTACCTGGAAAACCGATGACACCCAATGCCGAACGCTACAACCCATCCACCGACTATGCCGACAAGCTGATCAGCCGCATCGGCCAGACGCCCACGTGGATCGCCAAGCGCATTGGCGTGACGGACAAGCGCATTCGCTACATTCTCGACGGCGAGCGCACGGTGAAAGGCGAAAGTACGCCGATCCAGATGACCTACACCGAGCAGTTCGCGCTGGAGTGCCTGGCGGCCGAGGCCAAGGCGAAAAAGAAGCCGACGCCGCCCACCGAATGAATTTAGTTTCACTGTGACAGCAGAACGCGCCACCGATAATGGCCGGGCTCACTTTTAGAAGTCTCCTTCAGCCCGCTCTCCCGCGGGCTTTTTTTCGCCTATGTGTTTAGAACCACCAGCGAAACAGGTAGAACAACGCCATGCTCAACAGCACGGTGAGCAGCACATTGCGCGTCCAGACCATCAGCGCCACCGCGCAGATCCCGGCCAGCAGGTAGGGGTTGGCCGGGCTCAGGTTGAGCCGGTGGTCGGCGAAGAAAATGATCGGCCCGCAAATCGCCGTGAGCATGCCCGGTACCGCGAACCCGAGAAACTCCCGCGCACCACGGGTGAGCCGCACGGGCAGGCGCGGTTCGATAAACAGGTAGCGGTTAAAAAATACGATCAAACCCATTGCAACAATCATCACAAAAATCATGCCTGCCCGACTCCCAATCGTTTGCAGGCATACCCTGCACTCATGCCCAACACACCCGATACCACCACGGCCGACTCCCACTGCAGGAAGCTCAAGCCGACCGAGCACAACAGCGCCACCGCCACGCACACCACGGTGGGCACATCGCGCACCACGGGCGTGATCAACGCGATAAACGTCGCGACAATCGAGAATTCCAGGCCCAGGTGTTCGAGCCCCGGAATGCTCTTGCCCAGGACAATGCCGGCGAGGGTGAACAGGTTCCAGGCGATATAGAACGTCAGGCCAACACCCAGCGCGTACCAGCGGTTGAAGGTTTCGCGGTCGTACTGGCTGACCAGGGCGAAGAACTCATCGGTCATCAGGAAACCCAGGCTCATGCGCCAGCGCGGTTTGAGCACGGACAATGTGGGGCGCAGATGCATGCCGTACAGCAGATGTTGTGAGGTCAGCAGCAAAGTCGTGAGCAAGATGGAGATCAGGCTGGCGCCGCTCTTGACCATGCCGATGGCCACCAGTTGCGCGGCACCGGCAAACACGATAGCGGAAAGCCCCTGGGCTTCGAGCGGGGAAAAGTGCGCTTCGATGGCCATTGAGCCCGCCAGCAAGCCCCAGGGCGCGCACGCCAGGGATAACGGAATGACAGCAATCGCGCCACGGGCGAAGGCGTAGTGAGGTAAAGCAGTAGGCATGGGAACCGCTCATCGACAGACGGACGACAAGCATGCCAGCGCAATATGCAGGTTGTCTTGAACGATCTTGCTCAGGCGAGCCTTACCGACACCAGTTCCACCGAGTCCCGCGCTTCGCGCAGTTCATAGGCGTCCTGGTTGAGGCGGTGGATGGTATTGAGCAAGCGCTGGCGCAGCACTTCATCGCCGAGTTTTTCGACGGCACGCATCAGATCGAACGCCGCGGTTTCGTTATTTTCCGCGACGGAATCGAGGGTCTTGCGCAGATTGCGAGTGGCACGGGTCACGCGTGGTATTCCTTCATCAGCTATGGGCAGGCACTTTAGGACATTTGTGTTTCATTTTAATTTCAATCACTTGTGGCGTGTTTCCAGACATTTGATCCATATCAATTGAAACAGGATTTGACTGAAATATATGGAAATACGTATATTCGGATATGCCTATACGAGCAGGCCTTGACCGTGTCAGTCCCTTTCTCACCTCCAACCCTATTCAAATGCCTGGCCGATGCCACTCGCGTGCGAATGACCTTGCTGATCCTGCGCGAAGGCGAACTTTGCGTGTGCGAACTGATCCACGCACTTGACGACAGCCAGCCGAAAATCTCCCGCCACCTCGCGCAACTGCGCAACAGCGGGTTGCTGCTGGATCGTCGCCAAGGGCAATGGATCTACTACCGCATCAATCCGGCACTGCCCGACTGGGTGACTCACGTGCTGGACACCACCCTGCAAGCCAACCAGCCATGGTTGCAAAACGACGCGCTGCGTCTTGATGCAATGGGCGACAGACCACAACGAGCCAGCACCTGCTGTTGAGCCACCGGAGCGTTTATTCATGCTTGTCGCAATTGCGATTTTTATCTTCACCATCATCCTGGTCATCTGGCAGCCCAAAGGCCTGGGTGTCGGCTGGAGCGCGACCATGGGCGCGATCCTCGCACTGGCCTGCGGCGTGATCAGCCTGGCAGACATCCCGGTGGTGTGGCACATCATCTGGAATGCCACCGGCACCTTTGTCGCGCTGATCGTCATCAGCCTGTTGCTGGACGAGGCCGGGTTCTTTGCCTGGGCTGCGCTGCATGTGGCCCGTTGGGGCCGTGGTCGCGGCCGGCGGTTGTTTGCCTACATGGTGCTGCTGGGCGCGCTGGTGTCGGCGCTGTTTGCCAATGACGGCGCGGCACTGATCCTCACGCCGATTGTGATGTCGATGCTGCTGGCGTTGCGTTTTTCCCCGGCGGCGACCCTGGCGTTCGTCATGGGCGCTGGGTTCATCGCCGACACGGCGAGCCTGCCGCTGGTGGTGTCGAACCTGGTGAACATTGTCTCGGCGGACTATTTCAAGATCGGCTTCAATGAATACGCAGCGGTGATGGTGCCGGTGAACCTGGTCAGCGTCGCCGCCACCCTGGCGGTGCTGTTGTGGTTTTTCCGCCGCGATATTCCGCAGACCTACGACCCGGCCGACCTGGCGGCCCCGGCCAGCGCCATTCACGACCACGCGACTTTTCGCGCCGGCTGGTGGGTGCTGGGTATCCTGCTGATCGGCTGCTTTGCCCTGGAACCGTTGGGGATTCCCATCAGCGCGATCTCTGCAGTGTGCGCGGTGTTGCTGCTGGTGATCGCCGCCAAAGGCCACAAGATTTCCACGCGCAAAGTGCTCAAGGAAGCGCCCTGGCAGATCGTGATCTTTTCCCTGGGCATGTACCTGGTGGTCTACGGGCTGCGCAACGCCGGGCTGACCACATACCTGGCGACCTGGCTCGACACCTTCGCCACCTACGGCGTATGGGGCGCGGCGATGGGCACCGGGGTGCTGACGGCATTGTTGTCTTCGGCAATGAACAACCTGCCGACCGTGTTGATCGGTGCGCTCTCCATCGAATCCAGCCATGCCGCGGGCGTGGTCAAGGACGCGATGATCTACGCCAACGTGATCGGCAGCGACCTCGGCCCGAAAATCACCCCCATCGGCAGCCTGGCCACCCTGCTGTGGCTGCATATCCTGGCGCGCAAAGGCATCACCATCACTTGGGGTTACTACTTCAAGGTCGGCATCGTCCTGACCTTGCCGGTGTTGCTGATCACTCTCGCCGCCCTCGCCTTGCGTCTTAGCCTCTGAAGGACATACGCCAATGAAAGTCTTGTTCATGTGTACCGCCAACAGCTGACGGAGCATTTTGTCCGAAGCGATGTTCAACCACCTGGCGCCAGAAGGGTTTGAGGCGGTCAGCTCCGGCAGCTTCCCCAAGGGCCAGGTGCTGCCCCGCAGCCTGAGCACGTTGCAGGCGGCAGGCATCCGCACGCAGGGCTTGTACAGCAAGGGCAACGACGCCTTTGAAGGCAGCCCGCCGGATGTGGTGATCACGGTGTGCGACAAGGCCGCCGGTGAAGCCTGCCCAGTGTATTTCGGCCCGGCGCTGAAGGCGCACTGGGGGTTGGCAGACCCTTCGGATGTCGGGCGACGAGGCGAGCATCCAAGCCGCATTCGACCCGAGCGGCTTGCCATTACCCGATGATGCCCCGCGTGAGCATCCGAAGGTGCAGGAGCTGTTGGAACGGATGCAATGGTCGGAAGGCCAGGTCTGGTGTTCCCCTGAACGACACGGTTCGATGTCGGCGGTGTTCAAAGCGCAAATCGACTGGGTGCCGTTGTCCTTGGGCGCGGTCCGCCCGACCCAGGGCAAAACCCTGGCGGTGATGCAAGTGTGCGGCGGTTCCCAGTCCTTCAACACGGTCAACCAACTGCGCGTACTCGGGCGTTGGATGCGTATGTTCACCATCCCCAATCAATCCTCGGTGCCCAAGGCGTTCATGGAGTTCGATGATCAGGACCGCATGAAACCCTCGGCGCTCTATGATCGCGTTGTCGACGTGATGGAGGAACTGGTGAAGTTCACCGTGCTGCTGCGTGATCGTCCGGATTTGGTCGACCGCTACTCGGAGCGCAGGGAAAGCGCCGAAGAACTGTCGCAACGGGTCAATCAACGGTCGATCTGAGCCTGGCTGACGGCGTATGCTCACGTCCATCCCATGACTGAGCCGACCCCATGAGCACCCTGCAACACGCCTGGCTGGGCGACTACGAAATCAACAGCGTCCACTGCTCCGGCCTGACCTTTGCCCGCCACAGCCACGACGAATGCGTGATCGGCGTGAACTTGGTGGGCGAAGAAAACGTGTGGCTGGACCGCCGCGAATTCGTGGCTGGGCCAGGCGCCATCACCTTGTACAACCCCGGGCAGATTCAGGGCGGCGGTGCGGCGGAAGGCGCGCCGTGGCAGTTTGTCAGCCTGTACGTCAGCGCCGAGCAATTGGCCGCCGACCTGGGGTTGGCGCATGTCGAATTCGATCGATCGCTGTGTTTCCAGCCGGATCTGGCGCGGCGCCTGGCGGTTGTGGCAAAAGGCGCATCGAGCGGCGACGTTCTGGTCCGCGAGCTGAACGAAGACGCCCTGGTTGTGCTGCTGGGAGAAGTGGTCGGCCTCAGCGGCGTGCGCTTGCCCGGCAACGCGGCAGCCGGCAAAAGCCTGATCGGCCGCGCCCAGGAATTGCTCGCCGCACAGTTGCATCAATCGCTGCCCCTGGACCACCTCGGCGAGGCGCTGGGGTTGTCCAAGTTCCACCTGCTGCGCACCTTTCAAAAAGAGACCGGGCTCAGCCCTCGCCAGTGGGCCATGCAATTGCGCACGCGCCGCGCCAAAGGCCTGTTGCGCAATGGGATGGCGGCCGGCGAGGTCGCCCATCAGCTCGGTTTTGCCGACCAGAGCCACCTCAACCGGCATTTCCGCGCCGCCTATGGCCTCACGCCTGGCCGCTATCAGAGTGTGGCGAAACGCTGAACAGCACAATCTGGTCCAAGACAACGTGTGCGTGCGCCAGCACACTGCCCGCCATCACTTGATGGAGCATAGGGATGCTGGCGATCTTCTTTTACGCACTGGTATTCGGTTTTGTGTTTTGCCTGTCCCCCGGCGCTGTGCTGGCGGAGACCTTGCGCCGCGGTTTGCAACACGGTTTCACCCCGGCATTGTTGGTGCAGGTCGGTTCGCTGGTCGGCGATGCGGTGTGGGCCGTGATCGGCCTGACCGGCATCGCGCTGTTGATCCAGCATGACGCCGTGCGCGTGCCGCTGACCCTCCTCTGCGCGCTCTATCTCGCCTGGCTCGGCGTGCGCAGCCTGCTCGACGCCTGGCGTTTGCCCGCAGCCGACAGCGCACCGGCCGGCTCCGGCACGAATGCGCTGGCGGTGGGCGCAGCCATTTCGCTGGCCAACCCGAAGAACATTGTGTACTGGGGGGCGCTGGGCAGTGCGTTGTCGGGCATCGTCGGGGCTACGCCCAGCCACACGCAGACGCTGATGTTTTTCGGCGGTTTCATGCTGGCCTCGGTGCTGTCGTGTTTTCTGACGGCCGCACTGGTCAATCTGCTGCGCAAGAACGCCTCGCCGACCTGGCAACGCATCAGTTACGCGGCGTGCGGTGTGGTCTTGATCTATCTCGCCGTTCTCGCCGCGCAAGGCATATGAAGTTATATATGCCCGGTAACTTGTGAATATGTTTTATCTGAATAGACTCTGAACACTTGGCAATTTAATTAATCATGCGTTGACATTCCGCAACCGGCTGAGTAGATTGCCCCTGCCCGCAATTGGGGCCTTTTTTAAACCTCACAAAAGAAGCCAATGGACACAGTATCTAGTCGCTGTCCGAGCACCGCGTTGGCGGGCATCGGGCGCCCAACCCAGAAGATGACAGGACTTGCCTCTCCGGTCCGGTAAGCTGCGCTAGAGCTTGTGCTCCACCGTAACTGCCTCGCCGGTCGCCCGTCCGGTCCCGAGGTGTGTTATGACCTTCCAAACCTTTGTTGTAAAAGATGTACGAACGCTGGCCGCGACCCTGCGGGCCAAGCTGTGCCGAGCGCCCGCAGGCGTTTGTGTTGCCCGCCCAACCTTTGCCGTACCCTCCCCTCGAATGCGCCCGGCCCATCCGCTGGCGCACTGGCGTGCCTGCCCGACGACTGGCCGACTGCAGCAGCATTGGGCTCACGCCGACCCTCAAGACCCACAGAGACGTAACGTTTCCAACCTGGCTGAAGCCCGCCTGATGCCCGCTCTTTACCTGGGCACTCGCGCCGCTTGACCGCTTGGAAACAGCAACTTTCTGATCAATACCCTGGAGTTCTTTTATGAACCTTTCCAGTAGTAGCCCGCTGCGCGCTCAGTAACTAAGGCGCACTTAGCGGGCCCATTGAAAGTTATTCAACACCTTATTTGAACCGATCGCGAAGTCCGCGGCTCGGCATGCTTTCGCTCGCCTGTCATCAGGTCAGTACCGGGTATGTTTTGTCGAGAACTGGCGACAGGAGTACACACCATGAGCGCCGTAAAAAAACCGCCACAGCCCAACAAAAACCGCACCGACGCCGACACTCGGCTATCGATGCGGGCCGCCCGCGAAGCCCATAACGGCCTGTCGGCCACCCTGGCCAATGTGCGAGCCACTCTGGATGGCCTGACCGAGTTGGATGCCACTGCACGCCTGCAACGGCAAGGCCATAACGAAGTCGCCCATGACAAGCCGCCTCACGCATTCATCCAGTTCCTGCAGGCGCTGAACAATCCGTTTATCTATGTGCTGCTGACGCTGGGCGCGATCAGCTTCGTCACCGATTACTGGTTGCCGTTGCAGGCCGGTGAAGAAGTCGACCTGACCAAAGTCATCATCATCATGACCATGGTCCTGCTCAGCAGCCTGCTGCGGTTCTGGCAGGAGCACCGTTCGGCCAAATCCGCCGAAACGCTCAAAGCCATGGTCCGCACCACCGCCACCGTACTACGCCGCGAACAGGTCGGCGCCCAGCCAACCCTGCGCGAAGTGCCGATGCGCGAACTGGTGGCCGGCGATATCGTGCAACTGTCGGCCGGCGACATGATCCCGGCCGACATCCGCCTGATCGAATCGCGTGACCTGTTCATCAGCCAGGCGGTGCTGACCGGCGAAGCCTTGCCCGTGGAAAAATACGACACGCTGGGGGACGTGACGCAAAAGTCCGCCAGTACCCTTGCCGCCGACCAGGGCAACTTGCTCGACCTGCCGAACATCTGCTTCATGGGCACCAACGTGGTCAGCGGCCGCGCCAAAGCCGTGGTGGTGGCCACCGGACCGCGCACCTACTTCGGCTCGCTGGCCAAGGCGATTGTCGGTTCCCGGGCGCAGACCGCGTTTGATCGCGGCGTGAACAGCGTCAGCTGGCTGCTGATCCGCTTCATGCTGGTGATGGTGCCGATCGTGTTCTTCCTCAACGGTTTCTCCAAGGGTGACTGGGGCGATGCCTTCCTGTTTGCCCTGGCGGTCGCCGTCGGCCTGACCCCGGAAATGCTGCCGATGATTGTCAGCGCCAACCTGGCCAAGGGCGCCACCGCCATGGCCAAGCGCAAAGTGGTGGTCAAGCGCCTCAACGCGATCCAGAACTTCGGTTCGATGGACGTGCTGTGTACCGACAAGACCGGCACCCTGACCCAGGACAAGATCATCCTCGAACATCACGTCAACGCCTTTGGCCAGCGCGATGACGCGGTGCTGTCGCTGGCCTGGCTCAACAGTTATCACCAAAGCGGCATGAAGAACCTGATGGACCAGGCCGTGGTGCAGTTCTCGGCACAAAACCCCAAGTTCCAGGCGCCGTTTGCCTACAGCAAGGTCGATGAATTGCCGTTCGACTTTGTACGCCGTCGCCTGTCAATTGTGGTCAAGGACGCCGCCGGCGACCATCTGCTGGTGTGCAAGGGTGCCGTGGAAGAGATGCTGAGCATTGCCACGCACGTGATCGAAGCCGGCGCCGCGGTGCCGCTGGATCAGCGGCGTCGCGAGGCGTTGCTGGCGATTGCCAATGACTACAACGAAGACGGCTTTCGCGTGCTGGTGGTGGCCACCCGCAATATCCCGAACGCCTTGGCGCGCCGGCAGTACACCACCGCCGATGAGCGCAACCTGGTGATCCAGGGGTTCCTGACCTTCCTTGATCCGCCGAAGGAAACCGCAGGCCCGGCGATTGCGGCGCTGCAACAGATCGGCGTAGCGGTAAAAGTGCTGACCGGCGACAACGCCGTGGTCACCAGCAAGATCTGCCGCCAGGTCGGCCTCGACCCAGGCCAGCCGCTGCTCGGCGTGGACATCGAAGCAATGGACGATGCAACCCTGCAGCGCCGCGTGGAAGAGCGCACGGTGTTTGCCAAGCTGACACCGCTGCAGAAGTCGCGGGTGCTCAAGGCCCTGCAAGCCAACGGCCACACTGTCGGTTTCCTCGGTGACGGTATCAACGATGCGCCGGCGCTGCGCGATGCCGACGTGGGGATCTCGGTGGACAGCGGCACCGACATCGCCAAGGAATCGGCCGACATCATCCTGCTGGAAAAGAGCCTGATGGTGCTGGAAGAAGGCGTGCTCAAGGGCCGCGAAACCTTCGGCAATATCATGAAGTACCTGAACATGACCGCCAGCTCCAACTTCGGCAACGTGTTCTCGGTGCTGGTGGCCAGTGCGTTCATTCCGTTCATGCCGATGCTGGCGATCCACCTGCTGCTGCAGAACCTGATGTACGACATCTCCCAACTGGCCTTGCCGTGGGACAAGATGGACAAGGAATACCTGGCCAAGCCACGCAAGTGGGACGCGAAGAACATCGGCCGCTTCATGCTGTGGATCGGGCCAACCTCGTCGATCTTCGACATCACCACCTTTGCGCTGATGTGGTACGTGTTCGCCGCCAACAGCGTGGAGATGCAGACCCTGTTCCAGTCCGGCTGGTTCATCGAGGGCCTGCTCTCGCAAACCCTGGTGGTGCATATGCTGCGCACCCGCAAGATCCCGTTCTTCCAGAGCACCGCGGCATGGCCGGTGTTGCTGATGACCGGTGTGGTGATCGCCCTGGGGATCTATGTGCCGTTCTCGCCGCTCGGCACCCTGGTGGGCCTGCAACCGCTGCCGCTGGCGTACTTCCCATGGCTGGCAGGCACCTTGCTCAGCTACTGCTGCGTGGCTCAACTGATGAAGACGATCTACATCCGCCGCTTCAAGCAGTGGTACTGATCACTCCCGCCGTTCAGACGGTGGCGGTCGCTCGGCGGCCACCGTGCATTACAAGGATTTCAAGCATGCGCGTGTTGATCTGTGCAGGTCGTCATTACGCCGACACCCAACGTTCCCGCCACGTGCTGGACGCTTACCACCGCCTGCGCCCGGTGCAGGTATTGATCCACGGCGGCAACCAGTTCCTCGGCAGCGAGATCGAGGAGTGGGCGCGGGAAATCGGCATCGACGTGGTGCGTTATCCGCCCAATTGGCAACGCCACGGCAAGCAGGCGGAACGCCAGCGCAACCATTTCATGCTGACCGACAGCCGCCCTGATGTGGTCATCGCCCTGCCCGGTGGCGATGACACGTCAGAGCTGGTCTGTCAGGCCAAAGCCAGCGGCATCTCGGTGCTGACCGTAGAAAGCTGAATTCAAGCGAGGCACAACATGTACAAAAAACACCGCCAACCCTCGGACAGGGTTACCCGCTATCGAGGCGCTCGCCAAACCCTCTTGTTGTTACCGCCAGCCAAACGGCGGGCGTTACGGCGCAACCTGATGTTTATCGGGCTTACACTCAGCGTCGTCCTGCTCATCAGCCTACTCTCGAAGGCTTTCGCGGCCGGGGGCGCTTATGCAGTCGACGACGGCGCGATCAATGCGCCGGGCGAATGCAACGTCGACGCCTGGCACAGCGCCCACCGACACGACGGCGGCACGCACAATGAGACACTGTCGCCTGCCTGCACCTTCGAGGCCCTGCCCGCCGTGCAATGGGGCGCGGCATTGTCACGGGCCAACCGCGAGACGCAAGTGAGCCCGCAAGTGAAGGCGCAAGTAATGTCACGTCAGGACCTGCGCCTGGAGATAGCCGTGTCCGCCAGCGCCCACGTTGCCCTGGACCGGCGACATGCGTTTGATGGCGCGGACTTCAACGTGCCGTTGACGTGGCAACCGCTGGAGCCCCTGCGACTGAACCTGAATGCCGGCTGGACCCACGCGTATGACGACGGCGAACAAAACCAGCGTCTCACATGGGGCGCCGGCGCCGAATATCGGGTAGCGCACTCGTTGACGCTGATTGTCGAACGCTACGGCCAAAAAGGTGCTGAGCAGGCCTGGCAAGCGGGGCCGCGGTTCCACCTTGGGCCGTTGATCGACATCGATGTGGTGGTTGGGCGCAGCCTGGTCGCTGAACGCGCGCAATGGTTGACCACCGGCGCCACGTTGCGTTTCTAGGCGTCACGCCTTCGCAGGGGTGGCGTCCTCTGGCGGAACCCGATGACCGCGGGGTGGGCACGCCTTATGATGGCGCCATCGCGCCGCCCAGACAGAGAGAAAGCCCGTGAACCGTATCGAACAGATCGCCCTGATGGCGACCTACAACCAGTGGATGAACCGTAAAGTCTACGACGCGGCCGCGAAGCTGACGGACGCCGAACTACGGATGGACCGCCGCGCATTTTTCGGCTCGATCCTCGGCACGCTGAACCACCTGACACTGGGCGACACCGTGTGGCTCAAACGCTTTGCCCAGCACCCCGCCAGCCATGCGGCGCTGGCACCGTTAAGCGGCATTGCCGCGCCCACCGATCTCAAGCAACTGGCCTTCGCCGACCTGCACGAACTGGCCACCCACCGCGCCTGGCTGGATCGACTGATCATCGACTGGGCGCAAAGCCTGCGCGAGCCTGACCTCGACCTGCGCCTGCATTACCACAACATGCGCGGGGTCGCGGCAGACAAGCCGTTCTTTGGCCTGCTGGTGCATTTTTTCAATCATCAGACCCACCACCGGGGCCAGCTGACGACACTGCTGACCCAGGCCGGACACGATGTGGGCGATACCGACCTGCTCGCGCTGATCGACTGAACTCAGCGGGCGCTGAACTCGGCGTAAGCCTGCAACAATCGTGGAAAATCCTCCGGCCCGGGCAATTGTGCAAAGTGCTCGACCGCCGGCGTCGTGGCCCAGGGCAATTTCTCGCCGGTCCAGGTTTCCATGAACGGCGGATAATCCTCGGCATTCTCCAGCATCGTCGCACGCACATTGACGAACTCATCGATGCCATGGGGCCGTGTAAACAGCCAGCTCATGCAGTGGGGGCAAAAGTAATGGCGGTCCACGCCATGCATGCCGCCGATCACCGGGCAACCCTGGGTCACGGTGAACGCGCTGGCGGGAATCAGCGCACTGAGGGAGAACGCGCTGGCGGTCATCTTCTGACAACCGGTGCAATGGCAGGCCATGGTGATCACGGGGGGCTGGCTCACACTGAAGCGCACGCGGTTACAACGGCAACTGCCTTCACGAGGCAGGTTCTCGACGCTCATCACTCACTCCTTTTTATGATTGGACTTGAGGCAGGGTAACGTCGAGCCTTGCTGTTGAGAAGGGCCAGGCCCGTAAACCGAACGCTGCGACCAGCACGGGGTCGTAATTGTAGGTGTCGGGATCAATCGCAGCCCGCCCTCCCCGCGTGCATTGTGGATCTGCAGATGCGCGTATACCCAAGAAGGAGACGCTTACATGGTCATTCACTTCAAGGTCGCCGGGCACTTAGCCTGCGGCCATCACGGCGGCAGCCTCCCCTCCAGCACCGAGCTGAACCGCGTCAAATGCCGAACCTGCCGCAACACCGAGGCCTACAAGGAAGCGCGCCGCACCCAGCGCAACGCCGCCCGCCGAGCTTCGCGCGCAGCCAAGACCCACACCTCCAGCGACTGGCGCAGCGCCTGGGCGCAACACTTGACCGACCTGCCAGGGTTGCAGCGCCTGCCACGCGGCTTCAGTGGTCAGCCCTTCGTGTAGTCCCAAACAGCAGAAGCCCCGGTTGCGCCGGGGCTTGGTTCTGCTGAATCAGTCACTCAGTCATCATTGGACCCCGGCCTGCCACGCGCCTTGCGCACCGACAGCGTGGCCGCATAGGCCAGCGCCTGCTCGCGGGAATCGAAGGACGCCAACCGGTCCTGAGCCGTACACACCCGCCACGGCCCGAAATTGACCTGCACGATGTCATACCCATTCAGATGCAGCTTCTTGAGTGTTGGAGCGCTCATAGTCACCTCGCTTTTCCTGAGATTTCCAAGCGTTGCACGGCCTACCTTACACCCGCATCCAGCGCCGTTGCGGACCGCATGTCGCAGCGGCTTATGCCCAAGGCCGCCACTGCTGAGTCGTCCACTCTGAAGCAGCGTGACGGCGTATTGCCGCACCTGTCATTTATGAGGCGTATTCGCCGGCCCTGGGAATCTTCGGCTTTTGCTCAACAGCCGATGTAGATCACTGATCTATCGAGCTTTTTCATCCCGATGTTTGTGCAAGAAAGGCAACCTCCGACCTTGCGCCCTGGCGCCCGGATCTATATATTCCCAACCCTGCTGCACCGCGCTGCCGCCCGAATGGCGAAACTGGTAGACGCATGGGACTTAAAATCCCCCGCTCGTAAGGGCGTGCCGGTTCGATTCCGGCTTCGGGCACCATAGATATCAAGGGCTTGCATGATGAACTTCATGCGAGCCCTTATCTTTTTTATTCCGCAATTTTCAGACCTGTTCCGCAACTCTCCATTCCCCGGCGTCCTGCCGACCGAACACCAACGCCTATTTTGAAACACTCCTCACATACGCCTGGCACGCCCACAGCGCGATCAATCCTTGATCGCCGTCACCGGTGATGGCGAGAATTCGTTGAGCACTCGGTGACGGATGGTCCGGGCCACGGCGATCCGTCCGTCCAGACCTGCACCACGGACCTCACGCCAAAGGGGGGCGCGCCAAGATATCCCGGTCTTTTCCGGTTGCAGTCATACTTTTCTCCCTACGAAAAAACCCCGCACAACGGCGGAGATTAGAGGTGAACAGCAGCTTGGTTTACGTGGGCGCGCGGTGCAGTACCAAGATGAATATTGGCAATACAGCTATTGCGACAACGAGTTCCCGCACCGTTATTATTTGACAGCCTCTAGATGGGGCACATCGCTATCATCTGCGCCAAATTACGCATAGCAGAAGGAGCGTGTTAATCGTGTTGAGACCCGCCAAAACTACCAATCGCCACGGATGGGTTTGGGTCTACAGAAAAATCAGACACCTTGGATTCTCTCGTTTTACTGCTTTTTACAGGGTCAGCCTCTACGTTCTACGAGGAGATACCGGAACGTTCAGGTTCAAATATGGCTGGCAAAAATTCCGCTTCCGCCGTTAATTACGGATGGCGCCGGGCTTAAAGGTTTACGCCCGACGCATGCCCTCATGCGAACTTAAAATCCCCCGCTCGTAAGGGCGTGACGGTTCGATTCCGGCTTCGGGTACTATGGATATCAAGGGCGTGCATGATGAACTTCGTGCAGCCCCTTTTTTTTTGAGCCGCAATCATCTGTCCGGCTCCGCAATTCCCCATTCCTAAGCGTCTGGCCAACCGAACACTAGGTCTTTCGCCATGCCCTCACTTTGTAGCGCAAGGTTCTGAACTTGCCGCCCAATACATCTATTACAAACAAATACCCCACGACAATCACATTATTCTTCCGTGCATTTTTCTTGCGCCTGACCGCTTCGGCTCGAGAGATAAAACCCACCCCGCCGCACCGGCCCACCTGTTCTTTAGTGAAGTTGAGAGTCATCCTTATTTGACTCACAAACCCTGCGGCCAGGTGGAAAACTTAGTTACGCGAAGTATTAGCATTTACATCATTACGATCAGACCTAAATACCGATAAATAGGCACTTTTATAACTCATCGCACCTTGCTTTAATTGAGGCAGACGCCTTACCCTCCAACCCCGATAAAAAGCGCAACCAGTACTAAGTTATGGCGCGTCTTACCGCGCGAGACGAGTATCAATTTCAATTAGAGAAATACACATGAATCATCAACAGATCTCTGAACAATCTGAAGACGAGGAATATAGTCAAGTCGCCCGCGCAGCGGCAGCCTCGCGATGCACTTGGATGAGCGTCATCGTCAATATCGCGCTGTCGTGCACACAGATTGTCGTAGGCGTGATGTCAAAATCCCAGGGGCTTGTAGCCGATGGTATTCACTCGCTATCAGACTTGATCGCCGATTTCGTAGTGCTGTTCGCCAGCCACAAAAGCAAGGAGGATGCCGACGAAGGTCACCCCTATGGGCATCTGCGTTTCGAGACCGCCGCATCCATGGTATTGGGCATACTGTTGTTGATCGTGGGCGTGGGCATGATCGGTTCTGCAGTGTTCAAGCTTGAAACCCCTGAATCGATTCCAACGGTACACATTGCAGCCTTATGGGTTGCCATCGCAGCGCTGGTGGCCAAGGAGCTGCTGTTTCGCTTTATGCTGCGGGTGGCCAAAAAAGTTAAGTCTAGTCTGTTGGTTGCCAATGCCTGGCACGCAAGGTCCGACGCCGCCTCCTCCTTGGTTGTCGGCATAGGTATTGTGGGCAATCTGGCGGGCTACCCGATTCTTGACCCGATTGCTGCGCTGGTTGTTGGAGGCATGATCGCCAAGATGGGTTGGAGTTTCACTTGGGATTCATTGCACGACCTGATGGACCGATCGGCTGATGAGCAGGAAGTCGAAACTATCCGCAATACGCTTAAAAATACCCCCGGCATTAAAGGTGTACATGATCTACGCACTCGAAAAATGGGGGACATGATCATTGTCGACGCTCATATCGAAGTGGATGCCTCAATTACCGTTGAGGAAGGTCATGCCATTGCAGTTTGCGCAAGGGAAAATGTGATGCAGATTCATCGTGTTTTGAATCTTATGACGCATGTAGATCCCTGGCACCGCCCCGACCTTGATCATTAACCTGGCGCGACGCCGGCAACACGATCCGCCGACAGGGATAGGGCAAAAGCAACTCGCCAAGCATCACAGACATATCACGAATTTTTCACACAACACTTGATTGTCCAAGTACCGAAACAAACTTAAGCCTGCGAAATACTCTCAATTATTTTTATTCATGAGCGCTTTAACCAGAACGCTTAAATATTGAAATAACAGGCCAATAGTATTAATTCAAACCACCATCACTTAATGCTGAGACGCTCGGTTTTGAGATTCGTACTACCCCCAACCCCATGCTTTCTCACGGCACTAAACAAGCGCAAGTTCGCGTCATCGACAGGAGCAGAAACCGAGTGTATCGGCTGGGGTGGCTACCAGGCGCCGGAGTGAATTATTACTTTTTCAACAACAATGCTTTCCAGTCTTTGGGATTTATCAAAATCGCCATAGGCATAAACTAAACACAGCTTCCAAACAAAGCGACGAAGCGCGAATCCATAGGGTCCAAGCAAACCACCCTCCCGCGCCTCGTAGAGCCTTCGGCCATAGCCAATCCGACTGAAGACGTAAATCGTTTGCATCGTTGGGACACTGAAAAAATGAAACTGTTTAAAATGTTGATTGCTGCTTCTTTTGTAATGCTGGGTAGCCAGATGGCGTTTGCCGATGAGCCTGCCGTTGAGCAATACAGCTACAGCTCGCACCTCGACATTGCCAAAGTGATTCACATGGACTCCATCCCTGACAATGTCTGTGCCGTAGTCCCTGTCCAGATGACCTACCTG
This sequence comes from Pseudomonas sp. GW704-F2, assembly GCF_059423025.1. Lineage (NCBI taxonomy): Bacteria > Pseudomonadati > Pseudomonadota > Gammaproteobacteria > Pseudomonadales > Pseudomonadaceae > Pseudomonas > Pseudomonas sp. GW704-F2. Next base: position 109,340 of record NZ_JBWKXO010000003.1, on the reverse strand, counting down.
GACCACCAAGGTCACGTACATGTCATGCAATACAGTGTCATGGCTAACGGTTGCTCCAACAGCTAACAGAGTCCCGACAAAGCCTGCCTGATGACAGGCTTGTTAAAACGCCCCACAGGGGCAAGCTGGGGGAAGTTCCCAGCACTATTTCCCGCCCTCTGCATCGGTGATGCAGACTAACCCCGCCCAGTGCGGGGTTTTTTATGCGCCGACAAAACCAAGCCAAGCCCAAGGAGCGCCAACTGCTGAAGCGGCGCTGCTCGATGAAAAGGCCTGGAACACGTCCAGGCCTTTTTCGAGTCGAACAACACTCGATTGCGTTCTATCAGCCAGATTGATCGGGTGTCACGTCATCCCGAGGTTGAGCCCACTCTAAGTTACGGTCGCCGGCATCCTCCAACGCCATCCGCCTATTCGATACGACGGTATCCAAGTTGTTGACATGGATCGCCTTGTTTCACCTGACTGAACTTACATCGTATTTAGCGGCAAGTGCTTTGACCTGTGCCAAACAAACTAACGGCGAAGTCTCTTCACGGCTGCCGCCTTCGGCAATAATTGCGAATTTCCACGCATCAAGATCCATCATGTGTTGGGCTCTGACGCGTCGGACCTTCTTGTGATCGCTCTTTATATAATGTATCTCGTAATCTGCCTGCATAAGTACCTGGCATTGTCTTTGATTATCACTCTTGCGTTGAATGTGCCGCGACGGAGCCCCTCAGCTTTTGAAGTGACAATCAAGCCAGTGGTCCAGCTCAGAGGCGGAATGGCGTTCGCGCGCGGGCACGTGGGCCAGGCTTTCCGCGACCCGGAGTCTGTTTTCCGGGCTCGTGTCATAGCCTCTGGTTATTAAGAAGATCTCAATATACTCGGAGGGACTAATGACTTTACTGTCGCCCACGAGAACCGCTTTTACATTGGCTTTTTCGTGAAACTGGTTTTTATACGTATATTCCAATTGGCTCACCTTTTTAAGAGGGAATTTATTTCCCTACTTCAAATATGATCCTGTTTTTGCGGATCGACTCCAAAGTCAGCTATTTTATTTTTTAATGGAGAGTGATTTAACAGTCAAAAATGTAACGTTCTTTATATGGCTCTTCAGCGCACAAAAACAGGAGGCCCGCGTGGCGCTGTCGTCGATAGCCGGGGAGTTCGATATACCCAATCAACAACGACCTATTGAGGCACTCTCCAGTATCCGGCACACTCCCGCGACTCTTGGAAAAAGGAATTCACCGATGCCATTCTCATTGGAAGAAAGAACAGCGTTGCTCGCACTCAAGGGGGTAGGCCCCACGGTGATTACCCGGCTTGAACAGATGGGCATTGAATCGCTGGACACACTCAGCCAATCCAACGTGGGGGACATCCTCGCCCAAGCCTCTGCGGCATTGGGCTCGACGTGCTGGAAGAACAGCCCACAAGCGCGCGCGGCCATCACTGCGGCCGTGGCGCTTGCGAGACGCAACCCGCAGCGGTAAACGCGTTCAAGCGCCTCCCCCAGGGGTTGCTTGCTGACTACCTGCGCGGTCTAGCGTGGCTTCATCGCAGACAGCACGATTGATTCAACGAGACGCCGAGCAGCGACAAACTTGTGTTCGCTTGGCGTACTCCACTCGTTGTAGAGCACCGGGCCTTTGTCACTCACCCAGACATCGCCATCTTTCAGAATGCGGAACGCCCAGATTTCTGGCCACGCTTCTCTCCCCTGCTCGTCCAGCGTGTGCTTGCGAAGCACCACGCGACCAAAGGTGCCGCTGCCCTCATTGGCATAGAGCAGATTCGCTCTGATCAGGCCGAAATGACCTTCAAGCTGGAAGTAACCCTCTGGCGGAACGGTAAAGCTCACGCCAAAACGGCTGTGCGTAGATGTGAAGAGTTCAGAAAGACGCGTTCGCAGGCCTTCAGTGTACTTGGCGACTTGCTCGATATCCTGGACGACATGTCCGATACCATTCAGCGACTCTTCAGCATATGCATCAAACAACATGGTCGGGTTTCCTTTATGGCTGGATGAGCGTCGTGTCGGGTTGCCCTCAACCCGTGTGCCAACCTGCACCCAACCAGTTTGGCGGCTCGGTGCCGGTCATCACTTGATCTGCGCTAAAGCATCGGCGAACTGCTGACCACTCGCAACGCCAACCCTTCATACGCGTCCAGGGTAATGGTGAACGCCCCTTCGGCCGTCAGATCGCCCTCGACCCGCTCATTGATGATGTCCACCACCGGCCCCGGCGCGATATTGGGCAGGTGCAGGGTTTCGGTGATCGGCGTGCTGCCGAAGTTCAACGCGGTGATTTGCGTGCCTTTACCGGCCGGCAGTTCGTGGACCATGACCAACAAGCCAGGATGTTCGACGTCCGGCACCAGGATCTGGCGACTGGCCGCGATGTCATAGGCACGGCGCACAGCGAGGATTTTCTGCAACTGGGAGGCGAACGAGTCCGGGTCCTGCAATTGGCGGTTGAGGCTGCCGTACAGGGTTTTCGAACGCGGCATCTGCCCCGCCGAAAGCTCGGCCTGCGGGTTCAGGTCCACCAGGTCGTAGGCGCCGCGGTGTATCCAGCGGGTATCGCCATCAGTCATCAGGTGCGCGACGTCATCCGCCGCCAACGGTAATGCCCCGACCAGGTCCCAGCCGGACAAGGCGAACACGCCGGGCTGCATGGCGTTGTACATCACCAGGAGCAAATGGATCTGGCGAATCTGCTCGATATCGGCCGGCGTGATCGCCGCAAGGTCACGAATGCCGAGGGCCGCCGTGATGATGCTGGCGGTGGTGCAGGACACGCCATTGGTGACGAACTTGAGGTTGTACGGCGCATGTTCGCCGGCCAGGCGCTCGTACATCTGCTCGCGGATATGCTCGCGCAGGATGTTGCCGGGAAATGTCTGACCCTGGTAGAGGAAACTGTCATGGGCATGCAGGGTCCAGAAATGCACGAGTTCCAGGGTCAGTTCGTCATGGTTTTGCAAGGCATGGATCAGCGAGCCGGGGTCGATGCCGAGGTTGTGCATCTGGCGCAGCATCAGGCGCAGGAACTCCGTGTCGCCCATCAGCAACGCATGCTGATAGGCCGGACGCGTGATGAAGTCGTAGGAGAGATCAGCACCGCCGTGGGACATCGACGCGATGTCGTCCAGCGTCAGGTTCAGTTCCTGGAAGCTGAAACCGCCAGCCTTGCGAATCGCGCCGCCGAGCAATTGATTACCGGTGATCGACAGCGGATGGCTTTCCGACCAGGCCGTGCCGTCGAGCTTGCGCTCCACACCGAGGAAACCGTTGGCGTCCAGGCGCAGGATCTTGGCGCCCATCACATCGATCGCGTGCAGCGCATCGCCAATGATCATCTGCTGCGCGGCGAAGGATGGATCGAGCCAGTTAAGCGACGGTTGGCCCTCCTTGAAGTAATGCAGGTAGACCCAGCGCCGCGGCTTGCCATCGACGCCGATGACCACCGGCGTGGTGCTCCAGTCGGTTTCCTTCACGCCAGGCTCGAAGAAAATCACCCGCTGCAACTGGCCGACGATGTAGTGTTTATCGCGCAGCGCGTCCACCTGCAGCGGGATGAGGTTCTGGGCATCGCGCCCGTCGGCGACCTCCGGCAGCAACGGCCAGTCTTCCTCGCGGATTTCCACCATGTGGTAGAGCCCCGGGTAGTCCTCGTAGGCCATCTCGGCCAGGCGGAAATCCGCGCCCTTGCCGGTGTGCGAGGGGATCACATCGTCGATGATCACCGCATTGTGGGCCGCCGCCATGCGTGTCAGCGCCTGCAACTGCGCCTCGGTGCCCAACTGCGGGTCGATGTCGAAGCTGATGCGGTCGAAATTGCCATCGATGGTCGGCGTGTGTTCCGCCCCGGCCAAGCCGCCGGACTTTTTCAGCGGACCATTGTGAATACCCTGGATACCGATCTTCGACAAGGCATGCCACAGCGCCTCATCGCCCAGCGCTTCGAGCACCGTGCCGTTTTCACGGGTGACAATCGACGCCGGGTACGCGGTGAACCACACCGACGACAAGGCCGAAGCGTCACGCGGCCGGGTATGTGCATACGGCTGTTGCCACAGGCGCCCTTGCCCCGAATAGAGCTTGGCGCGCTGGCGCGCCGCGTGCAGCATCGACTGTTGCACCAGCCAGTTCACATGATCGTTGTCAGCCGCCGTCATAAGCCCATTACCTGTCGTCGTGAAAAGGTTACTCGTAAGCATAGGAGCGGCGAGCGGGGCTATTCGTTGCATCGCAATGCCGGCGGTTAGCCCAACTGACGGTACTGCCTCGGGGTAAATCCCGTCGACGCCTTGAACTGGCGGCTGAACGCACTGTGGTCGGTGTAACCGCACTGCAGCGCGACGTCGGTGATCGGCAGGTCGCTGTGCAGCAAGCGATGGGCGTGCTCCAGGCGCACTTTCTGGATCATCTGCCGCGGCGTCAGGTGGAACACGCGCTTGCAGTAGCGCTCCAGCTGCGCCACCGAGATCCCGGCGATACGCGTCAGTTCGCCCAAGGTCACGCGCCGATTGAAGTGCGTGCGAATGTGCGCGTCCACGGCGGCCAGGCGTTGGTAGGCGGGGTGGGTTTCGCTGGCCGATTGCAGGTCGACGGAAATGCCGGCCAGGCCGATGATCTGCCCGACGTGGTTGTACAGCGGCCACTTGTGGGTCAGGCACCAGCCCGGTTCGCGGCTGCCATAGAGATGCAACTCGAGCTGATCCGCCAATACAAACCCCTGCTCCAGCACGCGCCGGTCCTGCTCGGTATAACCCGGCCCCAATTGCGCGGGGAACACCTCGGCGCTGGTTTTGCCGAGCAACGGTTGCAGTTGCTTGAGCCCGCAACGCTGCACCAGGGTGCGGTTGGCGAGCACATAGCGGGCGTCGAGATCCTTGATGAAAATCGCGGCATTGGGGATCACGTCGAGCATCGGCAGCAGTTGCATGACGCCGGCCAATAACTGCTCGATACTCTGCGGGCGATTCGCCTCGCGCCCTTGGCACAGGGCTGCAAACGCACTCTGCAACATCACTCCGCCCCCCTCTTTGCGCCTCGACGTCCAACAGATTGCCCCATGCACGGGATGCTGTCGAGCGTAGAAAACTGTGCTGAATTCGTCATCCAACCCGGCGCAAAACATCAATCGTCGCAGCGCTGACGCGTTCACGATATGGCCACTGCATGCCTATCCCATCGGCCAGGCTCACCCCTGAACGGAGCGTGTCATGAAACGACTGCACGTCATCGACTCTCACACCGGCGGCGAACCGACGCGCCTGGTGATGGACGGATTCCCCGCACTGGCCGGCAACAGCATCGCCGCACAACTCGACAACCTGCGCACCCACCACGACGCATGGCGCCGCGCCTGCCTGCTGGAACCGCGGGGCAACGATGTGCTGGTGGGCGCCTTGTATTGCGCGCCGGTCACACCGGGCGCCACCTGCGGCGTGATCTTCTTCAACAACGCCGGCTACCTCGGCATGTGCGGCCACGGCACGATCGGCCTGGTTGCCTCGCTGCACTATCTGGGGCGCATCGAGCCGGGCGTACACACCGTCGACACGCCCGTCGGGCCGGTGGCGGCCACACTGCATGCAGACGGCGCCGTGACCCTGCGCAACGTGCCCGCCTACCGTTTTCGCCAACGGGTAGCGGTGGAGGTGCCGGGGCATGGCGTGGTCCATGGCGATATCGCCTGGGGCGGCAACTGGTTCTTCCTGGTGTCGGAGCACGGCCAGGCGCTGCAGATGGATAACGTCGACGCCCTGACCGACTACACCTGGGCGATGCTCAAGGCCCTCGAACGCCAAGGCATCTATGGCGAAGACGGCGCACTGATCGACCATATCGAGTTGTTCGCCGATGACGCCCACGCCGACAGCCGCAACTTTGTCATGTGCCCGGGCAAAGCCTACGACCGCTCGCCCTGCGGCACCGGCACCAGCGCCAAGCTCGCCTGCCTGGCCGCCGATGACAAACTCGCGCCGGGTGAAACCTGGGTACAAGCCAGCATCACCGGCAGCCAGTTCGAAGGCCGCTATGAATGGGACGGCGAACGCGTGCGCCCGTACATCACCGGTCGCGCCTACATGACCGCCGACAGCACCCTGCTGATCGATGCGCAGGACCCTTTCGCCTGGGGCATCTGAGCCCTGCATGGTTTGACTGAATATTCCAAGGAGTTAGCCCAATGAGCGACACCATCTTCACCGGCTGCATTCCCGCACTGATGACCCCGTGTACCGCCGCGCGCAAGCCGGATTTCGACGCCCTCGTCGCCAAGGGCCGCGAATTGATCGATATCGGCATGAGCGCCGTGGTCTATTGCGGCTCCATGGGCGATTGGCCGTTGCTCACCGAAGCCCAGCGCCAGGAGGGCGTGGCACGCCTGGCCGCCGCCGGCGTGCCGACCATCGTCGGCACCGGCGCGGTCAACAGCCGTGAAGCGGTGTCCCACGCGGCGCATGCGGCCAAGGTCGGCGCCCAGGGGTTGATGGTGATTCCCCGCGTGCTGTCCCGTGGCGCTTCGGCCACCGCGCAAAAGGCCCACTTCGCCGCGATCCTCGACGCTGCGCCCCACCTGCCGGCGGTGATCTACAACAGCCCCTACTACGGCTTCGCCACCCGCGCCGAGCTGTTCTTCGAGCTGCGCCGCGAGCACCCGAACCTGATCGGCTTCAAGGAGTTCGGCGGCGCCGCCGACCTGCGCTACGCCGCCGAACACATCACCTCCCAGGACGATAACGTGAGTTTGATGGTCGGCGTCGATACCCAGGTGGTACACGGCTTCGTCAACTGCAACGCGACCGGCGCTATCACCGGCGTCGGCAACGCCCTACCTCGGGAAGTGCTGCAACTGGTGGCGCTGAGCAAGCAAGCCGCCAAGGGCGACGCCAAGGCACGTCGCCAGGCCCTTGAGCTGGAGGCCGCGCTGGCGGTGCTGTCATCGTTCGACGAAGGCTGCGATCTGGTGCTGTATTACAAGCACCTGATGGTGCTCAACGGCGACCATGGCTACGCCCTGCACTTCAACGAAAGCGACCAGCTCAGCGCTGCCCAGCGTCGTTATGCCGAAAGCCAGTACGCGCTGTTCCGCCAGTGGTACGCGAACTGGTCGGCGGAACAGAATGTCGCTTGAAACCCCTAGCGCCGACATCGCCGTAGTCGGCGCGGGCATCATCGGCGTCGCCTGCGCCTTGCAGTTGGCACGTCAAGGGCGCCAGGTCGTCGTCATCGACGCGCAGCCCCCCGGCATGGGCGCCTCCTATGGCAACGCCGGCCACCTGGCGAGCGAACAAGTGTTCCCCATCGCCGACCTGTCGATCCTCAAGCGCTTGCCCACGATGCTGATGGACCCCATGGGCCCGCTGCGCCTGGACTGGAAATACCTGCCCCGCGCCCTGCCCTGGTTTGCGCGTTTGCTGCTCAACCTGCGCCCGGCCAGCTACCGGCGCACGGTCGCCGGCATTCGCGCACTGAACGAAGGCAGCCTGGGCGCATGGCAGCGCCTGCTGCAAGGCATCGACCGGCCGGAGCTGCTGCGCGAAGACGGCTCGTTGCTGGTGTTCGAGCGTGCGGATTCGCGAGGGGCCATCGACGCGCTGCAGCAACGGATGGCGCAGCAAGGCGTGCCGGTGGCGTTCTGGTCGGCTGACACCATTCGCAAGGCCGCGCCGCAGTTGAGCGAGCACATCCAGGGCGGGCTGTTCTTTGCGGGCACCGGGCACTTTCTCGATCCCTATCAGGTGGTGTGCGAACTGGTGAACGCCGCCACAGCCAACGGCGTGCAATTCCTCACCCGCCAGGTGCTGGGCGGGCAAGTCGACGCCCAGGGCGTCACGCTGACCACCGATCAAGGCCCATTGGCCGCACGCCAGGTGCTGATCGCGTGCGGAGCCCACTCGGCGAAACTCACCGCCGCCTTGACCGGCAAGCACGTCCCCCTCGACACCGAACGCGGCTACCACCTGATGCTGCCCCACGAACATGAACGCCTGCCCTTCGCCGTCACCTCCCTGGAGCGCAAGTTCATCATGACGCCCATGCGCGGCGGCCTGCGCCTGGCCGGCACCGTGGAATTCGCCGGCCTGGAGCGCCCGGCGAATATGCAACGCGCCTGGCAGCTGCATCGCCTGAGCAAAGGGTTGTTCCGGCAAGACCTCAATGCGCAGGACGCGACACCATGGATGGGCTTCCGGCCCTCCCTGCCGGACTCGCTGCCGATCATCGATCGGGTCGCCGACGGCAAGGTGTTGCTTGCGTTCGGGCATCAGCATCTGGGGTTGACGCAGGCGGCGGTGACCGCGGAGCTCATCGCGCAACTGGCTTCGACGCGGCCGCGACTGTCGGGTTTGCCGGAGTTGGAGGGGTATCGGTTGGCGCGGTTCTGAAACGTATGATGAGAATCAGCACTCCGTGATCATGACTCGTCACACGAAAAATCCAACAACCTCCACGCTACTTGACCAACCTCTTTTCCTTCGACGGCCTGTAGCCGAAATACGAGCTATAACACTTGCTGAAATGACTCGGCGAAACAAACCCGCACGCCACCAGCACCTCCACCTGCGACAACTCAGTGTGTTGCAACAGCCGGCGCGCCTCGGTCACCCGCAGTTCCATGTAATAGCGCTGCGGCGTGGTGCCCAGTTGTTCCTTGAACAGCCGTTCGAGCTGGCGGCGGGAGCGGCCGGCGTAGACGGCGAGTTGGTCGAGCTCCAAGGGTTCTTCGAGGTTGGCGTCCATCAGTTTCACCACCTCGCGTAACGGCGCGCTGACGCAGATGTTTTCCGTCGGTTTGATGCGCCGGTAGCGGGACTCCTCGAAGGCCAGGATATCTTCGATACCTTCGACCAAGGCCTTGTCGTGCAGGCCCTTGATCCAATCCAGCGCCATGTGGAAAGCGCCGGACGGACTCGAGGCGGTCAGGCGGTCGCGGTCGATGACATACGGTTCGCTGGTGACGTGGGCCGCCTTGGACACTTCCGCCAGTGCCGGGCGATGTTCGGGGTGGATGGCGCAGCGGTAGCCCTGCAACAGGCCGGCGCGGCCGAGGAACCAGGCGCCGTTCCATAAGCCGGCCAGGCTGACGCCCTGCTCGGCGGCATTGCGCAGCAGGTGGATGAAGTCGTCGCTGGCCTTGAGTTCGGTGCGAAAGCCGCCGCAGATCACCAACAACTCCAGCGTTTGCAGGGCCGCCACGTCGAGGCGTGCATCCGGGCGGATCACCAGGCCCAGATCGCTGATGACTTCGCCGTCGCCCCAGCCGAACGTGCGCGATGCGAACAACTCGGGGCGCAACAGGTTGGCGGTGACGAAGGTGTCGAGGGTCTGGGTGAAGGCCGGCAGGGAGAAGTGTTCGAGCAGCAGGAAGCCAACGCGGGTGGCCGACGCTGGCTGGCCGGGTGTTTCATTGAGGTAGCGCAGGTTCTTGCCTTTCATGCCACCGCTGAATTGACGTCTTTCCATCGAGGGTCGGCCCTCTCTTATTGTTGAGGCTGTGGGCGCCATCTTAGGGGGAAATGCTGCGGCTGTCTCAGGTGGCGCGCCGTACCCTCAAGACATGGCTCACCTGCTGATCTTGATAAACCCAGCCCTCTCCAACCCCCCGGGCCAAAGCGTTGCGCGCGCATCTGATACGGTTTTTTCTTTACTATCTGCGCCTGTATCGAAATGTCATCGAGGCGGACAATAGGGCCACTCCCGACACCCTTGTCGAGCGCGACAGGAATGTTCCTGCCGCCCCCTTCCCTTCGGAGGCCTTATGACCAAGATGGCAATTTTCCTGTTTGGCTTTTTGGTGCTGACCATTGGCATCGGTCTGCTGGCGACCATCTCGCCCGTTTGACGTCAGCGCAACCCCGACCCTCAACTCAAAAACAGCCTCGGGTACAGCGACAGCACCAGCAAACTGGCCATCGACACATTGGCTCAAGCCTTTCACAAAGCTTTCACAGGTGAACGCCTAGTGTTGTTTCAGCTCCTAGAGAAACACCTTTTAGCCCGCTCTCCCCATCGCGGGCTTTTCTTTGCCCGTGATTTAAGCCGGGCAAAAAAAAGGCAAGCCACGCCTCATCAAGATGAATAGCGTGGCTTGCCCCAATAAGCCGTTACTTAACGCAGGCCGGGACCGCCCGGACCGCCATGGCCACCGCCATGGCCACCGCCCTGACCGTGGCCACCACCACCACCACCACCACCACCCGGCGGCATGAATATCCAGCAGCCCGACAGGGACGATAACAACGCGACAATCAGTGCCGCCTTAGTTAGATTGTTCAACTTCATCACAACACTCTCTAGTCACAGGCTTTAATGCTCGATGAATAAGACCGTTCAAAATGAAGTGCGTCACGCCTATCGTGTAACTTGATGGTATTGAATGTATTGGAAAGGTTACACGTAGTTATCTACCAGATTGCGCAGCGTTGTGCCTTGGAAGGCATAGTTGGAAACATGAAAGTGAGAATCCGCGAGTGGCTCAGCAGGTCTGGTGGAATTAGCGCTACGCTCTGGCGGTGACGAACACCCCGATGCTACTGCCATAAAAGCAACTAAAGCTGTCCGTTTCATTTGAGTTGCAACATCAATCATTTATCCACCCCATCTAAAAAATCACAACCTTCAACAGCGAATAATTCAGTCGTCTTGAGCCGAGCCCTGGGCGAGCGAGTCGACTCTCATCAACTCACAATTTTTGCGATTGCAATGCCTGCGGCGACGGTCGAGCCCACGGACACCGTTAGGGTGATGCGTCCTGCGCGGTGTGCCGTGACTTGCATTTCCATCTTCATCGCCTCCATGGATGCGAGGGTGTCACCCACAGCCACGTTGTCGCCGTCGGCGACGTTCCAGGACTGCAGGGTGCCCGAGATCGGGGCTACAACGGCGGCGGCATCCGTCGAAATGGAAGACACATCAGCCCCCTCGCGCTCAGCAGACGGCGCAGTGGAATGTAGCCCTCGCAGCAGTTCAGCCGGCAACCCGAGCGCAATCCTTCGGCCATCGATCTCCACGGCCGTGCGTACCAGTGCGATATCGGCCAGCGGTTCAGGCCGTACAGCGGCCGCCAGCGTGTCGGCAAAATCTGTCTCGATCCAGCGCGTATGCACGCTGAAAGCATCGGCTGATGTGAAATCGGCGTGCGCCATCACCGCTCGGTGAAACGGGAGCACCGATGGCACCCCTTCGATTCGGAACTCCTTCAGCGCCCGACGCGCGCGGGCTATAGCCTGGGCACGGGTGGCGCCAGTAATGATCAACTTGGCCATCAGCGAATCGAATGTACCTGGGACGGTAGAACCCGACTGCACGCCGGTATCGACGCGCACGCCGGGCCCCGACGGTGCCTCGAACAGATGCACCAACCCCGGCGCGGGTAGAAAGCCGCGCCCCACATCCTCGGCGTTGATGCGAAACTCGAAAGAATGACCGCGCGGCTTCGGCGTCTCGGTGACCGACAGCGGCAAGCCATCGGCGATGCGCAGTTGCTCGACGACGAGGTCGATTCCCGTCGTCTCTTCGGTCACTGGATGCTCGACCTGCAGGCGCGTGTTGACCTCCAGAAACGAGATTGTTCCGGAAGGACTCAACAGAAACTCGACAGTCCCCGCACCGACGTAGCCTGCCTTCGCGCACACATCGCGCGCCGATTGATGGATGCGCTCACGCTGTTCATCACTGAGGAAGGGCGCGGGGGCTTCTTCCACCAGCTTCTGGTTGCGCCGCTGCAACGAGCAATCGCGCGTGCCGAGCACGACGACATGGCCGTGCGTATCGGCGATCACCTGCGCCTCGACATGACGAGGCCGATCGAGGAACTGTTCAACGAAACACTCGCCACGGCCGAAAGCAGTGACCGCTTCACGCACCGCCGACTCGTACAATTCGGCTACTTCGTCGAGCCGCCATGCGACCTTCATGCCGCGGCCGCCACCGCCAAAGGCCGCCTTGATGGCGATCGGCAGGCCGTTCTTCTCGGCAAAGGCCACGACCTCCTGCGCATCGCGCGCGGGCTCCGACGTGCCAGCCACCAACGGCGCACCGACAGCCAGGGCGATCTTGCGCGCCTGCACCTTGTCACCCAGTGCCTCGATGGCTGCCGGCGAAGGGCCGATCCACTTCAGGCCCGCGCCAATCACGGCCCTGGCAAAAGTTGCGCTTTCCGAAAGGAAGCCGTATCCGGGGTGTACCGCGTCGGCGCCACAGCGGTCGGCCACGGCGAGCAGCTTTTCGATGTTCAAGTAGGTGTCGGCCGGGCGCTGGCCGTCAAGGCCGTAGGCCTCATCGGCCATGCGAGCGTGCATCGCGTCGATGTCGGCGTCGGCATACACCGCGACGGATTTCACACCATAATCGGCACAGGCGCGCACGATGCGTACAGCGATCTCGCCGCGGTTGGCGATAAGAACTTTCTTCATGGGGTTTCTCGCAGGTCGGAAGAGAGGGCCGCGGTGAACGCGCGTATGGGGTTGAAGCGCACCTGCGCACCGATGGGGATCTGCCCCGCACGGTCGAGGTGGTAAGGGGCGACAGCGCCGATCACTGGGTAGCCACCGGTCAGCGGGTGGTCGGCAAGGAAGAGCACGGGCTGGCCGCTTGGCGGCACCTGAATCGCGCCCAACACGGTGCCTTCACTGGGCAGTTCGGCGATCTGTGCGCGCATCAACGGCGTTTCACCGGCCAGACGCAGGCCGACGCGGTTCGATTGCGGCGTCACAGTCCACAATTGGCTCGCCAACAATGCAATGGCCTGCAGTGTGAACCAGTCGGTGCGCGGCCCCATCACGACATCGAGCACCACGGTCTGCGTCGTCGTCGGGAGATCGGCACGAGGCGTTTCGGGCGCGCCAACGATGGAGCCATGCGTGACCACAGGTACCGGCAAAATGTCACCGGCTTTGATGGGCGGCGGACCGACCTGCGCGAGCGTGTCTGTCGATCGACTTCCGAGCACGGGCGCGATCGCGAAGCCACCGCGCACCGCCAGGTAGCTGCGGATGCCGGCACGCGGGTCGCCAAGCGATAGACTGTCGCCATCAGAAAGTGCGATGGCTTCATGGCCTGGCACACGATATCGAGCGCCGTTCGCACGCGTGAGTTCGATCGGCGCATCGGCACCGGTGAAGGCCACCACCGTGTCTGCGCGGCTCGTGATTTGGAAGCCACCGTAGACGATCTCGACGCAGGCCATGTCGCTCGCATTGCCGACCAGACGGTTGGCCGCGCGCAGTGCGCCCTTATCCATCGCCCCTGAGGCGGATACGCCCTGCCCGGCCAGACCCTCGCGCCCGAGATCCTGGAACAGCGCCTGCAGGCCGGTGCTACGGACAACAAGCGCCGGACCATTGTGGAGCGGAACCTCGACGGGGCCAGGCGACGGCGCTGGCAAAGCTGAAAGCTGCCGCCCTGAAACATCGACGAAACGTACCTTGAAGCCCGGTTGCAGCAGCGCCGGCACGTCACGGCTTAGGTCCCACATCGGCGTGGCAGTCACGCCGATGATCTGCCACCCCCCCGGACTGGCCTGCGGATAGACGCCGCTGAAAGCGCCGGCCAACCCCACGGCGCCCGCGGGGATGCGCGTGCGTGGCGTAGTGCGACGCGGCACGTTGAGGCTTGGGTGGCCGCCGCTCAGATAGGCGAACCCAGGTGCGAAGCCAGTGAAGGCAACGGTGTAGTCGCAGCCGGTATGGCGGCGAATCACCTCTTCGCGCGAGAGATCAAGCATCTGCGCGACCTCGTCAAGGTCCTCTCCTTCGTAGGAGACCGGAATCTCCACGCGAGTGGTCGCACGCTCGATCTGCGCCGTGAGGTCGCGGCGGCTGATGCGCGTGACGAGTTCATCATGCGTCACCGTGTTAGGCCGGAAGTGAACCATGACCGTGCGCGCGGCCGGCACGAGTTCGACGATGCCATCGATGGGCTCGGCCTGTAGTGATGCAAGCAGCGCCAGCGTCTGCGACAAGTCATCCAGCTCGACCAACAGGGCGTCGAGATTAGCCGGCAGAAATCGCATCACGGTACGACTCCCATGTCGACGAAAGGAGCGACCTTGACGCCCGAACGCTCAAGCAGCGCACGCACTTGCCGCGCCATCTCCACCGCGCCTGGGCTGTCACCATGCACGCAGACCGAATCGGCCTTAAGGCGCACGATGCTGCCGTCAATGGCCGTGACCACACCCTCGGTCGCCAGGCGTAGCATGCGCTCGGCAACATCCCGTGCATCGTGCAGCACGGAGCCCTTCTCGCGACGGGAGACCAGCGAACCGTCCGGCATGTAGGCGCGATCGGCAAAGGCTTCGGCCACAGTGCTCAGCCCGCTTGCCTGCGCCCAGCCGAGTAGCGGCGAGCCGGCCAAACCGACCAGCACCAGCGACGGGTCGATTGCGCGGATGGCGGCAATCACGTCGTGTGCCTGGCGCTTATCGTGCGCGATGGTGTTGTAGAGCGCTCCGTGTGGCTTGACGTATCGTACCGACGTGCCGGCCACCACAGCCAACCCCTTCAGCGCGCCGATCTGGTAGATCACGTCAGCCTGCAGGTCGGCGCTTGCCACGTCCATTTGGCGGCGGCCGAAACCGACGAGGTCGGGATAGGCGACGTGCGCGCCTACTGCCACGCCGCGCTCCGCCGCTTGACGTAGCGTCCGCAGGATACCGGCGGCGTCGCCAGCGTGGAAGCCGCAGGCCACATTGGCACTGCTCACGATGCTGAGCATCGCGTGGTCGTCACCCATGCGCCAGGCGCCCAGGCTTTCACCCAGGTCACTATTGAGGTCTATCTTCATGTTGTTTTCTTTTCTTTAGCGAAACATCAGGAAATACAGGATGAAAACATTGCAAGTCAGCAAGGCCAGCGCCGTGGGCACCTGCGCGCGGATCACCGCGTTTTTGTCGGGCAGTTCGAGTAGGGCCGCCGGTACGATATTAAAGTTGGCTGCCATCGGCGTAAGCAAGGTGCCGCAATAACCCGAGAGCATGCCGATGGCTGCCATAAGGGCCGGGTTACCGTCGTACATGCCGACCAGGACTGGCACCCCGACGCCCCCTGTCATCACGGGGAAGGCGGCGAAACCGTTGCCCATGATGATGGTGAAAAGCGCCATGCCAACCACGTACACCATCACCGCGAAGAAACGTACATCCATGTTGATGTAGCTGGTGGTGATATGCGCCACGGCCTTGCCCACACCGGCGTCGGAGAATACGAGGCCCAGCATGCCGAGCATCTGCGGCAGTACCAGCGCCCAACCGAGCGCATCGGTCAGCCGACGCGATTCGCGGATACCTTGCATCGGCGTTTCGTTCGTCATCTTGCAGACCAGCGCAAGCGCGACCATACAGCCCAGCCCTAGGCTTACCATCGTGGTGTTCTTCGGGTCGAGCAGCGGTATGCCGCCAACCACGAGGTACTTCGCCGACAGCGTGCCGATCATGGTCACGACCGGGATCGCCAGGGCGGGGATGAAAAGCTTGTTGCCCAGCAGATTGGCGCTGGCCGAGTACTCCGCCGCCGAGCGGGCCACGTGACGGCCAATGCCGACACCGCCGAAGGCTGCAATCAGCGCCATCACCACAACACCGACGCCGACCCAGACCGGCGGCAACTGGTCGCCGAGCAAGAAGACGAGCGAATAAAGGCCCCAGAAAAAGGCACTGGAATAGCGCTTTGAGTGCTGGCGATCCATAAGCGTCATCACCGCGGTGATGGCGAGGATGGCACCGACGAGATAGTACAGGTGCGTGATCGTGAGCGTCATGGTCGGGACTCCTTGCCTTCGACTGTGACGGTTGCAGCCGCGGCCGCAGCGCTGCCGGCCATCTCGCGCATCAACCAAGTGTCAAGCCGGCGCAGGCGCCAAGCATGGATGGTGAATGCGCAAACAGCTGTCGGAATCCCCCAGAGCGCGACGCGAATCGGCTCGACTTCGATGCCCGCCTCACGCAAGAACGTGGTCATCAGCACGATCGCGCCGAAAGCCACGAAGATGTCTTCGCCGAAGAACAGGCCGACGTTATCGGTCGCTGCGGCATACGCTCGCAGCTTGTGGCGAACCTTCTCCGGCAGTGCCCCAAAACGGGCTTCGGCAGCACCTTCTGCCATTGGCGCGAGCAGCGGTCGCACCATTTGTGGATGGCCGCCCAGGCTGGTAAGACCGATGGCTGCGGTCATCTGGCGTGCGCCAAGGTAGACAATCAGCAAGCGGCCCGCAGTCGCGGACTTGATGCTGCTGATCCATCGCTGGGCGTGCTGGCGCAAACCATAACGCTCGAGCAAGCCAATCACCGCCAGCGGTAACAGGATGATCAACGGCAGGTTACGTGTCTTGATGAAGCCTGTGCCGATGGCGGCAAGAATCCTGTCGACCGGAAAGTGCGCCGCGAAGGCGGTGACGACGGCCGTGACAATCACGACCAACATGGGATTAAAGCGCAGGACGAAGCCCACGATGATGACGACGACCCCCAGCAAGGGCCACAAGTTGATGTCAGTGGGCACCGGCGTTTCTCCAAGTTGTTTGAGTTATTTTCTTAGATCACTCAACTATCTTCATCCGATTGAATGATCATTTCAACAGAATTGTTCAACAATCCAACATGGATAACAAAAAGCAATATGCATGCCAAAATATGAATTCGTTTCAGCCCTACAGGAAAAAGCGACACTGCGAGTAGGGCAAAACCTGCTAGAATCCAATCGCCCCTGCCACTCAGAAGTCCGCTCGATGCCCCTTCCCGCCTCCCCTTCATTCGTAGCCCAGACGCTAAACGAGCGGATCGCCGAACAGTTGCGTCAGCAAGTCACCCAAGGCGAATTCACACCTGGGCAACGGCTGTCCGAGCAGGTGCTCAGCGAAAACCTTGGCATCTCGCGAAACACCCTGCGCGAAGTGTTCCGGACGCTGGCTAAAGACGGCCTGTTACGACACGAGCCCAACCGTGGGGTATTCGTGGTGGTTCCCAGCATCGCGGCCGTCATCGACATCTACCGCGTGCGACGCCTCATCGAATGCCAGGCGCTGGCAGAGGCTTACCCGCGCCACCCGGCGAAGAAGAACATGCGCGCAGCGGCAGAACAGGCCCAACGAGCACGGGACGCGGGGGACTGGCTGGCAGTGGGCACAGCTAACATGGACTTCCATACGGCCGTCGTTGAACTTGCAGACAGTGAACGCTTGAACGCCATGTTCCGACGCATACTTGCAGAGCTACGGCTGACTTTTGGGCTGTTGCAGGACGCCGAGTTCTTGCATGAGCCCTACGTCGATATGAACTTTCAGATTCTTGAACTTGTTGAACGCAACGAGATGGCCAAAGCTCGCGAAGCAATGCTTGAATACCTCATTCATTCCGAACGCATTGTTTTGGCCGTCTATGCGAGGCGGCCTTCCCAGGAAGGGTGAAAGCTCCGACGTCCACGCAACATCTGCCCCACACAGCCGGTCGACTGGTCGATACAGTTAACCAAGCGGGGCTCCTTCAGAATTTTTTGCCGCCCTAGCGCATGAGCGAAGAACTGCCAGACATAGAGCCCCTGTGGCAGGATGACCTGGTTGCCTTCACCGTCGGCTGCTCGTTTTCCTTCGAACAACCGCTCCTGGATGCCGGCACTGCCCTCAACAACAACGAATGGATGCAATGGACCAACAATGAACACAGCTCAACGGTCGATTCAGCAGTACATAAACGCCAAGGACAGTAACCGCCCGCATCTGCTGCGCCAGGCTTTTATGCCGGATGCACAACTGGAGATGGTGGTACACACGGGGTCTATCTCGTTTCCATCCCACGTTGAAGGCCTCGAGTCCATCGGCGACGTGCTGGTCAGTCGCTTCGGTCAGACATTCGAAAACGTCTATACCTTTTGTCTGGGACACCCACCGGAGCCGGATAGCAAAACGTTCCAATGCCAATGGCTGGTCGCTATGTCCGACAAAAACTCCGGCGAGGTCCGAGTCGGTTGTGGTCAGTATGGATGGCAGTTCAATCCCGAGTCGGGACTTGTCGAGCGGCTCACTATCACCATCGAGCATATGAAAACCCTGCCACCTACCGATCTTCACACCATCATGGAGTGGGTATCCCACCTGGACTATCCATGGTGCCAACCAGAAGCATTAGCGAGCAACGCTCCAGACATAGGCACCCTTGAAGAGGTGATCCAGTATGTAATCCGGTCAGAACAGTGAAGTTGCGGAACACATCTGAAGCGTTGCGGAAGGGATCGTAAATCGCAGGTATAAAAAACCCGTGGACGGTAATCTACGGGGTTTTTAAGAGTGGAGGCCGAGACAGGAATCGAACCAAACACGACGCGGTTGCGCGCCAACCGCGTCTAAGATCTGATGTTTAAGCCGCAGGACTCGTCAACCAGCTACTGCTCAACGTTGCCAGCAACGAAGCATCTGAGATAACGCCCGATGCCTTCGGATCAAATCCGGGATGACTGCCACTGAACCCTGCCATTGCCTGAACCAACTGGTCAACCTGCGCCCCCAGTAGATAGTCCGTATGGCTTCCACCGAGGGCGATCCTGTCCAGCCGGCTGACAGAGTTGTCATACCAGCCCTGCACAGTGATGTCGGTGTCGCTGCCTAGCAGTTGCACGCGCAGATCATTACCCGCCCGCTGAAACCACAGCGACTCACGGGACTCGTTGTCGATGCGCAGGGCACCCCGGGCTTCTCCTATCCCATTGATAAGAGTGTCGTGCCCCCGCCCTCTGGCAATTACATAGTGGTCATAGCCACCACCGCCGATCAGCAAGTCATTGCCCCCTCCTCCTTCAAGTCGGTTGCTACCGGTATCTCCCGACAGGATATCGTCGTGGCTGGAGCCCAGAAGGTTCTCAATACTCGTCAGCCGGTCGATCCCACCGTACCCGTTGCTTGCCGTGCCTTTAGCCAGATCTACGACCACGCCGGTTGGGGCGCCTTCATAACTGGCCGTATCATTACCGGCACCACCGCTCAGCACGTTGTTTCCGCCCTTGCCTGTCAGAACATCATCACCGGCCCCACCATTGAGTACGTTGTCCCGACTGTCACCGCTCAACCGGTCAGCGAAAGCACTGCCGTTGAGGTTTTGCACATGGGTAAAGCCATCAAAATCCCGTGGAGTGAGTGAATCAAGTTGCGCAACTATCCCTTTGGCTGAACCGGAGTAATCCACGGTAGCAACACCCAATAGATTGTCGTACAGGGAGAGAGCATTGAGATTGACCCCGGTTAAGGTCAGTAAAGGCGTGCCTGGCGAGAAAGACAGACGGGCCTGCGCCGAAGCATCTGCATCCAAGTAAGCCGTGCTGGAGGCTGAACTCAGCAGCAATCGGTCGCCTGAGACTCCGGCCTGAAAAGCATTGATGCGGTGCCCGGTTGCTCCCGCCGACTCCGTGAACAAAAACATATCGCGGCCTGCACCGCCGGTCATGCCATGCCCATTCCCGGAGCCTGAAATCAATAAGCTTGCGGACGCACCAGCGACCGCTGAGACCTGACTACCCGACACGAGCTGAACATCAGCGTAACCCAACACCGATCCCAACGCAGTTTTGTAAGTCTGCAGACTGGCACTTGCTTGGGCGTACGCTCCTTGTGCACTCGCCTGAGCAGTTAGCAATGCATTGGCTTTGTCTCTATCGACAGTAGACGCCCATTCGTAACGACTGGTGCTGGTCACCGTTACCCAGTGTGCTGGAGTAAAAGGCGGAAATAGACTCTTGGTAACGTAACGTTGTGTTGTCGTAATGACAGTTGGCGGCAGGATGCTTGCGAGGTTGGCCGCTGTTTGAGCGATCAGTGACGATGAGCCTGCCAAGCCATCGAGTGCATTCTGATAGAGTGAAACCGTGCTGCCGAGCCCGCGCTCAAACGCAACGGCAGCCTCTTTAGCTGACTGCGCAGTAGAGGAGCTCTTCGTGTCATTCGCACTTACAGCTTGCCCCAAAGCAAATTGCCGGGCTTGGGCGGATGACGCTACAGCTTGCCCAACCGTCGTGGTCAACGAAAGTGAGCCGCTGATGGATGCACAGGTTGCAACAGAGGCCGCAACGGTTCCCACGCCACGTTCCAGGTAGGTGTTGCTGGTCGTCGAGGATGCCGGAAATGAAACCTCGAAAATATTCTTTACGTAGAAGGCATCCGCATTCAGTGCGCTGATGCGCTCGTAGCTGACGACTCCTTTAGGACGGCCCGTCATCGGGTTGGTTGAATCGAAATTGATCTGTGTCGTGAGGATGTAGGCCTGTGGGTCCTGGCTATTGTAATAACGGTAGCTGTTCATACTGGGGACCAGGTAAATCAGCGACACCTGACGGCCAAGGCTGCTGGCCTGAGCACTCTTGCTGCCCAACGCCGCAATTGCCGCCGCGGCCTGGTTGGCGGCCGTCGTCGCCAGACCTGCGCCTTGCGTGACCGCGCCCGACTCATAAACCCTACGCGTTTCGAGCGCGACATTTGAAATCGAAGGCACCAGTGGCACGTCCACATGGGCGGTAAAATAAGCGTCCAGCGACGGTGGCTTATTTATCGTCAATGGGTCTACGGGATTAAAACCGGAATTGGCTTGTTTCCAGGATTGTTGAGTGGCAATGGCCAGTTCCACCGCATCGCTGCCAAGCCGCAGACCGTTGGACAGTTCGATAGCCGCGAGCTTACGGTAGTCGGCTGCGAACCAGTCCTGAATTTCGATGCGGTCATGGCTGCCCAACACAGCTACAAGCAGGTTGTTGCCTTCACGTGCCAACCACAAGTCGGCCGCCTTTATACCTGCTTGTAACTTCAGTATCGAACTCGGCCCGGTATTGCCCGAGACACCATTGATCACTTTATCCTGGCCGTCTCCCCGATCGAAGACGTACACATCGTTGCCACCACCGCCTTCAAGCCGATCATTGCCTCGACCACCTGCCAACACATTATTGGCGGTGGTGCCTGTCAATGTGTCGCTCCACGCGGAGCCGATAACGTTATCGATGTTATACAGCGTACTTTCCAGGCTATCGCGTCCTGAGGACAAATTGACGCTCACCCCGGCAGCGACCTGTACATAGCTCGCGACATCGGTACCCGCACCGCCATCGATCCATGCGCCACGCCCAGTCACCAGGAACGTGTCATCACCTGCCCCCCCCCTGAGCACGGAGTTCCAGTCACCACCGATTAGCGTATCGCCATGGCTTGAGGCAATGATCTCGTTGATATGCACCTGGCCGTCGTTCAGGCCATTATTTCGTAAGCTGCGTACCCCCGCTTGGTCATACCCGGCAAAAGACAGCGTCCGTACACCGCTGAAATTGGCGAACAAGTTCAAGTCCGAAGCGTTGGTCCCCAGCAGATCAACGTAATGTTGCCCGTCAGCGGCTAACACACGCAGCCCCTCTTGGGTGCGGACGACAGACGCACTGTCGCCGAGCCCCAGTAGCTGAATTTGGTCGCCCGCGCTGCCGGCCTGAAATCTTTGCAACGTCACTTGCCCGGAAGCCTGGCTGAGCAACACGTTATCGACGCTGGTATTAAGCACGAAGCGTTGGGCGCCGTTACCCGCCAGGATCAGGTTGTAACCTTTGTCGACGGTCACTGTCCCGCCCGCCACACCGGTGTAGGCCTTGGCGTAACCCGCCGATTGCGCGAACGCCCCAAGAGACGTGTCGATACCGACTTTGAGGTCCCTGGACAATTGCAATAAGGCGGCGTAAGCGGTAAAGGTATCCGCAGCAAAACCCGCATCATCGGGGGAGAAAAAAGTATTATTCCCGGGTAAATGGCCGATTGAATTCTTATTCACCGGAACCAGACTGTTCACCTGACCGCGCAAGGCTTCCAACCTGCCGGTGTAAGCCGCCCACGCCTCTGAAGTGGTCAAATACGAGGTCGCTGCGGCGCCCCAAGCGACAGCGGCAGAATGTGCCTTGGTTTGGGCGGTCGAACGCGCCTCAGCGCTCGGCACGGCGTTGGCTATTTGCGCCGCAGTTTGCGCCTGCCCCAGCGCTATCGCCCCCGCATCAACGGCCTGCAGAGTGGCGCGAACAGAGCCGTAGTACGTCGAGCCCTGCTGTAGCAATGCCATCACTTCCTTACCGGCAGTGCTACCTTGTTCGGCACCACTTTCACCTTCATAGAAGGTAATGAGCGTTCGGTCACGCACCCCGAGCAAAGGGTTGGGAAACCCCTGACTGCTGCGATAACGCTGCTTGACTGACCACGCCTGCAACGCGGCCGTGTAACCTGCAAAGTCAGGCGCCGTCGTTGCCAGAGCCGCGTCAGCCCCGCGCGCCTGGCCTGCGGCCATCGCCGCATAACCTTTGGAGGCGTAATCGGCAAATATCAGGGTGCCTGGGTTGATGGGGGCTGCCCCTTGAGCGGCCTCGGTTTTCTCGGCCAACCCAATATCGGCAATATCTCTTCGTGTGCCATTGGTGAACGTAAAACCGGCGGTGGAATCGATTAACCCCCCTCCCACCTGACGGCCGTCATGCGTCGATATCAGATCAATGGATGCGATACCCAGAGAAGTCAATGTTTTCAATTCTTCAGGCGTGGAAATGCCATTCTGATCCGCGTCGACCCATACTTTGACACCGTCAAAGTAATTGCCGCCGGTGAAAGGGTTGATCAACGCGGTATCCCGAGAAAAAACCGTACTCCCGGCAGCGGCGAGCGTCGCGAGCACCGAAAAGCCATTTTGCCCAACCGGCGCCTTGCTTCCCGGTACCGCGAAGGACTCACCAAACCACTCGGTAGCATTGTCGATAGCCCCATTGCCGTTGGTGTCAAACACCAGGATGCCATTGTCCGCCCCGACCCAGCCCACCGCGCTTTTTGCCCCATCGGCGTTATGATCGAACACTGCGTTACTTCGTGACGGTGGCAGCAGTTTGATGCCACTCCCCGTCAGGTCCAGCACCAGCGGCAGGTGGTATCGACCAGAACCCGACACCTCCAATGGTAGGATGGTGACGATGCCAACGTTGTAAGTGCTCCAGCCCTGTTGAGCGATATTCAGTACTTGCTGGATTGCCGCTTGTAAGCCGTTCGACAACCTCAGTGCAAAAGGAATACTGGCGCCCAATGCAGTGGGTGACCAGCGATCAGAATAGGGTTCCTGGGCCAGACGATGCTGCAGAGCCTTCAAGGACAGGGCATTTTCTGCAGCGGCGATCGCACCCTCGGCGGACGTATTCAGGAGCGTGCCGGTCTGTGCCTGCTGGGATGCTACGGTCTGGGACAAGACCAACGCGCCAGTTTGGGTAGACGTCTGGCTGATAAACGCAGCCAGATCGGGCGCGGGGCCCGTGAAGGTTTGACCGTTCTGCTTCCAGGTAGTGTTTACCGGCAGCCCATCGAAACCGTAAGTCTGTTCTACCGCTAATCCACCCTCGGCGTTTTTCCACGCGACGACCACACCTTGAGCCGTCAAGCGATAGGCCGCCGACAAGTCGCCATAGCTGTGTGATACGGAAACATTTTGTTTACCGACCGAAATGATCGAGTCCTTGGGTACTTCCATCAACGAAATACCTGCGACGCTGACTTGAACGCTATCTTTCGTATAAAGCAGCGTGGCCTCACCGACAGAAGATGATGAAAGGGGAACCGTCAAGATCATGTCGCCATTTGGCTCTATCTCTATTTTACGGATATTGTCGAGCGTAGTCTTCGCGTCGGGTAGAGCAGGATCCTTCGTACTGTTCAGCAATTGGGTAACAACATTGTAATACCCAGTTGGAGAGTCGACCTTGTTAATCCAGCTTTGAGCAAGTTCTTTATTCGCCCCAGAGCCGGCCACGGTCGCGAGCGACATAAGCTGGACAGTATTAATAGCCAATAGTAGCTCTTTTTTAATGTCACCAGCAGAATCAAGAACATTTTGCCAATAGCTTTCCCTAGTATTTTCTGTGATATTCGAAAGTACAGAATTCAATGTCCATGCGTCCTTCGACAGGCCATTATCTTCAAATACTTTTGTATGAAAACCCCATGCTTCTTGGTGCGTGACATCAGAAGAAATGGGACTGCCTCCGTTTGTCTCAAGCTTACTATCTAAAGCAGAAAGGTAACCACGGGCCATCTGATTTAAAATGCGTGCCACATCAGCATCAGATACAGGCGCACCTATATTTGAGGCATCACGGCACCTTAAATTTTACTGTTTGATATTTGAGAGAACGAAGGCGTTCATGGCATCTACAACCGCTGGCCAGTCCTTAAGTTTACTCGGAGCAAGTTCAACTTTCGCAAGTGCACCTATTTTTTCAATGACAAAATAGCCTGTGCATTCATAAAATTCCTTTTCAGTTTTATATCGTCGACAGGAAAATACTACGGGCACTTTCTCCGCACTGCGCTTCCAATAGTAGCCATTTACTTCGCCGGGCAAATATTTATTATCTTTCTCCTGAAGAAACAACCCCAACTCCTTCTGATAATTATCCGCACTTTCCACTTTAGATGCAGAGGCCTCCAGCATATTATTTATCAGATAATCAAGATCTCCATGCCTGACAGCAATCTGTTCAAGCGTCAACACCACACCTTGAAATTTTCCGTAGGGGGTCGTCGTATACTCACTCGTTCTCACAGGTAGAAGATATGGCCAAGACAGCGCCATTGATACCGAAGAAAAATTAGCATCACAGCCTTTCTTATTTTCGGTAAAGCCTTTTTCCCATGAGCTTTTCCCTTCATATTCAGCCCAGAATAGGACGTAACTACTCGGTACTTCTATCACAGTGCCCAAAATTTTCCCGCATACCCAACCCGGACGGTTTCCCGAAGACACATTTGGCGCCGCCTCGGTTCTTTTTTGAACTTCAGATAGATAAGTGACTAATGCAACTGCCAACAGTCCCAACAGACCCAGCAACAAGATAGCTGCCACGCCCCTTAAGGCCTGCCAGAAAAAAAAGAAAATTCTGACCATATTTCGGCGCAAAAAAACACGATTTACGCGCATAAAATTTCTTCCAATCCGACCATCCAAATCATGATCAATTACCCCATCGAACGTGAGGGCCTGAACCTATGACGGTTTGAACCGCGTCAGACCGAACCCCATCCATGAAAATAGTCCGCCTAGCGCTCTCTCAAACTCTCCTGAACATGCTGGCGCAAAGGGCTCAGGAAGTAATCCAGCACCCGACGCTGATCCGTCTTGACCTCCGCCGTCACCGACATACCCGGCGATAGCGCAACGCGTTGGCCCTTGATATTCAAATGATCTTCTTTCAATCGAATCCGGCTGCTGTAGACGGGCCCACGCTTCTCATCATCTATGGCATCGCTGGACAGCCCGATCGCTTCCCCTTCGACCGCCCCTGATCTCGCACGTTTTCTTGAAGTCGTTGCCGTCGTGCTGCCAGTAGCGTTCCTTGATGCGGCGGATCATGTCAGGCGTGTCGTAGCCGTCGATCAACTCATCTACTGCCCTGGGCAAGCCCTGATCGCGCTTTACGTGGGTGATTGCCGCCATCTTGCCGACGTTGAAGTACATCCCGATGAACAGCGGCTCACCGGGCTGCACTGTGTCGAAGCACCCGTTGAGCTTGCGGTCGTAGGCCGTGTAGATCGTGCCGGAGGTCAGGTTGACGAACTGCCCCTTGAGGTACGCCATGATCAGCTGTGGTGGATACGACTCCATCAGGGATGCGATGTAGTCATCCGGCAGGTTCAGCTCGTTGTCGTAAGTGCTGGCCTGCACCAGGCCGTACATCTCTTTGAGCGAAGGCTTGTCCCGCAACTGCTTCACGAACTGCAGGAAGACGAACTTGAAGCCTTCCGGTGTCGTGGTTACGTCCACCCCGTTCTTCAGCCCGGGCAGGTTGTAGCGCATCCGGGCAATGATCTTGCGCCAGGCCTGCTGCGCCTTGACGGCGGTCAGCACGTCCAGCTCATCCACCAGCGCTTGGCCGATCTTGAAGCCAACGATGGTCTGCGGCTTCTCCATCGACCGACAAATCACAGTGCCGCGGTACTGCCGGCCGCTGTAGATGTGAACCTCGTGGTTCGCCTGGTTGATCTTGGTCTTCAGTCCCCAGTCGTAGGCCACCTCATCCATGGTCGGATAGAAAATGTCCCGGATCTGCGGGTAAGTCGGTGCGAAGTAGCCAGCATTGACGCCAGGCCACTCCATGAAGTGCTTGCTCAGCGCCGAGCACCCCACCCAGGTCTTGCCTGAGCCGAACCCAGCAACGAACGCACGAAACTTGTGGGGTAGCGTGAGGAACTGAGCCTGCGGAACGTTAAGGCTCGGCATTCGGCTTCCTCGCATCTACCACGTCGACCTGGATACGGGTCGGGATCACCGGTTCGTCACCAGCCTCTTCCTTCCGTGCCCGGTTGACGTAGATGTCACCGGTTTCTTTCGCGGCCTGCTCGAGGATCTGCATGGCCAGACCGATGTTCTTCATCGTCTTGGCCTTCTCCACAAAGCGGTTCATGGCTCGCAGGCGGAACGCGCGGTTGATGGAGTTCATGCCGTCGATCTCGGACTGACTCAGGTCGCGGTAGCCGGTGATTTTCTTGTGCTGGTTATCCATGGGTGATTCCTCATGATTGCGCGCCACGATTTGGCGCATTCGAAAACGTGGCGCGGAATTAATCGACCTTACGAGTGGGCAGTTTGAAGTCAGTCACCCGATCAGCAATCGACCGAATCTTCTCCACACCCAGGAAGCCTACCCAGCCACCTGCGAAGGTAGCCATGCTCTGGGGCAGACCGAAGAAGTCCAGGCCGCTAATGATGGTCAAGGTAAGGCCGCCACAGATCGCGCCTTCCACCAGCATCTGGCGCCGTGTGCCGCCGCCGTAGGTGATGCGCAGGACGGCCATGGCGCAGGACAGCGCAGCCGCATAGAGGATTGGCGAATGCTGGCTCAACCACGCAAGCGCAATCGCCCATGTGTCTGGTTTGTCTGGCATGTTGGACATCTCGGTTCCTCCCCGTCAGGGAGTTATGAATATGACAGGCCATGACCTGCAGATTTGAATCAGCCCCGGCGGCACTCCCAGCTCAGAGCGAAGGGTGTGGCGGGGCCGAAAACGAAAAGGCCCTGATTGATTTCGAGGCCCTGAATATGAAAAAGTTAGCCCGCCAACCGGCATACTGCGTTGTGACATTGGCTCGATCCAGGCAGGTAATTACAAGGATGACGCTATGACGAAAAGAAACATCAAACTTCTATCATTAACCCTATTGGTTTGCGTCGCGACAATCGCAAACGCGGAGTCGCCAGATGCCTCACCCGAGGCCGAAACGCTGTACTTCAAGGCACTCCCTTACCTTGATAAAATTGACGACATTGATAACGAAATTTTCAATATTCGGCATCAACTACCCAATGAGGAAAAGTTTCCCGAAAAGAAAAAAGAAGAACTCATAAATAAACTACGCACTCTAGTGGCGGAGGCCGCCCCCCTACTCAAGCGCTCAGCCGCTGACGGAAATCCAGCTGCACAATACCGGCTCGCTCGGCTCGCTATAGGCATTGAACCCAGAGAGCAAGCTGTAGATCAGGTCTGCTCTTTATTGAAATCTAGCCTAACAAAAGGGTTCGCCCCAGCAGGTATGCAGATGATCAGCTACTGCTTCGACGATGTAAAAACAGCCGAGTTTCGATCATTGATTGACGCCTTACCTGAAAATACAACTTCGCAAAGCAAGTACTATCCGCAGCCAATGCTTATGCCTAGCTGCGACAGGGATAGTGATTCCAGGAGCAAAAATGCAATTGCATCTCTCAATGAAAAAGCTATTCGAGCCGAGCTCTACATGAGTCTATCAACTCAAATTTCAGGGCAGAACCTTAAGCAGGAAAAGATCCGCTATCTTCAAAAAGCAGCTAACTATGGATGCAGACGCGCTATAGAGCGCCTAAAACTGATAGATGACGTTCGGGACGTCAATGTTCTTCCGTAGCGCGCACTACCGGCCTAACAGCGCCCAGTCCTTCCCGAGGGCAGTCCTAGCTACAGGTGACTTTTAGTCAATAAAAACCCCGACGCGATGGCCGGGGTCAGAGTCTAAGTGGTGAGTAATTTCTAGCTGGCTGATATTACTTCAGTCACTACAGTTGCAGGGCTCTCAAGCGCAAGGCGCTGCTGCCGTTTTTCCTCTAACAACTCAACGATCGAGACACGATGTTTTTCGGTATGGGCGAGGAACGCCGACCTTGGAAGCAGAAGACGTACAGGCGCGGGCAGAAGCTCAAAAGCTTTTTCCGCAACAAGCAAAAACGCCTCATCATCCTTGATGCGGTCATGCGTAACTGTAAGCAGGCCATCAACCACCACACGCTCGATCTGCGGCCAATTTTTTTTCCAGATACTCAGTCGCAACGTTTGCCCCCTCTCCAACAGAGTTGAGGACTGCGTCCTTTGCCGAGACCACCGTCTCGCTAACGGCTTCTGATAACGCCTTCGCCTTGTCAGCCAAAAACCCGAACATATTCATCCGCTCCATGAATGCACAATAAAAATTTATCGACACCGATCGAGCGTTCTTTAGAACAAATTTTTAGCACAGAAAACCCGGCGCATGACCGGGTTCAGAGTTTCGTGTGCGTTTTGCGTTACTTGTGCACTATGGAAAAAGTACCCGTTTTATTCATTCATGTCAATATTATTATGCCGCCTATTGATCTTTTTCCGAGTGAATCACCTGCCAAATTGGTTGTTGCGCCTGTACATCCACTTCCTCGATGACCTTTCTCAGGGAAACCCATAGGTCTCGCCAGTCCCGGTTCCAGTTGTTTTGATCTACTGAGACCCCGAAGAACGTCATCATCTCGGCAGCGACACGCGCCGGCCCCCACTCTGCCGCGCCATGCACCTCCCCCTTGTACGATTGCAGGGCCAGGGTAACCAGGTACTGCGCCTTCACACGCTTGGCCGATGTCAGGTCTGGTAGCGCCGCCTTGGCCGTAGCAGCACCGCATTCAGTAGGTGCCGCATATTCATTGCCGGGTGGTACAGGTAGTGCCCAAACTGCTGGACTTGGAACGGAAGCGTGTCGATGGCCCGCAGCACTTTGCCGATGGTGGCCAGGTGAGCGGCGCGGGCCGTGGATCGGCCTACCGGCGTACCGCGCGTCTCGCTGATGCTGATCTTCTGGCGCACAACCTGAATGCGCTCCTCCTTGTCCTCCCCTAGCGCAGCGAACACTGCCTCGTGCCTACGCATGCGTGCGCCCTTCTTGATCGGTGCCGATTGCGCTTTGTCGATTGCTACAGCGCTGACCACGGCCAGAAGTACCTGGCAGACCTTAGCGTTGAGCCGATCACCGAGGATGGTCGCGCCATTGCCGGTCTGCTCACCGGTGCCGTCACCCGGGCAGAGCCGGTACTTCGCCAAAAACTGGAGATCGTGAAGAGCTCGATGCTGGAAATGCGGAGGGCCAGCGAAGAACGGAAGCTCGAAATGCGGATTGAAGCGGCCAACGAATTGGCAGATCGCCGGGCACTGCTCATCAAGCAGGCGCAGGAACTGGAAGAGAAGAGGGCGGCGCAATGACCGACAAGATCAGCGTCAACTGCCAGGCCAAGCTCACCGAGGCCATCACATGCCTGACCACCATGTACCGGAACAAGAAATTTGTGGTGGTCTCCCTGCGCCCGGGCAAGGACCGCACGCTTGAACAGAACCGGCTGTGGTTCGGGATGTACAAGCGAATCGCCGAAATGACCCAGATCGGCGATGCGGCGGACGCCCGACGCTACTGCAAGCTGCACTTTATTACTACAGGGACGCGAACGGCAAAGAGCTTCCGCTGGGAGGCGATCTCGATAAAGCCAGACTCAAATGGGCAGAACTTGAGTCCAAGGCAAAGCCGGCAGACCTGAAGATCATGAAGGGGATTTTTGACAGGTACGAGCGGGACATCATCCCGAAGAAAGCGCCGCGGACGCAGAAAGACAACAAGGCAGAGCTCAAGCACCTGCGCAAAGGGTTCGAGGCAGCGCCCATCGATGCAATCACCCCGTCCATGGTTGCACAGTACCGGGACGCCAGGACGGCGAAGACCAGAGCAAACAGAGAGATCGCCCTGCTCTCCCACGTCTACAATATGGCGCGAGAATGGGGCTTTACGGATCGGGAAAATCCTTGCGCCGGGGTCCGAAAGAATAAAGAGAAGGTCCGCGACTACTACGCCAATGAAATGGTTTGGAGCGCCGTCTATGGAAAAGCCCCACAAGAACTTAGGGACGCGATGGACTTGGCCTATCTGACAGGCCAGCGCCCGGCAGACGTGATCGCAATGAGGCGGGGGGATATCGAAGGGGATTACTTAACCGTGCAGCAGGGAAAAACAGGCAAGCGCCTCAGGATTCAAATGCAGGCAGGCGGCGTGAAGAACACCCTCGGCCTGCTCATTGAGGACATCATGGCCAGGAACAGTCAGCACAACTCGCAGCACTTCATTCTCAGCAGGACCGGGATGCGTGTCTCTCAACAAATGCTCCGCAACCGGTGGGATGACGCCCGAGAAGCCGCTCGCTCCTTGGCCGCCAGTGAGGGACGAGTTGATGACGCGGAGAATATCCAACTGTTTCAGTTCAAGGATATCCGCCCCAAAGCCGCTTCCGAAATCACGGATATCGCCGACGCAAGCCTCCTGCTCGGTCACTCGGAACAAGAGATCACCAAGCGCGTGTACCGGCGCATCGGTGCGGTCGCGCAGCCTTCAAAATGAGCTAGTTTCGGAACTCCACCCCCTAAAGTTTCGGAACTCCAGCACTTTCCAACAGGCAATAAAAAAACCCGTAGACGTTAATCTACGGGGTTTCTAAGAGTGGAGGCCGAGGTCGGAATCGAACCGGCGTAGGCGGATTTGCAATCCGCTGCATAACCATTTTGCTACTCGGCCTCAAACGATCAGTACCCTGGTTGCTGGCACTCACCGCATACAAACTTGAGTGGGCTATGTGAAGCGTGCCTCTACTCTAACTTATTGAATACATTGAAGTTTTTAATGCTTCATTGCGTTCGATGGGCGCCATTATGTACTCATTTGCTTTTGCCTGCAACCCCTTGATTTCAAAAAATATTCTGCCCTGCCATCAAGGGGTTGCGTGCGCGCCCTACTCTTTGATGACCTGCGATTGGTACTGCGGATCGGCCTTGATCTGCGCTTCGCTGAAGGGCAGCGGCCGGAGGTTTTTTTCGGAGAATGCGTGTGTCTGGTCCTTTGCGTATTTCGATGCAGGGTTGCTGGACAGGGAGAATGTCAGTAAGCCTTGGGCGCGGGGGCCGTTGGCGTCGAAGGTGACGATTTGCAGGTAGCTGCTGCCGCTGACCACTTCGCGTTTGCCATCGGCGCGGGGCACGGTTTGCATGGCGTTGTAGATGCCAAGCTGTTGCGGGCCGCCGTGGATCGGGGTCTGGCCGGAGACTTGTAGGTCGCCCCAGCGGCTGTTGGCGGTGAGCCCGAGTTGGCCGGCCTCGACGGTCGAGGCCAGCATGGCTTCGCGCAGGGCCTTGGCGACGGGCGCTCGCTCGATGGCCAGGCCACGTGGGGTGGTGAGGGGTTGGGCCGGGTCGAAGGCGACACGCCAGGCGTCAGGGCTGTGCTGCAGGTGTTGCATCAGGTTGATGAAATGCACCAGGCCCAGGCCGCTGTCGAGGTTGGCGCGCTGGTCCCAGGTTTGCAGGCTGGCGCACAGCGGTTGCAGCGTGGCGGTGTCGGCGCCGAGGTGCTTGGCGCAGAATTCGAGCAAATCGGGCATCACCTGGCTGGCGAGGTAGACCTGGTTGTCCATCACCATGTTTTGCAGGTCGGCAACGCTGATCGGCCGGTTGTCCAGCGACTGCAGGCGTTGCACGGCGAAACGCGCGCGGGGGCCGAGGCCAGTGTTGTCCTGGCTGATCACCGGGGAAAAACCGGTGAGGGGCGCCTTGGGGTTGACCATCCAGGCCGAATCGTTGGAATGCTGCACGTAGTCGGTACGTTCCAGTTGCGGCAACTGGTCGGCCGCGAAGATCCCGGCTTGGGCAGCGCGCGGGTCGACGTCCCAGGCGCAGGCGCTGCGGGCACCGTCGAGCACGATCAATTGCAGGCCGGCCCGTGGGTCACTGCATTGCGCGAGTTTGGCCGCGTTGACGTTGGGCACCACCGACAGGTTCATGAACAGGCTCTGCCCCTGGTCATCCGCAGCCAGGGTATTGACCCACGGGATGCCTTGCAGGGTGTGTACCGCGGCTTGCAGCTCCTTGACGCTGCCGGCGCGATTCATCGCGTACCACTGTTGCAGCACACGGTCGTTGCCCAGGTTGGCATCGCGCAGGCTGAAGGCGTAACGGTTGTCCCAATCAAGCTTGCCAGGCCATTGCACCACCGGGCCGAATTGCGAACGGTAGACGGTATGCGCCTGCTCTTTGAGGCTGCCATCGGCTTGTTTGACCTGCACCGTCAGCGTGGTTTTATCCAGCGGGATGGATTTACCGTCCAGCAGGTAGCGCGTGGCATCCTTGGGATCGAGGGTCAGGCGATACACGGTGAAATGCTTGGACGTGTCGACGGTATGGGTCCAGGCCACATGCTGGTTAAAGCCGATATTCACCAGCGGCAAGCCCGGCAGTGCAGCGCCCATCACATCCAGCTGGCCAGGGATGGTCAGGTGCATCTCATAAAAGCGCATGCCGCCGATCCAGGGGAAATGCGGATTGGCCAGCAGCATGCCACGCCCGTTGAATGAGCGGTCACGGCCCACGGCGACGGCGTTGCTGCCTCGGTCCAGAGTGAAACGCTGTTGATGCGCAGCCGCCAGTTCAAAGGCCTTGGCGTCGCCCAGTCGATGGGCGGTGGTGTTGGGCGGCGTCGCGCCGACAAGGGCTTCGGCGAATTGGCCGACGCCGCCTTCCACCAGCAGCCTGCGCGTCAGTTTGATCACATCCTGCGGCGTGATTGGCCGCACCCACGCCGCCTGGCACTGGGCCGGAGCGCCCTGCTCTGTCAGATAACGGTTGTAACCGGCGACGTACCCTTCGATACGCTGCTGGATCGGTGGGCTCTGCGCCGCCCAGAACCTGGCCACCGCCTCTGGCGTATTCAGCCAGGCAAAGAACACATCGCTGGTAACGTTGTTGCGCTCCTCCAGGGTCGATTGTTCAGGGCCAAAGAACCTGGCGCGCTCTCCGCTCACCGTGACCACCTCGTTGGCCAGCAGGCACAGATTGTCCTGGGCATAGGCGTAACCGATGCCGAAGCCCAGGGCGCGCTCATCACTGGCGCGGATATGGGGCACACCGAAACTGGTGCGTCGGATGTCCGCCGCCGCCTGCACCACCGCCTCGCGCGCGGATGCGGCCAGGCTCACGCCCAGCAACAGCGCCGTCACACACACCCGGGACAACCCGTTACAAATAATCACGCAGACCCCACCGTCAGATTAAACCGCCTCACAGGGCAATCACCCCAACGTAAGAACGCAACAGCCCGCGAATAATTTAGGTACGAATGCGGCCGCGTCATTTTCTGCGCTACGAGGGTGGCCAGTCCAAGTGCCGATGGCCTCCGTTACACATACTGACAACCCGCACCGCCCGCAAGCGGAACACAAGCACCTGCTTTCAACACCCAAACGAGCGCCTTCATACAAAGGCGTTCGTCGGCAAGGACTGCCTCACCGTGTGAAAGAAGGTACTCAGCATGACATCCGTCACCCTAACCTCCGGCTCGTCCCAGCAACCTGTTTACCCGCTGTTGCCCACGGCTTTAGCGACCGACGACATGGCTCCGGTCGCAGACCCGCCTACAGAGCAAGAAGTCGACAGCAATGACAACCGCCAGGCCCTCAAAACCGCATTGGCACACAAGCGCAATCTGCAAACACTCGCCCGCCAACTCAAGCAGGCCGCCCAGTCACTGGCACCGCAAGCCAGCGCCGAAGCAGTGCTGCGCGCACTGCAAGAAACCCTGATGGACGTCGATCCAGACTCGGCGCTTCAGCATCAATCGCCGCAGAAAATCAGCCTTGAGCGTTTCATCACACACCACGGCACGTACATTCCGGCCACGCGTGAAGACCTTTTCGACATGGCCGACGCACTGATCAATCATTCGTTGTCGCACCCATTGGGCAACTTGGGCGGCGGGCTCAGTTGGGCATTGCCGCTGAGCGTGGAACACCAGCGCGTGGTGCGCGACGTCGTTGCCGACAACACCGAGAAACTGCCGGGCCTGCCCCTTTTCGACGCTCGGCGCGGAGCATTGGGGTATCTGCTGGAAGGTAATCCGCTATCCGGTACCGAGCTACAGGACCCGGCCAAGGCACTGGAGAAACTCCTCGATACCCCCAAGGCGCAGGAGCTGGGCCAGGCGATACAGGCCAAGGTCGGCGGCATCGCGACCGATACCAGCGCAAACGACTATGTACTGAGCGCGATCCATTTGGGGCTGGACCCCGAATCCATCGAACGGCCTGGCAGAAATACCGTCGCAGGCTTCAACCTCGCTGCCGAGAGCCACTGGGGCATGTCGCCAGCCAGTGTGATCAGCGCACTGGCCAAACACCTGAGCGACAGCGGCAAGACTTCTCTCGCTAGCGCGGATCTCGGCGCCAGGTTGCTGCTGGCACGGGTGGCGCCGCAATATCTGGTCAAGGATATTCCCGCCACGGTGGTGTACGGCAGCCAGGCATGGGCCAACTTGTGCATCGCCGTGGCTGCGATTGAAGCCCAGGCACCCGGCAAGGCAATGCACATGGATTTTGCCGAAGTCATGCGCCATGCCGACTCAATAGCACCGGCGGGTGAAGCGGCGCAGAAGGCCGCCTTGATCGATTGGGGCGTGGTGAACGGTTTTCTCTACGCCAAAGACGATGCGGCGTACAACAACGCAGAAATCGAGTACACCCGCGAAGCCTTCAATACCCAACACAGCGAATTGAGCGCCGCGTCCAAAGAAGTCGGCGCGACACTGCCCAGCCGCAAACAGATGGCGCTGGATCTGCTGAAAGCCACCTTCGGCGAACGCGATGACTTTGAGGATCGCGTGTTGCACATCAACTATAAATCCAACGACCCCAAGGCCCCGCGCTTCAGCCAAGCCTATTCGATGCTCGACATCACTCAGCAGGGGCTGGAAATCGACGCGCAGAGCTGGCTGGTCAGAGGCGCGCGCGCCGACATCGATCTTGAGGCGTTTGCGCAGTTCACCCGAAGCCCGTCTTTCAATATCCCGCAGGCGTTCGACACGGCATTTACCAACGCGCTGGACACTATCAAACAGGTAAAAAAATACTCACTCGTCAGTGCCATTGACCGCCTGCCGTTGGCCGATCGCACACGCCTCAATTATGGAAAAATCAGTTTTTTCAAGGAAAACGACTACCGCACCAGCTTGATTCCTTTCGCCCAAGACAAGCTCTTCCACACCAGCCCAAAGATTCTCGTACACAGCGAATATCAAAACAGCCATCAGACATACGAATTCGATACCACAACCGGCATCATCTCCAAGGTTGACCAGGGCAGGATCAGCCGGCCCCACCAATACGTGTCGGACGAAGTCAACAAAATCGAAGCGTTTCATCCCAATCGCTCAACCCACAACTACGACGCCGAAGAAAAGGAACCGCAATACCCCACCTTCAACACGTTCCAAAGTCCGCGAACCCACTACATCGCCGACGCACTGATCAAGGCGTTGGGGTTTGATGACCCTGCCGTCAAGCGATACGCCGCAGGCGAAACCCCGGACGAGGCGCGACGCGAATGGGTCAGTTCAACAACGGACGCATTATTGAACCTGATCCCCCTCCGCTCGGCCATCACCCACTTGCGCAACGGTCACTACAAGGACGGCGCGATTGACCTGGCGCTGGATATATTTGGCTTTGTGACGGCCGGGTTGGGCGCTACCGCAAAGCTCGGCAAGGCAGTGACAAACGCGGGTTCAACCCTGGGTGCCTTGGCGCGCGGCGGCAAAATCCTCGGGGTCACCGCACTCAACGCCTTCAATCCGTTGAGTGGCAGCGTTGACCTGGCGGTGGGTGCAGGCAGACTTGTCACGGATGGCATCAGCGCCAGCGCGCAAGGCATCCGCAAGCTGCGCGGCACGGCCAACGGCCAGTCGCTGGTCATCGCCAGCCAACGTTACGAGGCCGCCGCAACAGGCGTTTTACAGGTGGGTACGCAGCAAGTGGAAGGCTCGGCCATACGCCAACACGGTAAATGGTATGCCTTCGATTCAGACGCCATGCGGCCTTATGGGCCCGCACTCGACGCATTCACCCCTACCCATACGCTGATGCCGCCCTCACCCACTGCCCAACACCCGGGGCGATCGGCTCGCGATCATCGCTTCAACCCGCTGAGCCGACCGTCACGTCCGCCACTCAGTCAACCGCCGGCTGGGCTGCCAGTCGAGCCGGTGCGTAAAATCGACCATTTGCCCGACGCCGAGTACGTGAGCAGCATTCGTGGCCGCCCCATCGAGGGCCATTTCACCCCCAGCAGAAAGCAGGCAACCCATGAGAAATTCGCCCAGGAAATGCGCGATTTTTATACGCACATGGCCGCAAACGGGCTGCCCCCCCGCCCCGAGTTTCCAAACATTCCCGCACCAAAGAAAACGAGCGATGTGATTGCCGATGCTTTTCGCACGGCGCCTGGCCTGGTATTCGGCGAATCCCACAGCAGCTTGGCGGCTTTCCGGACTTTGTATGACAACGTCGATGTGTTTGTTCAGAACAAGGTAAAAAAGCTATTCGTCGAAGGCCTGGTGTACGACAAAATCATGCGCTGGAAAGACGATGGCATGGGCCGGATCGGGCTCATATACCGCCCTCCCAACCAACGCCCGACCCTGGGCGAACTGTTGAAGAAATTCGAAGACAACGGGATCGAAATCGTACCGCTTGACCATTTTTACCTGACGCGGCACAACGACGAACGCCACCTGTTCGGCGGCCCCATCAAGACACCTGCGCAGGCCAAACGACGACTCGAAGAGTTCAACTACTACGCCACCCGCACCATCGAGCAACACGCAGGCGAGGACAAGTGGGTTGCCCTGGTAGGGCGCCATCATCTCAATACCACCCAGAATGTTCTGGGCCTCTCCGAATTGACCGGCGCCACCGGCATCGCCGTATATGGAAGAGCCGGACGCGTTAACTACGGCGTTCGCTCGGCAGACCCACGCCCCGGCCCCTCGGGCACCCTCACCCCTGCGGATGACTTGACCGGCGACCTGCAGATTTTCGCCGGCGAAGTGTGGCCGGTGTGACGGGAACAGCAGCCAGAAGACGTCTATCCAGAGCGATTGCAATGTCACAAAGCGGATACCGACAAATTTTCTACATCCGGCACTTCATGATTTGCATCGCTCGTTCGTCTTATTAGGTAACAGCGCCATCATTTTCCTGATCAGGCTCTGATAAGGAGTTTTTGCATGTACAACTCGCAACTGCCCACGGACGGACATTCACCGACCGCCGAGGCCGCTCATGGCAGAGGCGCCCAAGCGTTCGGCAGCGCACCTGAACAGCACGGCAATCAGCGCATCCGCCATTTGCTCAAGTGTTTTGGTTTGCGCACCAGCCTGATCCGGCTGAAGGTCATCGACGCCCTCCTCACCGCCGCCGACAACCAGCGCACCCTTGGGGTACGCGGGGTACACAGCCATTTGCTGGAGCTGGGCATCCCGTTGTCATTTCTCAGCGTGCGCGAGGTACTCAAGCGCCTGTGCAGCGAGGGCGTGATCACCCTCAATGCCGACAAAAGCTACAGCCTCCATGAAGAGGCTGCCAAAGTACTCGAAGGCCGCGCCTGACCCACGCAGTTGAATCAGAAGTTGGGCTTGACCTTGCGCCGCATCACACCGTTGATCACGACCACGGTGACCGCCACCGCAATGGCGATGTACTGGAACGTTTTTTCGCTGATAACCCCGGTGTTCTGCAAGTAGGACAGGCCAAACATCGTCCCCAGTACGACCAGGGAGATCAGAATCGAGTATTTCAAACGTTGCTTTTGCGTCATGACGGGTTCCTGAACCTTGAGAATGTATCCACTTTGTATCGCCGAACATGCCAAATACATACCCGCTGGCGGGGATGGAATCGGGTCGGCAGGGTCTCATGTTACAGGCGATGAAAAACTTTGGCTTGTCCGTCGCCTGATTCAATCTATGAGTACCCTAGAGGATTTTGAAATGTTCCGTCGAATCACACTGCTGATTCCCTTGTTGATCATCCTGAGCATGAGCGGCTGCATCATTTTCCCACACGGTGGTGGCTGGCATGACCACCGTTACTACGGTGGCGGCCCGGGTTACTACCACCGCTGATCACACGTGCGTCTCGCTCTCCCTGCGCAGAGCGAGACCGCTCAAGCCGTCGCTTATCCACCTGCCTTCAAAGGGCGCGTTTGGCCCGCCGATCACCGCCGGCACGAAACATTTTGCACCAAGCTTCTCGCCATCCTGCGGAACACTTTCAGCCAACCCACCACGGAATGGGCAGCCCTGATGCGCAATCAGATGCTCACCTCATTGAATGTGAAGGCCCCGCCGATGCTATTTCCTCTCGTTTATTTCGCAGCCACTCATACCCACACGCCACAACCTGCCCCTCGCGATAAACCCTCGCCTTACGATCCCCCATCCGATCTGACGCCAGACGGCAGCAACCTCAGAAAACACCCGCTGCACACTGACGGCGACGTGACAATCAGTCGACTCATTGACTGGGATACATCGGACCCCGAAAAGCCGGAGATTAAGAGCAGTTGGCTTTTTGTGGAAAGCGGTAACCATTCGGACCGTATCCATGTACGCAGTTGGCCCGGCGACAAGCTGCAAATCCTGATCAACGACAAGCCCTATTTTTTCGACATCAAAGAAAAACAGGGCCCGGAGCAGCACCTCTGGATCGAGACCCAAGGGGGCGATGACACGGTAATAATCGACGATGACGTCAAGCTTCGTGTTGACGTTGAAGGGGGCGATGGCAACGACTACATCCGGGCAGGCGGCGGCCGGAGCAGACTCTATGGCGGGAACGGCAAGGACTTCCTGCAACTGGGCAGTGGTCTCGGCTATGCCGAGGGCAATGACGGCGACGACACCATCCTTGGGGGAAGCGGCCATGCCGTGATGTATGGCAATAAGGGCATGGACCTGCTCATTGCCGGCGACGGTCCCGCCACCAAGCAGAGTTATCTGGACGGTGGCGACAACGAAGATGTACTCGTCTCAGGCAGCGGGCATACGGTTTCACATGGCGGCAATGACGATGACCTTCTTATAGGGCGCGACCGTACCACCTTCTATACAGGGAAAGGCCACGACACCATTTTGAATAATCAGCGCAAGGACCGTATCTACGCCAACGCCAGTGATCATTTCGACCGTACCCAAGGCTCGGCTTTCACCGAGGTCAAACCCAGCAACGCCGGCGAGCAGGCGTTCATCGTGAAAGACGGGCACCTGGAGTTCAAACAACGGGTAACCGACGACCTCGAATTCCTGCGCAGTTCGCCGCTAGGCCAACAGACCCTTGCCAAAATGGATGAACTCGCCGTGCTGAACGGCGGCAAAGTCACCATCGAACGAGGTGACTCGGGCAACACGTCATACGTTTTCTGGAGAACTGATCAGGACGAGCTGACACCTGAGGCATACGAAGCTCTCACCCCATCGGAGCAGGGAATCATCCAAAATGGTGTGGCCGGTTTGGGCGCCAATAGTGCCCACATTTTTTATGACCCCCAGTCTACCCGGGAGCGAGCTGACGGTACCTTTACAGGGTTTCCCGTAACCGGCCTCTTTCACGAGATTGGGCATGCCTACAATGGCGCCACCGGCACGTTCCTGGCGGGTGAGAGTACCCAACGTCGGGAATCAGGCAGAACGGACGTCGTCCCGCATTTAGAACACCAAGTCGTTGGCCTGCCCAGCGATGCAGAACCTTTTGACCTCGATAACGACCCCGCCACGCCACCAAGCACCATTAATCCAAAACCCTTCACTGAGAACGGTCTGCTCGAAGAAATGGGTAAACCGCTTAGGAAAAGTTACCGATTTGATCTCAGTGCTCAGGGGGACGGTCTCTAGTACACCCTTCACACGCCAGCCGGTCAGCCATATCAACAACCTCAGCACCCAGAACGCCACGGCTGCCGAGCAGCAAAGCGCTGTGACCGAGTGGATCAACCGCAGCATGGTCCATATCCGACATATGGTCGAAGAGCGGGTGCAAAGCGGCCATGCCACTGAAACCAATACGCAAAGCCTGCTCAACGCCAATGCCTGGGTGATCGCGCTGATGAGCCGCTTCAAGGTGCAGTGATAAATTTATGAGACACTCCCGTGCAATGCATGGGAGTAGGTCTATCCTGACAGCTCCGGGTGCAGAGTTTCACCACACAGGAGGTGTTCCATGCGCGCTGTCGAGCAGTCGGTCCGCCTGGAGCGGATCAGTCAGGAACGCTTTATCCAAGCGCCTATCGAGGCTGTCTACAACTATGTAACCCAGCCCGATCGCTGGCACGAATGGCACCCGACCTCCCTCAGTGCCGACACCGGCACCACCGGTTCACTCTCCGCCGGCACGCGCTTTACCGAGGTGATCGACCTGCTGGGCGTGCGGGTGCCGATGAGTTACCGCGTGCAGATCGCCCGGCCGCCGGAAGAATTCAAGGCGGTATTCACCTCCCTGGCCGTCGACGGCTCGATTCACTACAGCCTGCACGCCTGCCGTGACGGCACGCTGTTCAAGCGCGTGTTGACCTACGAAACCGAACTGCAACTGGCCGGCTTGCACGAGCGCATGGTGGAGCTGTCCACGGTTGCGCTGGACCAGCTCAAGCAACGCTTGGAAAACCCCGCCTTCGTCGAATAAGCCAACATACCGTCGAGCTTCCGCACGGCCGCGATGCGCCTTAGTCTCGACGGCAAGCCTATCGACCCAACGACCGGACAGCCTGCGAACATCTCCGGCAACATCTTGACAAGGCAAAAGCGTAACCTCTATTGTCTGACAACCTGACTACCAAGGTTTTTTCCATGCTTGAGCTCCAGCGCCCTGACTCACTCGTTGTACGGGTTGTCAGCGCCATCCGCGCCGAAATCGATTCTGGCCAATTGGCGCCCGAGTCGCGTTTGCCCACTGAACAGCAACTGGCTGAACAACTGAACGTCAGCCGCTCGGTGGTGCGCGAAGCCATTGCCCAACTCAAGGCCGATGGTGTGCTGACAGCCAAGCGTGGCCTGGGCTCATTTATCTCGCAAACCCCTGCGGGCACGGTGTTTCGCTTCCCGGAAAAAAACGGTCGTCGTCCGGACCTGGCGCAAATGTTCGAAGTGCGCCTGTGGATCGAAACCCAGGCCGCCTCGATCGCCGCCCAACGCCGTGATGCCGACGACCTGCAGCGCATGCAGAAGGCGCTGCAGGAAATGCACGACCAGCGCGCCGACTTCGAGGCCGCCGCCCTCGCCGATGTCGAGTTTCATCGCGCCATCGCCGAAGCCAGCAAGAATGACTACTTTGTCGCCTTCCACGACTTTCTGCGCAGCCAGTTGGCCAGTGCGCGCAAAACCGCCTGGGAAAACTCGGCGTCGCGTTTTGCCAGTGGCTCGGCCGACGCCACCCAGGAACACCAGGCGCTTTACCAGGCCATCGCCGACGGGGATGCCCAAGCGGCCGCAGCCAATGCCGAAGCGCACCTGCGCGCAGCGGCCAAACGCCTGCAACTTGAGCTGCCTGCCACGAATTGAATGATCCAAGCTTTGTGCAGCGTGCCTCAGGCACGCCATTTTTTTAACAAAAACATTAGTCTGACAACCTGATAAGCAGACTGAAATGTGCAACCCTTAGGTACTCCAAACCATGATTTACGACTTCTGCATCATCGGCGGTGGCATCGTCGGCCTGGCCACTGCGATGGAGCTGCTCAAACGCCAGCCCAACGCCTCACTGGTGATCCTGGAAAAAGAAGCCTCGCTGGCCAAGCACCAGACCGGACATAACAGCGGGGTGATTCACGCCGGCATCTACTACGCCCCCGGCAGCCTCAAGGCCGATCTGTGTAAACGCGGCGCCGAGGCCACCAAACGGTTTTGCCGCGAACACGGGATCAAGTTCGAGGTGTGCGGCAAGTTGCTGGTGGCCTCCACGCCCCTGGAAATGCAGCGCATGGAGGCACTTTATGCGCGCTCGCAGTTGAATGAGCTGAAGGTCGAACGCCTGGACGCCGACCAACTGCGCCAGCGCGAACCCAACATCATCGGTCTGGGCGGCTTGTTTCTCGATGCGACCGGCATTGTCGATTACCGCGAAGTCTGCGAAACCATGGCCCAGGTGATTCGCCGACAAGGCGGTGAGATCTGCCTGGAACGCACCGTCACCGCCATTTCGGAAGACACCGACAAGGTCACCGTCAACACCCGCGGCGAAGCCTGGCAAGCCAGGCACCTGGTGGTCTGCGCCGGCCTGCAGTCGGATCGGCTGGCGACGATGGCCGGGGTCAAGATCGACCACCAGATCATTCCCTTTCGCGGCGAATACTTCCGCCTGCCGGCCTCGAAGAACAACCTCGTCAACCACCTGATCTACCCGATTCCGGACCCGGAACTGCCGTTCCTCGGCGTACACCTGACGCGGATGATCGACGGCAGCATCACGGTCGGCCCCAACGCCGTGCTGGGCCTGGGCCGGGAGAACTACCGCAAGTTCTCGATCAACTGGCGCGACGTGGCGCAGTACGCCAGCTTCCCCGGTTTCTGGAAAACTCTCTGGCAGAACCTGGGTTCGGGCAGCGTCGAGATGAAAAACTCACTGTTCAAGTCCGGCTACCTGGAGCAATGCCGCAAGTACTGCCCGTCGTTGAACCGCGAAGATCTGCTGCCCTACGAAGCAGGCATCCGCGCCCAGGCCGTGATGCGCGACGGCAGCCTGGTCCACGACTTTCTGTTCGCCCAGACGCCCCGCATGCTCCATGTCTGCAACGCGCCCTCACCCGCCGCCACCTCGGCGATTCCCATCGGCGAAATGATCGCCGATCGCATGTTCACACCCGGCTGACACCGCATCCCCGGCCCTTCCCGGGCCATCGCCACAAGCGTCACTTTGACAATAAATATAATGACTCAGAAGGAAGTACAGAATGACGGCAACACCGCATACCGCTGCCCCGGAAACGCCGGCACAAAGCAAAAAACGCCTGC
Source organism: Pseudomonas sp. GW704-F2 (assembly GCF_059423025.1). Taxonomy (NCBI): domain Bacteria; kingdom Pseudomonadati; phylum Pseudomonadota; class Gammaproteobacteria; order Pseudomonadales; family Pseudomonadaceae; genus Pseudomonas; species Pseudomonas sp. GW704-F2. The sequence continues at coordinate 66,171 of NZ_JBWKXO010000003.1, read as the reverse complement.
GCAAAGTCGCCGCCGCTACGATCTTCGGATCGATGCTGGAGTGGTACGACTTTTACCTGTACGCCACCATGGCGGCCATCGTGTTCTCGAAGATCTTCTTCGACAACAGCGACCCGAAAACCGCCTCGCTCATGGCCTTTTCCACCTTCGCCATCGGCTTTATTGCCCGCCCCTTCGGCGGCATTCTGTTCGGCTACCTGGGCGACAAGTTCGGCCGCAAACAGGTGCTGGTATTGACCTTCTGCATGATGGGCGTGTGTACCACGCTGATCGGCCTGATCCCCAGCTATGCCTCCATCGGCATCTGGGCGCCGATCATCCTGGTGTTCATCAGGATCATCCAGGGCCTGGGCGCCGGGGCCGAGTTGTCGGGCGCGGCGGTCACTTCCTACGAGCACGCGTCGGAAGGCAAGCGCGGTAGCCAGGGCGCCTGGCCGGCGTTGGGCCTGAACCTGGGCCTGCTCCTGTCGTCATTGACCGTGTACCTGCTGACCATCAATGGCAACGACTTCATGCTGGCAGGCGGCTGGCGTATCCCGTTCATCTGCAGTATCGCGTTGGTGGGCGTCGGCCTGTGGGTGCGCAACAGCATTCCGGAAACCCCGGAGTTCAAGGAGCTGAGCCAGGCACCCAAGGTCGCCAAGCCTTCGCCGCTCAAAGCGCTGTTCAAGAACGATCTCAAGGGGTTGGCGGTGGTGTTCTTCGTAGCCATTGGCTACAACGCCCTGAGCTATATCTTCAAGACGTTTTCCCTGGCCTACCTGACTCAATTCAAAGGCGTCGATGTACACGTCACGTCGCTGTCGGTGACCATTGCCAGCCTTATCGCCATCGTCGCGGTGCCGTGCTTCGGCTGGCTGTGCGACAAATGGAGCAGCAAAAAAGTGCTGGTACTCGGCGGCGTCTGCTCGCTGTTGTTTGCCTACCCGTTCCTGGCCCTGCTCGACACTGGCGACAGCCTGATGATCTACATTGCCATCGGCGTCGGCACCGGCCTGCTCGCTCCCATGATGTTCGCGCCCCAGGGCTCGTTCTTAAGCCGTCAATTCCCGACCCAGACGCGCTCCTCGGGCTTCGGCACCGGCCGCGAAATCGGCACCGCTATCGCCGGCGGCCTGGCACCGCTGGGAGCCTTGTCCCTGGTGGCCGCGTCGCCGACCCACGCCACAGGCGGGGTGGTGATTATCCTCGCGATCGCGGCACTGCTGGTGGTGGTGTTCGCCCTGTGCGACCAGGGCCGTAAACACTCGACCTTCAAGAACTGAGCGAAAAACCTCGGTCGGCTTCAGCGCGGGGGCCAGGTGTTGGCCTGAGCCCTTGCGCATGACCGACGTCAAGGCCGCTCTTCACGTAACCGGGTAACCTAAAAATGTGAGATGAGTATTCACTCCCCCGAAGAAACCCTAGGAGCACCCGTTGAAAACCCGTCACTGCCTCGTCGTCCTCTTCCTGATCACGACGTTGACGTTACTCATGGATATACCGGTCAAGACGTGGCTGACCTCAGCGACCCTCAGTTTGCTGCTCGGCACTTGCGCGCTGGTGTACATGGCGGCGTCCTGCGTACTGGCCAGTCGCTGGTCGGTGGTGGAGAACGTGTTTGGCGGCCTGGATCGCGTCTATGAAGCACACAAGTGGTTGGGCATCTGGGCGCTGGTGTTCGCCACGTATCACTTTGTGTTCAAAGCTAACCTGGATGTGTGGAACAGCGTGCCCATCCTGGAGCTGCCCAAATACTGGACGCGCCTCGTCCGTCAACTGAGCTACGTGGCGCTGGGCCTGATCGTGCTGTTGGCGTTGAACCGCAACATTCCTTACAACGTCTGGCGCTGGTGGCACAAGTTGTCTGGCCCGCTGTTCCTGATCGTGATCCTGCACGGGCTGAGTTTCAAATCGCCGATCACTCTGACCGCGCCATCGGGCGTCTGGTTAACCTTGTGCTGCAGCCTGGGCGTCATCGGAGCCCTCTATAAACTGGTGCTTTACCCCTGGGTTGGGCGTGCCGGCGAATACCGGGTGACGGCCGTCAACCGTGCCAACGGTGCGTTGCATTTGACACTGGCGCCGATTCACAACGGGTTTGACTTCAAGGCCGGGCAATTCGCGTTCCTGGCCATGCAGGTCAAAGGGTTGCGCGAGCCGCACCCCTTCACGATCGCCAGCGCCAACCGTGAGAACGGGCAGATTGCGTTCATGATCAGAGAGTTGGGGGATTACACCAACGCCCTGGCAGACTGCGCCAAGGTCGGCATGCGCGCCGATCTGTATGCGCCTTACGGGCGCTTCAAGCGTGCCGTGCAGGCCGAACGGGAAATCTGGATCGGCGCCGGCGTGGGCATTTCGCCGTTTATTTCCTGGCTGCAAGACCCTGCCGCCAAAGACTTCGACAAAGCCACGCTGGTCTATTGCTTCACGCCCGCGCGCGCCTTCCCACCGGCCGAACAGGTGCAGACCATGGCCCGCTTACGGGGTGCGCAATTCGTCAGTAATGCCGGCGGCCTCGAACGCTTGGCCGACACCCTGCGCCAAGCCGTGGCCGAGACCGCCCCTGACAAAGTGCATATCAGCTTCTGCGGCCCCAAAGGCTTGCTGGTCAAGGTTCGCGAGCTGATGAACGCCCACCGGATTCCACCGGCCAACCTGCACAGCGAACGGTTCGAGTTTCGCTGAAACCACAGGACGCAGGTCAACCCAGCACCTGAAGGGGGTTTGGCGGTGGACGTAAACTGGCATGATAGCGCCCATCCCACAACCTTCTCTGACTTGCGAGACGCCCCATGAAAACCCCATTGCGACTGGCCCTGCTTTCAGCCCTGTTGACCACCGGCCTGGCCCAGGCGGCCGAGCTGATCCCCATCGACGTACACCGCGACGCCAACTGCGGCTGCTGCAAACAATGGATCCGCCATCTGGAAAGCCACGGTTTCAAGGTCAATGATCACGTTGAGACCGATATGAGCGCGGTCAAACAACGCCTCGGCGTCGCGCCGCGCCTGGGCTCGTGCCATACCGCCGTGATCGACGGCAAGTTCGTCGAAGGTCACGTACCCGCCGAGCACGTGTTGGCGCTGCGCAAGCGCGATGATCTGCTCGGTATCGCCGCGCCGGGCATGCCCATGGGTTCGCCCGGCATGGAAATGGACGGCCACGGCGACGCCTACCAAGTCATCGGCCTGACCCGCGACGGTAAAGATGTGGTGGTAGCCGACTACCCGGCACACTGATCGATGCTGACGGGTTACCTGGGGCTGTTTTTTGCAGCATTCGGCGCCGCCACCCTCCTGCCCTTGCAATCGGAAGCCGTGCTGGTGGGCCTGCTGCTCAGCGGGCATTACAGCCTGTGGTGGCTGCTGGGCATTGCGACGCTGGGCAACGTGCTCGGCTCGCTGGTCAATTGGCTGCTGGGGCGCTCGATCGAGCACTTCAAGGCGCGCCGCTGGTTTCCGGTCAACGCCCGGCAACTGGACAAGGCGCGCCGCCACTACGAACGCTGGGGGCATTGGACGTTATTGCTCAGTTGGGTGCCGATCATCGGCGACCCGCTGACCTTGATCGCCGGGGTGATGCGCGAACCGCTGTGGCGCTTTTTGCTGCTGGTGACCCTGGCCAAGGGCGTGCGTTATGGCGTGCTGGCCGCGCTGACCCTGCACTGGGTGTTAATCCCCACTTAATCGCCTGCAAACAGCATCCGAGCTCCCCACTCGGAGCCCCGTCATGCCTCTACTGCGCACCTTTTGCCTTGCCGGCCTGCTCGCCGCCGGCGCAGCGCCCGCATTCGCCGCCACCGAAGGCCCCAGCTACGGGCCTGAACTGCAGGGTTTCCAATACCCTTATCCGGTTCAACAGTTCCGTTTTCAGTCCCAGGGCAAATCCCTGCACATGGGCTACATGGACATCCCGGCCAGCGGCACCGCCAACGGTCGCAGCGTGGTGCTGCTGCACGGCAAGAACTTCTGCGGCGCCACATGGGAGGGTTCGATCAAGGCGCTGAGCGACGCCGGTTACCGCGTGATCGCACCCGACCAGATCGGCTTCTGCACCTCGAGCAAGCCCGACAGCTACCAGTACAGCTTCCAGCAACTGGCGATCAATACCCACCAACTGCTGGAAAAACTCGGCATTCAGAAGGTCACCCTGCTCGGCCACTCCACCGGCGGCATGCTCGCCACCCGATACGCGCTGCTGTACCCAGAGCAAACCGAGCAACTGGCGCTGGTCAACCCGATCGGCCTGGAAGACTGGAAAGCCCTCGGCGTGCCTTATCGCAGCGTCGACCAATGGTACGAACGCGAATTGCAGGTGAGCGCCGACGGCATCCGCAACTACGAGCGCGACACCTACTACGCCGGCCACTGGAAGCCCGAATATGAGCGCTGGGTACAGATGCTCGCCGGCATGAACAAAGGCCCCGGCCACACCCAGGTGGCATGGAACTCGGCGCTGATTTACGACATGATCTTCACCCAGCCGGTGTACTACGAGTTCAAGGACCTGCAGGTGCCCACGCTGTTGCTGATCGGCACCAGCGACACCACCGCCATCGGCAAAGACCTCGCGCCGCCGGCGGTAAAGGCAAAGATCGGGCACTACGCGGTGCTGGGCAAACAGGTAGCCAAGTTGATCCCCCGCGCCACCCTGGTGGAATTCCCCGGCCTGGGCCACGCACCGCAGATGGAAGAACCGGCGCAGTTCCACAAGGCCTTGCTGCAGGGGCTCGACCACCTTTAATCCAACGTTATAAGAGGCGCCCGCGTATGTCGCTACAGATTGCAGTCATTGATGATTGGCAGGACGTCGCCCGTGATGTGGTGGACTGGTCAGCCCTGGCGGCGCTCGGCCAGGTGCATTTTCTGCATGATTACCCGGCGGACACCGCCACAATGGTCGAGCGCCTGAAAGGCTTCGACGTGATCTGCGTGATGCGCGAACGTTCGACCTTCGATAGCCCGTTGCTGCAAGGCCTGCCCAACCTCAAGCTGCTGGTGACCGGTGGCATGCGCAACGCCGCCATCGACCTTGCCGCCGCCAAAGCCCTGGGTATCCAGGTGTGCGGCACCGACAGCTATAAACACGCGGCACCGGAGCTGACGTGGGCGTTGATCATGGCGTCCACGCGCAACCTGCTGGCCGAAGCCAATTCCCTGCGCGCCGGTCACTGGCAGGTGGGCCTGGGCGGCGACCTGCATGGCCAGACCCTGGGGATCCTGGGGCTGGGCAGCATTGGCCAGAAGGTCGCGCAATTTGCCCAGGTGTTCGGGATGCGGGTGATTGCCTGGAGTGAAAACCTTACACCGCAACGCGCGGCGGAATCCGGGGTGACGTGGGTCAGCAAGCGCGACTTGTTCGCACAGGCCGATATTCTCACCATCCACCTGGTCCTCAGCGAGCGTAGCCGTGGGCTGGTGGATGCCGAGGCGCTCGGCTGGATGAAGCCGACGGCACGCCTGGTCAATACGGCACGCGGGCCGATCGTAGACGAACCGGCGCTGCTGGAGGCCTTGAGCAACGGCCGCCTGGCGGGAGCCGCGCTGGATGTGTATGCCGAGGAGCCACTGCCGGTCGATCATCCGTTGCGCCGTTTGCCTAACGTGCTGGCCACTCCCCACGTCGGGTATGTCAGCGAGCAGAATTACCGGCAGTTCTATCAGCAGATGATTGCCGATATCCAGGCTTGGGCCGCGGGCACGCCCATTCGCGTGCTCGGCTGACGCACCAATTCAGCGCACGCGCACTGCTGTGACGAGGCGCCTGCTCCCGAAACGCCCCTGAAGCGGGGCGCCAGCCCACCAACCGGACCGCGCGCCCTCGCTACGCACTGTCCGCGGATCGCCAGGCGCCCACACCGTGTTCCAACGTCGCATATCGTTACAAGTTTTTTTGTCCTACAAAATTTCCACATAAACCCTACAGTCTTTAGGATTTGTCCTAGACTCAAGCTCGATGGGTCCGTTCAAAAACAAAAGCCCCGCAAAAAATCGAAACTTTCAAACTCTGCCGTAGGTCAGGTTTAGGGTAAGGCGTGCATAAGCGGTTCAGACCGAATGCCCGTCCATCCAATCTATTTCAGCTAACCGTGCAACTGGCACAAGCCTTGCCAGTTTGTATAGCGCTTGTGCGTCTGGCCGCAGGAAGCGGTCTTCGGAGCTAGTGGCAGCGGGCCACCAGCCAACCAACATGTGGGAGAGAACTATGATCAGTGCCGCTGCTGTAGAAACTCAGGGAGAGCGTTTTAGTAAATCGGCAGGGGGGCCAACATCGTTGGTCGATCTGCCCAATGCTGTGCGGCCGGTCGTGAGTCATAACCCCAATCGAAAGAAAGTCTTGTTCGTCACTTCCGAATTTGCCGACCTGGTCAAGACCGGCGGCCTAGGCGACGTTTCCGCCGCCCTGCCCCGCGCCATGGGGCACTTGCACGATGTGCGTGTGCTGATCCCCGGTTACCCGCAGGTGATGGAAAGCGACAACCCGATCCATATCATCGGCGAACTGGGTGGCCACGCCGCGCTGCCGCCATGCAAGATCGGGCGCATGGACCTCAAGGATGGCCTGGTTATCTATGTACTGATCTGCCCCGAACTGTACGAGCGCGAAGGCACGCCCTATGGCGCCAACAACGGCCGCGACTGGCCGGACAACCACATCCGCTTCGCGCGCCTGGGCCTGGCCGCTGCCGACATGGCCGCCAACCTCGCCCAGATCCACTGGTGCCCGGACCTGGTGCATGCCCACGACTGGCCCGCCGGCCTGGCCCCCGCCTATATGCACTGGCGTGGGTCACGCACACCGACCCTGTTCACCATCCACAACCTGGCGTACCAGGGCGTGGTCAGCCTGGCCTCCACGCCGGAGCTGGGCATTCCGCCCCATGCGCTGCAACAGGAAGGCATGGAGTTCTACGGCAAGATGTCGTTCCTCAAGGCGGGGATGGCCTACTCCAGCCACATCACCACCGTGAGCGCCACCTACGCCCAGGAAATCACCACCCCGGAATTCGGCTGCGGCCTGGACGGCTTCCTCGCCAGCAAGACCCAGCAAGGCTTGCTCAGCGGCATTCCCAACGGCATCGATGAAAGCTGGGAAGCCTCCACCGACACGCACCTGACCCACAACTTCAATATCGGCGATTGGGAAGGCAAGGCGGTCAACGCCGCCCACGTGCGCAACCTGTTTGGCCTGCATGACTCCACCGGCCCGCTGTTCGCCGTGGTCTCGCGGCTGGTCTATCAAAAAGGCCTGGACCTGACCGAAGCGGTCGCCAGCTTTATCGTCGAGAACGGCGGCCAGATCGCGATCATCGGCCGTGGCGAGCCGGAAGAAGAACAGGCCATGCGCGAACTGGCGCTGCGTTTCCCGGGCCAGGTCGGTGTACGCATCGGCTTCAACGAAACCGACGCCCGTCGCATGTTTGCCGGCAGCGACTTCCTGCTGATGCCGTCGCGCTATGAACCGTGCGGCTTGAGCCAGATGTACGCGCAGCGTTTCGGCTCGCTGCCGGTGGCGCGCAACACCGGCGGCCTGGCGGACACCATCGAAGACGGCGTCACCGGGTTTCTGTTCAACGAGTCCACCGTGGACAGCTACCGCGAAGCCCTGAACCGTGCATTCAAAGTGTTCGCCTACCCAGGCCTGCTCAACGCCATGCGCTGCCGGGCGATGACCCAACCGTTCAACTGGTGCCAGGCGGTCGAACCCTATGCCGAACTGTATGAACAACTGGTGGCCAAGGCGCTGGGGAAATCGACTAAATAATCAAGGGAGGTCTTCATAGATGCCGTTACGGACTCTGGAAACCTGGCCCCACGGCGCAATCATGCTGGACGCGCAACACACGCGTTTCGCCTTGTGGGCGCCAGACGCGTTTTATGTCAGCGTTGAATTGCAAGATGGCCGCTCGGTCGCCATGCTGCCCCAGGCAAATGGCTGGTTCGAAACGGAGATAAAGTGCCCCGCAGGCACGCGCTACCGCTACAACATCGATGGGGAAATGGATGTCCCCGATCCCGCATCCAGGGCCCAGGCCTCGGACGTGCATGACTGGAGCCTGGTGGTCGACCCGCTCGCCTATGAATGGCGACACCACCCATGGCAGGGCCGCCCCTGGCATGAAGCGGTGATCTACGAGCTGCATGTCGGCGCGCTGGGCGGCTTCGCAGCCGTCGAGCAGCACCTGCCACGCCTGGCCGAACTGGGCGTTACCGCGATTGAGTTGATGCCCCTGGCGCAATTTCCCGGCGAGCGCAATTGGGGCTACGACGGCGTGCTGCCCTACGCGCCGCACGCCGCCTACGGCAGCCCCGAACAGCTCAAGCATCTGATCGACAGCGCCCATGAACACGGGCTCGCGGTCTTGCTCGACGTGGTCTACAACCACTTCGGCCCCGATGGCAACTACCTGGGCCAGTACGCCAAAGACTTCTTCCAGCAAGATGTGCATACGCCATGGGGCGCCGGCATCGACTTCGCGCGGCGTGAAGTGCGGGACTTCTTTCTGGACAACGCCCTGATGTGGCTGCTCGACTACCGCTTCGACGGCCTGCGCCTGGACGCGGTACACGCCATCGACAACCCCGGTTTCCTGCGGGAACTGGCGCACCGGGTGCGCCAGCAGGTCGACATCGGCCGTCATGTTTGGCTGGTGCTGGAAAACGAACTGAACCAGGCCAGCCTGCTGAAACACGATTTCGATGCGCAATGGAACGACGACTTCCACAACGTATTGCATGTGCTGCTGACCGGCGAAACCGATGCCTACTACAGCGACTTTGCCCAAGCGCCTACCGCCAAACTCGCACGTTGCCTCAGCGACGGTTTTGTCTACCAGGGCCACACCACGCGCCACGGGCATGCACGCGGCGAACCCAGCAGCGGCTTGCCGCCCACCGCCTTCGTGGCGTTCTTGCAGAACCACGACCAGATCGGCAACCGCGCCCTCGGCGAACGCCTGCACCAACTGTGTTCGCCCCAGGCGCTGAAGGCGGCGACCACCTTGCTACTGATGTCGCCGATGATCCCGTTGCTGTTCATGGGCGATGAAGTCAACGCCAGCGAGCCGTTTCTGTTTTTCACTGACCACCATGGCGAACTGGCTGAAGCGGTACGCGAAGGACGTCGCAATGAATTCGCCGATTTCGCCGCGTTCCACGACCCCGAGCGGCGCGAGCGGATTCCCGATCCCAACGCGCTGCCGACCTTCGAGCAATCGGCGCCGTCATTCGCCGCCAACGAACACACCGAGTTCTATCGCCACCTGCTGCGCCTGCGCCACCAGCATATCGTGCCGCACCTGCCCGGCAGCGTGGCCCTCGGTGCGCAGGTGCTGGCAGACCGCGCCGTCAGTGCGCGTTGGCGCCTGGGCAACGGCAGCCTGTTACAGATCGACCTGAACCTGAGTGCCACGGCCCTGGCTCACCCCGCTGCGCAGCATGTGCTGTTCCAAACGCCAGCGCATGACCACGCGCACCTGGCGCCCTTCAGCGCACGCGTTACCCTATCCCCTGTTGGAGAGCACCCTTGAGCGAAGCGAACCTGGAAATCCTCGCCGGCCGAGCGGGCCTGGCGGTCGATTGGATCGACGCAAACGGCCGCCCGCAACGTGTCAAACCGGACGCCCTGCGCGCCGTCCTCAAAGGCCTGGGCCACCCGGCCGACAGCGATGCCGAGATCGACGCCAGCCTGCGAGACCTGGAGCAAGTGCAACAGGACAAACACCTGCCGCCCTTGCTCACCGTCGACAGTGGCGAAGGCCTGGACCTGGCGCGCTACTTCGCGCCCGACACCGTCTGCCGGGTCAGCCTCGAGGAGGGCGAAGTCCTCGAATTACGCCTCGACGGCAACGCAGTACTGCCCGGCGTGATCGCCCTCGGCTACCACCAAGTGCATATCGCCGACCAGGCCTTCACCCTGGCCGTGGCCCCTCGTCACTGCTACAGCGTCGCCGATGCCGTCGACAGTCAAACCCCACGTGCCTGGGGCCTGAGCGCCCAGTTGTACGCCCTGCGTCGCCTCGGCGACGGCGGGTTCGGCGACACCCTGGCGCTGGAACACCTGGCCCGCTCGGCCGCCGAACGCGGGGCCGACGCCCTGGCGATCAGCCCGATGCACGCGATGTTCAGCGCCGACCCCGAGCGCTACAGCCCGTACTCGCCGTCGAGCCGACTGTTTCTCAATAGCCTGTACGCATCGCCCGGCTGCATCCTGGGTGAGCGCCAGGTGCGCAATGCCATCGAGGCCTGCGGTCTGGCCGACGAGCTGCACACCCTCGAACAACACACCCTGATCGACTGGCCCACCGCAGCCAAGGCCAAACACCGCCTGTTGCGTGCCCTGTACGACGACTTCCGCCACGGTCAACACCCGCAACACGCCGACTTCCTCAGTTTCCGCCAAGCGGGCGGTGAAGCCCTGGAGAACCACTGCCGTTTCGAAGCGGTCCAGGCCGCGCGCGCCGCCGCTGGCGAAGACCTCGACTGGCGCCATTGGCCAGAGCAATGGCGCAGCCCGCAAAGCCCGGCGCTCCTGCGCTTCGCCGAGGAAAACCGCGACGACATCGGCTTCTACGCCTTCGGCCAATGGCTGATCGCGCGCTGCCTGGAACGCGCCCAACAAGCCGCCCGAGGCAGTGGCATGAGCATCGGCCTGATCGCCGACCTGGCCGTCGGCGCCGACGGTGGCGGCAGCCAGGCCTGGAGCCGCCAGGATGAATTGCTCGCCGGCCTGACCGTCGGCGCGCCGCCGGACATTCTCAACCGCGCCGGCCAGGGCTGGGGCATCTCCGCCTTCGCCCCCGAAGGTCTCAAGCGCCATGGCTTCCGTGCGTTTATCGAGATGCTGCGGGCCAATTTCGCCCACGCCGGCGGCTTGCGTATCGACCATGTGATGGGCCTGCAACGCCTGTGGGTGATGCCCATGGATGCCTCGCCCCAGGACGGCGCCTACCTGTATTACCCGGTGGACGATCTGTTGCGTCTGCTGGCGCTGGAATCGCACCGCCACCAGGCCATCGTCCTCGGCGAAGACCTCGGCACCGTGCCCGACGGCCTGCGCGAAAAACTCATCGGCCGCTCGATTCTGGGCATGCGCGTGCTGCTGTTCGAACAGGGTCATGATGGCCAATTCAAGCCGATCCTCGACTGGCCGGACAACGCCCTGGCCACCACCAGCACCCACGACCTGCCAACCCTCAATGGCTGGTGGCACAGCCGCGACATCGACTGGAACGTCCAGCTCGGCCTGATCGATGCGCCCACCACGGAGCAATGGCGCGAACACCGCCTGCGCGAACGCCAGGCACTGCGCCAGGCCTTGAGCCAGGACCCGCAGAACTTCGTCGATGAAGTGCGCAATGAAACCGACCACATGATCGACGCCAGCGTACGCTACCTCGGCCACACCCGCGCGCCGCTGGTGCTGCTGCCGCTGGAAGATGCCTTGGGCCTCGAAGAACAAGCCAACCTGCCCGGCACCGTCGACACCCACCCCAATTGGCGCCGCCGCCTGCCGGGTGAGGCGGCGAGCCTGCTCGACAACGCGGGGGCCGCGCGCCGCCTGGAACTGCTGGCGGTGGCGCGCAATCAAGCCCATGAGCGTGACCGATGAAGGCTCTGCCCCTGCGCGCTACCCAGCGCCTGCAGTTTCATAAAGGGTTCACCCTCGATGACGCGGTGGCTCTGGTGCCGTACTTTGCCCGGCTGGGCATCAGCCATCTGTATGCCTCACCGCTGCTCAGTGCCCGCGCAGGTTCCATGCATGGCTATGACGTGGTCGACCCCACCACCGTCAACCCGGAGCTGGGCGGCGAAGCCGCGTTGCGCCGCCTGGTGGCCGCCCTGCGCGAACACGACATGGGGCTGATCCTCGATATCGTGTCCAACCACATGGCCGTGGGCGGCGCCGACAACCCCTGGTGGCTCGACCTGCTGGAGTGGGGCCGGTTGAGTCCCTACTGCGAATTTTTCGACATTCAATGGCACTCGCCCGACCCGCTGCTCAAGGGCCAATTGCTCATGCCGTTCCTCGGCTGCGACTACGGCGAAGCCCTGCAAGCCGGCACGTTGACCCTGCACTTCGACGCCGCGCACGGCAGTTTTTCCGTCGAGCACTACGAACACCGCTTCCCGATCTGCCCACAAGATTACGCGACGATTCTGGGCGCCGATGAACTGCTCAAGCCCCTCGCCGACCGCTTCAGCACCCTCGCCTACCAGAGCGATGCCTACGCCGAAGCGGCCTGGCTCAAACAAGCCCTGGCCGAACGCGCCACCGACAACGCCGTGCGGCAGGCCATCGAACAGCGGCTGGGCACCTTCGACGCACGCCAGCCCGAAGGGTTCCAGCGCCTGCACGGGCTGTTGGAGCAACAGGCCTATCGCCTGGCCAGTTGGCGCACCGCGGCGGACGATATCAACTGGCGGCGCTTCTTCGATGTCAACGATCTGGGCGGCCTGCGCGTAGAACGCAGCGCCGTGTTCGAAGCCACCCACGGCAAGATCTTCGAGTTGATCAGCCAGGGGCTGGTCGATGGCCTGCGCATCGACCATATCGACGGGCTGGCCGACCCACGCGGGTATTGCCGCAAGCTGCGGCGGCGGGTCGATACGCTGTCGCCCGAGCGTCACCTGCCGATTTTCGTCGAAAAAATCCTCGGCGAAGGCGAAACCCTGCGCGAGGACTGGCAGGTGGACGGCACCACCGGCTACGAATTCATGAACCAGCTGTCGCTGCTGCAACACCGCCCGCAAGGCTTCGCAACGCTGGCCGAGCTGTGGACCCGGCACAGCGAACGGCCGTCGGCCTTTATCGAAGAAGCCTGGCTGGCGCGCCGGCAGATCCTCAACGGCTCCCTCGCCGGCGACTTCGAAAGCGTGGCCCAGGCCTTGCTGCAAGTGGCCCGCGACGACGTGATGAGCCGCGACCTGACCCTCGGCGCGATCCGCCGCGCCCTGCAGGAACTGATCGTGCATTTCCCGGTGTACCGCACCTACATCAGCGCCTGTGGCCGCAGCGAACGCGACGACACGTTTTTCCTGCAAGCCCTGGCGGGCGCGCGCAGCACCTTGAGCGAAGGCGACTGGCCGGTGCTGGACAACCTGGAAAAATGGTTGGGCGGCCAGCCGTGGCGCAATCGCCCGCTCGGCCGCGAGCGCAAGCTGCTCAAGCACGCCTGCGTGCGCTTCCAGCAATTGACCTCGCCGGCCGCCGCCAAAGCCGTGGAAGACACCGCGTTCTATCGCTCGGCGGTGTTGCTGTCGCGCAACGACGTGGGCTTCAGTACCGAACAGTTCAGCGCACCGCTGGCCGATTTTCACGCGGCCAATCAGCAGCGCTTGCAGGCGTTCCCCGATAACCTGCTGGCCACCGCCACCCACGACCACAAACGCGGTGAAGACAGCCGCGCCCGCCTCGCCGTGTTGAGTGAGTGCGCAGGGTGGTATGCCGAACAGGTGACGCATTGGCGCCGCCTCGCCGCGCCGCTGCGCAACGACGCCAGTTGCCCATCGGCAGGCGATGAGTTGATCCTCTATCAGGTACTGCTCGGCAGTTGGCCGCTGGACCTGCACCTGGACGACCGGCCGGCACTCGAAGCCTATCAACAACGCCTCTGGCAATGGCAACAAAAGGCCCTGCGCGAAGCCAAGTTGCAGAGCAGTTGGAGCGCGCCCAACGAGGCTTACGAACAGGGCGTGGAAACGTTTCTCACGCGCCTGCTGCTCAGCGACGCAGGCCGCGCACTGCGCACCGCCATCGGCGCCGCCGCCCAAGCGATTGCCCCCGCTGGCGCGCTCAATGGGCTGGCGCAATCCTTGCTTCGAGTCACAGTGCCGGGTGTGCCGGACCTGTACCAGGGCAATGAGTTCTGGGACTTCAGCCTGGTCGACCCGGACAACCGCCGCCCGGTGGATTTCAACGCACGGCAGCACGCGCTGGCTACCCCACCGGACATCGGCAAGCTGTTGTTCAACTGGCGGGACGGGCGTATCAAACAAGCCTTGATCGCCCAGGTGCTGGCCTTGCGCAAGGCCCATCCTGAACTGTTCCATCGGGGCAGCTACACGCCCCTGGACGTGGTCGGTCGACACGCCGAGCACGTGGTCGCGTTCTGCCGCGAATACCAGGGCAAACGCGCACTGGTGGTGGTGCCGCGCTGGCCCTATCGCCTGCTGGAAAACGGTGTGCATCCCCAGGTCAATGCGCGGGTTTGGGGCGATACCCGAGTGAAATTACCGTTCGCCGCGCCAACCGAAAACTGGAAGGGACTTTTTCATACACGCGCAGTCACACCAGACAAGGAGCTGTTGATCAGCACTGCGCTGGGGGATTTCCCGGTCAACGTCTTTATCGATCCTGATGATCAATCAAGCTGAAATTTTCTGCGAGGAACATTGTGATGAGTACTGAAGACAAACGTGTTCGCGAATTCGCGTATCAGATCTGGGAATCGGAGGGCAAGCCGCAAGGTCAGGATGCGCGCCATTGGGAAATGGCCCGCAAGTTGGCAGAAGCCGAAGCACTGACACCCAGCAAGCCCAAACCCGCCGCCAAACCGAAAACCGCGCCCAAGCCGGCAGCAAAAGCCAAGCCGCCGGCAGCGGCCGCAGGCAAACCGGCCACGCCGGCGGCTAAAAAGCCGGCGGCCACAAAAAAGCCCAAGCCGTAAGCCCTGTGCCGTCATGAACCTCCGGCCGGCAACCCCGGCCGGAGGTCAGCCACTTGCCCGATTGTTAGCTGACCCCTCGTCAGCAGGGCTACGTTCGGCCCGAAAAAAGACCCATGCAGGAGCAACACAATGAGCAAAGCCGATAAAAAACAGGCCCCCCCGGCCCACGAACCATCGCGGATTCGCGAAGGTTTGCCCTTCCCCCTGGGGGCGACCTGGGACGGCCTGGGTGTCAACTTTGCCCTGTTCTCGGCCAACGCCACCAAAGTCGAGTTGTGCCTGTTCGACGACGCCGGCGTGGTCGAGCTGGAACGTATCGAACTTCCCGAATACACCGATGAAATCTTCCACGGCTACTTGCCCGACGCCCACCCCGGGCTGATTTACGGCTACCGTGTGTACGGCGCGTATGACCCGGCCAACGGCCACCGTTTCAACCACCACAAATTGCTGATCGACCCCTACGCCAAACAGCTGGTGGGCGAGCTCAAATGGTCCGAAGCGCTGTTTGGCTACACCATCGGCCACCCCGACGACGACCTCAGTTTCGACAAACGCGACAGTGCGCCCTTCGTGCCCAAGTGCAAGGTCATCGACCCGGCGCACACCTGGGGCGACGACCAACCGGTGCGCGTGCCATGGGACCGCACGATCATTTATGAAACCCACCTGCGCGGCATCAGCATGCGTCACCCCTCGGTCGGCGAGGCCGTGCGCGGCACCTGCGCCGGGCTGATGGAAGACGATCTGCTCAAGCACATCCGCCAGTTGGGTATTTCTTCCGTGGAACTGTTGCCGGTACACGCCTTTGTCAACGACCAGCATTTGCTGGAAAAAGGCATGACCAACTACTGGGGCTACAACAGCATCGCCTTCTTCGCCCCGGACCCGCGCTACCTGGCCAGCGGCAAGATCGCCGAGTTCAAGGAGATGGTCGCGCACCTGCACGAAGCCAAGCTGGAAGTGATTCTCGACGTGGTCTACAACCACACCGCCGAAGGCAACGAGCGCGGCCCGACCCTGTCCATGCGCGGCATCGACAACGCTTCCTACTACCGCCTGATGCCGGACGACAAGCGCTTCTATATCAATGATTCCGGCACCGGCAACACCCTCGACCTGAGCCACCCGTGCGTGCTGCAGATGGTCACTGACTCCCTGCGTTACTGGGCCACCGAGATGCACGTCGACGGTTTCCGCTTCGACCTGGCGACCATCCTCGGCCGTTATCGTGACGGGTTCGACGAGCGCCACAGTTTCCTCGTCGCCTGCCGTCAAGACCCGGTGCTGCGCCAGTTGAAACTCATCGCCGAACCCTGGGACTGCGGCCCCGGCGGCTATCAGGTGGGCAACTTCCCGCCGGGCTGGGTGGAATGGAACGACCGCTTCCGCGACACCGTGCGTGCCTTCTGGAAAGGCGATGACGGCCAGCTGGCGGACTTCGCCGGGCGCATGACCGCATCCGGCGAGATGTTCAACCACCGTGGCCGCCGGCCTTACAGCTCGGTGAACTTCATCACCGCCCACGACGGTTTCACCCTGCATGACCTGGTGTCGTACAACGACAAGCACAACGAAGCCAACGACGAAAACAATCAGGACGGCAGCAACAACAACCTGTCCTGGAACCATGGCGTCGAAGGCCCCACCGACGACCCGGAAATCAACGCCCTGCGCCTGCGCCAGATGCGCAACTTCTTCGCCACCCTGCTGCTCGCCCAAGGTACGCCGATGCTGGTGGCCGGGGATGAGTTCGCGCGCACCCAGCACGGCAACAACAACGCCTACTGCCAGGACAGCGAGATCGGCTGGGTCAACTGGGAGCTCGACGATGACGGCAAGGCGCTGCTCAAGTTCGTCAAGCGCGTGATCAAACTGCGCATGACGTACCCGATCCTGCGCCGTGGCCGCTTCCTGGTGGGCGACTACAACGAAGACATCGGCGTGAAGGACGTCACCTGGCTCGCGCCGGATGGCAACGAGATGAGCACCGAACAGTGGGAAGACAGTCACGGCCGTTGCCTGGGCATGCTGATGGATGGCCGCGCCCAGGAGACCGGGATTCGCCGTCCGGGTGGCGATGCCACGTTGTTGCTGGTGGTCAACGCCCATCACGACTTGGTCAATTTCCGCCTGCCCCCCGTCCCGGAAGGCCAGTTCTGGACCTGCATGCTCGACACCCATGACACGACGATACGCGGGCAGGAACGCTTTGATTTTCACCATGAGTACGCGGTCACCGGACGCTCGCTGCTGCTGTTTGAACTGCAGCACGACGAAGAGGTGTGACATGGGCCTGCATGGATTCCTTCAAGGCTACCAAGGCTATGCGGACACGCAGGCCCTGGGCGCGGCCTTGAAGGCGCTGCAGGCCGAGGGGCTGGACCGCCTGCCGCTCCCCGGCAGCGGCCAGACCCTCGAACGGTTCAGCCGCTTGGCCCAGGTCGCCGGACACGACCTGCGCTTGTGCAAGTTGTTCGAAGGTCACACCGATGCCTTGGCGATCATTGCCGAGCTGCGCAGCCCCTTGCCGCCGGAGGGCAGCCTCTGGGGCATGTGGGCGGCAGAACCGCCGACGGCCAGGGTGCGGGCGCGGCGCAACGGCCATCGTCTGGTGCTGCAGGGGCGTAAAGCCTGGTGTTCGGGGGCGACGGTGGTCAGCCATGGGTTGTTGACCGCCTGGGACGAGGAGGATCGCCAGCAATTGGTCGCAGTGGAGATGGGCCAGCCCGGCATCTGCGTGACCGATGAGGGGTGGCAGGCGGTAGGCATGGCGGCCACCGGCAGCGTCGACGTCCTGTTCGAGGCGGCCAGCGGGATTGCCATCGGCAGGCCCGGCGACTACCTCGCCCGCCCCGGCTTCTGGCAAGGCGCCGTCGGTATCGCAGCGTGCTGGTATGGCGCGGCGCAACGCCTGGCTGAAGTGCTGCGCGAGCAGTGCAACCGGCGTGCGGAACCGCATGCCCTGGCCCACCTCGGCGCGGTCGACAGCGCCTTGAACAGTGCCGCCTGCGTGCTGCGCGCCAGTGCGCGGCAGATCGACCGCGCCCCGCTGGCCGATGCCAGGCAACTGGCCCAACAGGTACGCGCGTCTCTCGAAGACACGGTTGAACAGGTCATGCGCCACGTCGGTCGCGCCGCCGGTGCGGGGCCTTTTTGCAAAGATCCGCACTTTGCCCAACTGATGGCGGACCTGCCGGTGTATGTACGTCAAAGCCATGCCGAGCGTGACCTGGCCGCCCTCGGTGAACAGGTTGCCGCCGAGCCACCTGGGAGGTGGCAGTTATGAAAGCCAATCCGATCGTGGGCCAGGGCACGTCGCTGCATCAGTGGCAGACCTCGTCCCACATGGCCGAACTGGCGCCGATCAGCGTCGAACAGTTAGTACCCGAAGGGCATCGCGCAGTGATCATCGCACCGCACCCGGACGATGAAGTGCTGGGCTGCGGCGGCCTGTTGCAAGGCTTGGCCGCACTGGGTCGGGCGATCCAGTTGATCTCTGTCACCGATGGCAGCGCCAGTCACCCCGGTTCGCGGCGCTGGTCGGTGGAGCGCCTCAGCGTGGTGCGCCCGCAGGAGTCGGCCCAGGCCTTGCACCGCCTCGGCTTGCCGCTGCACCGGTTGAAGTGGCTGCGCGCCGGGTTTACCGACAGCCAGGTCGCCGCCCGCGAAGCGCAGTTGGCCGCGTTCATTGAGCGCCACCTCAAACCCAGGGACGTGGTGTTCACCACCTGGCGCGAAGACGGCCACTGCGACCATGAAGCCGTCGGCCGCGCCAGCGCCAGTGCCGCACTGGCGGTCGGCGCGACCCTGTACGAGTTGCCCGTATGGACCTGGCACTGGGCAACCCCGGAAGACAGCCAGGTACCGTGGCATCGCGCGCGCAAAATCCCGCTGAGTTGCCAAGTCGTCGCGCGCAAGCGCCATGCCATCCACGCGTTCGCCAGCCAATTGGAGGGCGATCCGCAGATCGGCTTGCCGCCGGTGCTGGCACCGTATGTCGTCGAGCGTTTGCTGCAGCCTTTTGAAGTGGTGTTTGTATGAGCGTGGCGACACCGTATTTTGATCGGCTGTTCGCCGACAACGATGACCCCTGGGCCTTCCGTCAACGCTGGTACGAGCGGCGCAAGCGCGCGCTGACCTTGGCGCTGTTGACCCGCCCGCGTTACGCCGCGATTTTTGAGCCCGGCTGCGCCAATGGTGAACTGAGCGTCGAACTGGCGCCGCGTTGTGACCGCCTGGTGTGCTGCGATACCGCGGCCGCGGCAGTGGCCCTGGCCAAGACACGTCTGATGGGATTTCCCCATGCCCAGGTGCAGCAGAGTCGCCTGCCCGCACAGTGGCCTGACGGCCGCTTCGACCTGATCGTCCTGAGCGAGCTGTGTTACTACCTCGACACCGATGACCTCACCCGCCTGATCGACTGCGCCCTCGCCGCGCTGAGCGACGACGGTCAACTGCTGGCCTGTCACTGGCGCGCGCCGATCGACGGCTGCCCGCAAACCGCCGCCCAAGTGCATGCGCTGCTCGAGCAACGGCTGGCCATGCCGTGTGTTGCGCGGCACCACGACAGTGACTTCCTGCTCGACCTCTGGAGCCGCGACGGTACGTCGGTCGCCACCCATGAGGGCCTGCGTTGAGCGGCCTGAGACGGGGCCGTTAAAAAAAATCGAAGTTACAAGATGTGAAAGCAGCGAATCCTTGTCTATGCTGAGGACGCCTTGCCGGCAATCCAGGATTGAAATGCCGAGCAATCGCTGCAGCGGAGCCTGCGGCGACTAAAAAGAGCGTCGTCCCGTCCACGGGCTACGACCCAGCATCAATTGACAAGGACGTGCCCGCCATGAAACCCGCCTCCCTCAGCGAAAGCCGCCGCGGCCCAGCGCAGATCTGGAACAGTGCCCCGCAGTTGGCGCAAATCCCCGCCATTCACCCTCACTCGCTGGTGCCTGCGGGTGCGCGGGTGGTCATCATCGCGCCCCACCCCGGCGATGAAGTGTTGGCCTGTGGCGGTTTGCTGCAACGGCTGAGCACCCTCGAACACCCGATGCTGTTGATTTCCATCACCGACGGCAGCGCCAGCCACCCCGGCTCGAATGTCTGGCCGGCGAGGCGCTTGAGCGTGGTGCGGCCCCAGGAAAGCGTCGAAGCGCTGCGCCGGCTGGGCATGCCGCTGCACAGCCTGAAGTGGATTCGCGGCGGCTTTCGCGATGACGCGCTGGCCGCCAGCGAACACCCCATGAGCCAACTCATCGCCCGATATCTGCAGCCCGGCGATGTGGTCTTCAGCACCTGGCGCAACGACGGCAACGCCGACCACGACGCCGTCGGCCGTGCCAGCGCCAAGGCATGCAGCCTGGTCGGGGCACGTCTGTATGAGCTGCCGATCTGGGCCTGGCATTGGACGGCGCGCGAAGGTTCGATGATCCCCTGGCAGCGTGCGCGCAAGGTCCGCCTCGACACCTGGAGCGTGGCGCGCAAGCTGCATGCGGCCCATGCCTATGCCAGCCAACTGGCCGGAGACCCGGAGATCGGCCTCGCGCCGATGCTCGCCCAGGTGTTGCTGGAGCGGATGCGCGAGCCCTATGAGATCGTGTTCGTCTAGAAATCCACTCGTCTATACCTGTTATTTCTGACAGTGGCGGCCCGTTTGATGTGCGACTAAGGTGCAAAAAACCTGCACTGCTTAAGGCGCAGTCGAGAAAGCCATGCCAACCCTTTGCATTGGCCGATGTTTTCAGAATCGGGTAACCGGTACTCCCTGATCCGTATCGTTCGTTGTTGCCATGGTCCGAACGCACCTGCTTGTCCAGGTGCCGGGAGATGTTCCCTTCGAACGAGGACGGGTCATGCGCGCACCAACATCTTCTTTGTTGTACCTGGGCATCAGCTCAATCATCGCCGTGACGGCGTGGCCACTCCCCTCTTATGGCGCATGCACGATCAACAACAGCGCCGGCGACGACATCTCCACCTGCGACAGTGCCTCGGCACCGGGGTTTACCGACACCGGTGGCAACAACGCCCTGAATATCAGTGGCAGCGGCGCCATCAACGGCAATGTCACCTTTGGTGCGGGTAACGACTTGGTGGACGTGAACGGGCCGACGGCGGCGCTCAACGGTGCGCTGAACCAAGGCGACGGCGCGAATATTTTCCGCCTCAACCTGGGCACCGTCACTGGCTCGGTCGCCCAAGGCGCTGGCGCGGATGTGGTGCAGATCACCGGTGGGCAAGCGGGTGCAATAAGCCAAGGCGGCGGCATCGACAGCTTTGCAATGAGCGGCGGCACCATCGCTTCCCTGGCCCAGGGCGATGGCCTGGACACCTTCAACATGAGCGGCGGGGTCATCACCGGGGCGTTTGAAGATGGCGACCAAGCCACGATGAGAAGCGGCACCATTGGCCGGGTCGATATGAAGCTCGATAACAACGTGTTCGACATGCAAGGCGGCACCATCCTGGGCAATCTGGTCACCGGGTTCGGCAATGACCATATTCTCGTCTCGGGCACCAGTTACATCGGCGGCAACATCAGCACCAGCGGCGGCGATGACTTGATTGAAGTCAGCGGCGGCACGGTCAACGGGCAAATCCTCGCCAGTTTCGGCAAGGACCAGTTGATCTGGCACGATGGCGGCAAGGTCAACGGTTTGATCGTCATGGGCGCCGACGACGACACCGCGTTGCTGAAAAACCTCAACGAAACGTCGCTGTCCTCCAACCCCTTGGTGGATGGTGGCCTGGGTAACGACACGCTCACATTCGACAACACCCAGACCGACGTCCCCGCACGCTATACCGGCTGGGAACAGGTGCTGCTGGATAACGGCTCGGACCTCAAGCTGGGCGGTGCCTTCGTGCTGGGCGACAGCGCAACCGGCAGCGGCATCATGAGCCTCGACGGCTCGAGCAAATTGACCGTCACCAGCGGTTCGATCGACCCCTTTACCCCCGGCCAATCCGTCACCTTGAACAACGGCGGCCTGATCGACATGACCACCGGCAGTACCAGCGCCACCGACATGCTGACAGTGAACGGGAACTACAACGGCAACGCTGGCCGACTCGCCTTGCAAAGCGTCTTGGGCAGCGACGGCTCACCCAGCGATTTGCTGGTGATCGGCACGGGCCAGATCAGCGGCACCACCGCTATCAGCGTGACCAATCTCGCCGGGCCGGGGGCCGAAACCGTGCAGGACGGCATCCAGGTGGTCCGCGCAATCAACGGCGCCAGCGGCGCCGGCACCCAGTTCACCCTGGCAAACCGGGTTTCCGCAGGCGCCTTCGACTACTACCTGTTCAAAGGGGGCGACAACGCGGGCACGGGCGAAAACTACTACCTGCGCTCTTCAGTGCCAGTGGCACCACTGCCGGGCCCGGTGACGCCGCTCCCCGAACCGGTGGTGGGCACCCCTGAACTGCCGACCAATCCGGGCCTCACGCCGATCCCGATCTATCGCCCGGAAGTACCGATCTACGCGGTGTTGTTTCCTGCCGCGCAACAAATCGTACAGGCCATGCTGGGCACCTATCACGAACGCATGGGCGATCAGCGCCAACAACAGCAGACCGGTGCGTTTCCTGCCGGTTGGGGGCGTATGTATGGCAACAGCAGCCGCCAGAGCTTTGCCGGCACGGTGAGCCCGACGCTGGACAGTTCGATGTCCGCCTTCCAGATCGGTACCGACATGTACGCGAGCGCTACCGCCAACGGCGCGGTGCAGCGAGTCGGCTTCTTCGTCGGCCACAGCCGCTTGAAAGGTGACGTGAAAGGCTTCAACGGCGGCTGGCAAGACAACGCCGCTGGCAACACCACCTTGCGCGGTGACAGCCTGGGCGTTTACTGGACACTGATCGGCGCCAACCAGGCCTACCTCGATCTGGTGCTGATGGGCACCCGTTTCGATGGCAATAACGAATCGGACCGTGGGGTGAAGATGAAAACCCGCGGGCATAACGTCGCCGCATCCGTCGAGGTCGGCAGGCCGTTCCAGATGACCGCCGATTGGGTGGTTGAACCGCAGGCTCAATTGATCCTGAGCCGAACCAAACTGGACAGTCAGAACGATGGCATCTCCGACGTGGCCTACAACGCCGACACCAACGTCACCACGCGCCTGGGCATACGCCTGCGCGGCGACTATCAGGTTCGTGGCCTGCCGTTGCAGCCCTACGCGCGGGCCAATATCTGGCACACCGCCGCCGGGCAGAACACGGTCACCTTTAACCGTGTGACAGACATCGACACCGAACAGAAATCCACCACCCTGGGCCTGAGTCTGGGCGCCACGCTGGAGGTGGCCAAGGGCGTCAGCCTGTACAGCGAAGTCGGCTATAACCGCAACCTGGACAGCCAGATGCTCAACGGCCGACAAGGCACCGTGGGCCTGCGAATGGAATTCTGACGGCGATTTTTTTCGCGGTGCCGTCGATTTGAGCGCCAGCCCATTGGCGCCCGCGAGCCCACGCAGCGGCGGATGATTTCGCGCTGGGAGGGTGATCTGTCCCCCCGACAGATGTGAAAAATTTGTTAAGTAATTCTCCCCCAGTCTTTTTTGCGCGGATTCAATCTGCCACACTCACGCGAATAATTATCAATACGTTTATTATTCGCTATGGATGGCGCTCGGGGGAGGCTCAGATTCATGTCCGTTCAACAACCTGTCGCTACGCGTTTTTCACCCAGCCTATTGGCATTGGCCATTTGCCTCAGCGGCACCCAGACAACGCTGGCAGCCGATACCGAAAAGGCAGCGGCACCGCTTGAACTGGGCGCCACCGAGATCAGCGGCCAGGCACTCGGCGAGACCACCGAAGGCACCCAGTCCTACACCACCGGTGCTATGGCCACAGCCACCAAATTGCCGCTGACCATGCGCGAAACCCCGCAGGCCGTGACCGTGATCACCCGCCAGCGCATGGACGACCAGGCCATGACCAGCGTCAACGATGTGGTCAAGAACACCCCCGGCCTGTTCCTCAGCCAGTCCAGCGGACCCGGCCGGCAGACCTACAGCTCGCGTGGCTTCGACATCGACAACATGATGTTCGATGGTCTGCCCAGCGCCTACTCGGGCTACGCCAACAGCGTGCAGCCCAACCTGGCGATGTTCGACCGGATCGAAGTGATCCGCGGCGCGACCGGCCTGGTCACCGGCGCCGGCAACCCTTCGGCGGCGATCAACTTCGTGCGCAAGCGCCCCACCACTACGCCACAGGTGTCGATCACCGGCGCGGCCGGCAGTTGGGATGACTATCGCACGGAGCTCGATGCTTCCAGCGCCTTGAACGACAGCGGCACCCTGCGCGGCCGCGTCGTCGGCTCGTACCGCGACGCCAACAGCTTCCGCGACAACGAAACCAGCGACCACGGCCTGTTCTACGCGATCAGCGAAGCCGACCTCAGCGAAGACACCACCGCCACCCTCGGTTTCTCCCGGCAGGAAGACCAGACCAACTTCTTCTGGGGCGGCCTGCCCATCGGCACCGACGGTCATCACCTGAACCTGCCCCGCTCCACCAACCCCGGCAGCGACTGGGAAAACAAGGAGCTGACAATCAACACTGTATTCGGCGACATCCAGCACCGCTTCGACAATGGCTGGAAACTCAACGTCGCCGGCTCCGCGTCGCAGCTGGACGGCGTGTTCACCGGCAGTTACCAATCGCGCTACCAGACCGAGCTGGCGCGCACCGCCTACCAGTCGCATCAGGACGACAAACAGTACGCCTTCGACACCTTCGCCAGCGGCCCGGTCGACGCCTTCGGCCGCACCCACGAAGTGGTGGTCGGCACCAGCAAACGCATCTACGACGCCACCTCCAAGGAATACAGCCCTTACGACACCAATTACCCGCTCAACGGCGCCAAACCCGACTTCCAGCGCAACGGCAAAACCCACACCCTCACCACCCAGGACGGCGTCTACCTGACCACGCGCCTCAACCTGGCCGACCCGCTCAAGGTGATCCTCGGCGCACGCTTGGACTGGTACGACTATGACGATCGCCAAAGCCAGGACGGCGACTACAAAGTCACCCGCAACCTGACGCGCTACGCCGGGGTGATCTACGACCTCGACGAGCACCACTCGGTCTACGCCAGCTACACCGACATCTTCAACCCGCAAAGCAGCAAGGACCTCTCGGGCAAGGTGCTGGAACCGATCGTGGGCGAAAACTACGAAGTCGGCATCAAGGGCGAATATTTCAACGGTGCGCTCAACGCCAGCCTGGCGGTGTTCCAGATCGACCAGAAAAACCGCGCCACCACCGCCGCCACCCAGGCCGGTTGCCCGGTGCTCACCTGCTACGCAGCAGCCGGCCTGGTGCGCAGCCAGGGCATCGACCTGGAACTGCAAGGCGCCCTCACCGAAAACTGGCAAGTCGGCGGCGGCTTCACCTACACCCGCGCGCATTTCATCAAGGACAGCGACCCGGCCAATGACAACCAGCGCTTCAGCTCCGATACACCGGAACGCCTGTTCAAACTCACCACGTCCTACCGCTTCCAGGGCCCGCTGGAAAAACTGCGCATCGGTGGCAACGTCTACTGGCAGAGCCGCATGTACAACGACATCGCCCTCACCAACGGCAGCTATCGCCTGGAGCAAGGCAGCTACGCGGTGGCGGACGTGATGGCCGGTTACCAAGTGAACCAGCACCTGGACCTGCAAGTGAACGCCAACAACATCTTCGACCGCACCTACTACTCGGCGATCGGCAACAGCACGATCTGGGGCTCCACCGACACCTACGGCAACCCGCGCAGCTTTGGGGTGACGGCGAAGTACAGTTTCTGACGCTGATGAGGCCGCTCGGGTAGCCGTTCTCGATCTTCAGGCAGGCGCAAAAGACGCACGAACGCGGGTTTCATCCGTGCGTTGAGAGTGGCGCGCAAGCCCCATCAGTAGAGCGATGCAAGCCCCTGCGCGCCGCGACGCTCAAACATCGCTGTTTCCGTCTCGCGCGTGGCCAGTTCGCCTTTGTACTCCAACTGGCTGAAAAAAAAGCCGTCGGCATACTCCTGAGGAGGCACCGAGCCTGGTTTGTTGAACAATGGCACCAGGTCAATCGTGGCGGCGAAGTTCTCCTTGGTCAGGCTGTAGCGGCCCAAGTAGTTCCCGGACCACGGCGAATCAGCATCGACCATATCGATAGATGCATCGCGGAACGTAATGGCGGCGGCTTTCAGATCCTTGGATTGATTAAGCAGCAGGGTCAGCCGCTGAGTCTGCGAACTGCTGAGCTGACCGGCTTCATTGAGCACCTTCAACGCGCCATCGGCCTCCACCGTAAAGCCGTATTTCGTGCCGGCCAAATCCGGATAAGTCGCCGCCAGCGTTGACTGGAATGTCTTGAACGTGGCGTTCAGCACGCTTTGCGCGCCTTTGGCGATCTCGATGATCCGAGGAAGCGCTCGTGATGCCGAGCGGCCGACCCACGTATCGATAGCCTCCAGCGACTGCATTGGTTCAGCGTCTGCGCTGGGATGGTAGACAGCCGCCGGGCCGGCGCTGGCCACGGCGTCCTTCGCGAGGTCCGTCAGAGGCTTGGCCACGAGTATCTGGTCGGCAGGCGTAAGGTGGGTATTGGCGGGCGGGATATAGGTAGAACTGAGGGTAAGTACCATTTCATCGGTCCATGATTGAGTGGTTCACAGCGGTTATCGACGTCAAGGGGGCAAACTTTAGGACTTGGATTGTCTTCTCCCCTCAAGCCCCTTTATCCTCGACCCTCCCCGCCAGTACCCGGAACCGCCATGGACCTCACCACCCTCGCCCTCTTCCTACCTGCCTGCTTCGCACTGAACATGGCACCCGGCCCCAACAACCTGCTGTCCGTCAGCAACGCCACGCGCTACGGCTACCGCACTGCCTGCCTCGCCGGCATCGGCCGCCTGCTCGCCTTCGCCGGCATGATCGCCCTCGCCTCCGCCGGGTTGGCGGTGGTGCTGCAAACGTCGGAGTTGTTGTTCTACGCGATCAAGATCGTCGGTGCGGCGTATCTGTTCTATCTGGCGTTGCAACTGTGGCGGGCCGATCCGCAGGCGCAGGACGAATCGATTACGGCCAAGGTAGGAATATGGGAGTTGGCGCGTCAGGAGTTTCTGGTAGCGGCGGGCAACCCGAAAGCCATCCTGATCTTCACCGCCTTCCTCCCACAGTTCGTGGTGCCCGGCCAGCCCATCACCCCGCAGTTCGCCCTG
Source organism: Pseudomonas sp. GW704-F2 (assembly GCF_059423025.1). Lineage (NCBI taxonomy): Bacteria > Pseudomonadati > Pseudomonadota > Gammaproteobacteria > Pseudomonadales > Pseudomonadaceae > Pseudomonas > Pseudomonas sp. GW704-F2. The sequence continues at coordinate 39,307 of NZ_JBWKXO010000003.1, read as the reverse complement.
CTCGGCGCACTGTTCCTGGTGCTGGAATGGATCGCCATCAGCCTCTACGCCTATATGGGCCTGCACATGCGCCGCTGGTTCGCCGAGCCACGGGGCAAGCGGTTGTTCAATCGCTGCTGCGCGGGGTTGTTGTCTGCGGCGGCGACGGTGTTGCTGATGGCGCGGCGGGCTTGAATGGCGTTCTCAAGGCGGCGGGATGCGCGCGGTGATGCCTGTCGGCCTCATGGGTTGCTCTTCAAACACCAACACCGCGTTTTCGGGACGAATAAGCAGCAAGCCACGTTCAGGCCCTACTGAGTAGAGGTCTAGCCCCGCGCCTTTGTACCTAAACATCCGTTTACAACAGCAATAGCCAAATGCCACCATTCGCTCATCTACGATTTGCTACAAGGACGTCGCGTGAGCCACAACTTCAAGTTCTTGACCCTGCCCCACCGCTCCGGCGAGGTCGCCAACATCTTTATCCACGGCTACTCAGCCGGCCACGATATAGAAGACCGGTGCGCGCTGAGCAAATGTATCCCGTCATCCCTCCACGAGTGCATCAACATCTTTGCGTTCTGGCCTTCCGGTCATTGGAGCCAGTTCGATAAGTTATCCAGCAGTAGCGTGGCGGCAATGGCTCGGCTGAACATCTTCGCGGGTACCGCGGCAGCAGTAGCCGATCGCGCCGTCCACTTCAACACCAGCCGCAAGCGCGCCACCGCCATGGGCAAGACACTGCTCTCGCAACTTGAGGGCTACCTGCTCAAACATCACCCCTACGTGTCGAAGGTCAATCTGGTCGGGCACTCGCTTGGCGGGCGGGTCGTCGTGAGTGCGCTACTCGATCTGCTCGACAGGCCAACTGATCACGATCTTGAAATTGGCGATGTGTTGTTGATGGCGGCGGCTGCCGAATTGTCGGGAGACGAGGCTCGAGCCATCCGCAAGCGCACAAACTGCAGGCTGTACAATGCTTACTCAAAAGATGACGACGTTCTGCGATTGAATATGGGCGAAAGCAGCGCGGGTCGCCAGCCAATCGGTAACTGCAAAAACGTTCGGATGGAGTCCTTCGGTCATACAGACTATTGGCCGCGTCTGGAGCAAGTGCTCAGGGCATCAGGCTTCCATGGCTACAAAAGTGGCCTGCCGGCGTCGAATCAGCCCCAACTGATCATCAAGAATCCCGATCCGGTCGTGACCGACCACTTTATTTATGACCTGCTCGAACTGACCAGCGATCGAATCCGCAATCAAGTCGCCAAGCACCTGCGTAGCAGCAGTTGGACGACCCTTGAGACCGACCATTCACTGTATCTGCTGACTAAGGAATTCCAACTACTGGGCGGCCACTGCTTGGCCAACCTGGCGCGTAGACGCGGTCTTAAGTATCTACAGATCCTGCTCATGCTGACAGAACACTACGACTTGGTAGACGAGTTGCACGATTGTGCTCGGGTGATTGAGATGGAGGGGTTGCTCATCAGCAAATGCTTCCACTCTTCTTTCGGTGAGGGTCATGTACTCGCGTCAAAACAGGACATTGTCCAGCATTTGGAGGTCATGTCCGAGAAAGCTTACTTTGAGCAGGTCGATGCGTTGGCGGCAAGCCTGACCGTTACGTCTTACTTCTCGACCCCTAGCGCACCTGCCCCCGTGTATCGCAAGGCGCACTCAACGCTGACCAGTAAGAACAAGGAGTTAACGCTGGCATCTGCAACGCGACTGCCCTCCCTCACTCATCTGGTTTCGACCGAGCGCATCAAGGCGGCGGTTACGAACCTGAAAAGTGCAGTCAAGCCCGGCTACTCGGCCTTGATTCCCGCGGTTGCGATTCTCTTCTATGCGCGCTTGAAGCTGAATAACGAAGGGCTGCTCTAACCCTAGCGTGCTCAATGGCTGTGCCTCGCCCTCGACACCTCAAACTGTTATTTGAGTACCGCGAAGTGCAGATCATTAATCACTGAGGGGATTGGGAATGACTGGCAGGGATGCCTTAAAACTAAAGAATGATGGGCGACAGCCGACAACCTGAGCGTGCGAAGGGGGATTTTAGAAGCCCAACCAAGTATCAGACAAGCAAAGTACGCAGGATCGCGATGGGATTTCAAACTGGAAGATCAGAAACTCACGCGACGGACATGGATGCTCAATCGACGCTTTCCGGATCATTCCGGGGTACGGCCTTTAGTGCAGACCCGACAAACATATTCTAAAAACCAACACAACCCACATAAGGCCGCACATGATTATTGTCGTAATAGCGGGAATTATTTTAGCCGTCGTTATGTTCAAGCTATTGCTTCCACTTTTAGGGGAAATGGTAGGCGTGATAATCGGCGGGCTGCTACTTGGCGCAATCGCTTTGTGCGTAGCTTTTCCACCGATCATTATTCTTTTTTTGATCATCGGGTTCATTATTGCCGGCAATAAAAAAACGAAGGACAAGCAATGAGCGTAACGACAGAGAAAGAACTAGCCGACGCGGTAAACCGCAATGAAGACACCATCGTGATTGAAGGCGATCTTGCAAAAAAAACCATTCGGATAAAGGCTACCGGCACGGTTGCATGGGCTGTAGCCATTGGTTCTATATGCATAGTCTTTTATGGCGTCATAGCCACCGTCGGTACGGGTGGTGTTGCCACACCGGTTGCTGGCTTCGCAGCGGTTGCCGGGTCAGGCGGAGCCCTCAGCGTTCTAGGGGCTGCAGCAACTTCGGCGGCTATTTCCATGGCCGTTTCGGTGAGAAGCCTTAGCGTGTTAAAAAAGTTAAGAGGCAACTATAAGATAGTGAGTGAGTCGGACAACAAAGTCACGCTTAAGCGCAGCTAAAACAGTGCTTCGCGGTTGGCCCCGGCATTTCACCCAGAACGACCACTTCCGAGCCAATAAGTTTATTGCTCGGCGGTCGAATACAATTCATGTTCGGTACTTCGCCAGCTGCTGCGCAGCATTCTATTAGCACTCGAATGAGTTTTGATTCGAGTGTTGGTCACTATTTGCTTAATGCAAACAGCATCGCGCGAGTATCCGCAAGGATCAGCTAACGCCAGCACCTACATCCGATGCTGTTCCAGCAGGAAGTCCACGAACAACCGCACCCGCGCCGGCATTGCCGAGCCACCCACGAACACCGCATGAATCGGTTCCTCGTCGCCGGGGTTCCAGGCTTCCAGCAGCGGTATCAGATCGCCACGCTGCAGGTCCTCGCTCACGCTGAATTCGCCGATACGCGCAATGCCGGCACCTACTCGCGCGAGTTGGGCCAGCGCTTCGCCACTGCTGCATTCGATGTTGCCGCTGACCTTCAGGGAAAACGCTTTTCCGTCGCGGATGAATGGCCAGTTGGGTTCGGCACGTCGGAAGTTGAAGCGTAGGCAGTTGTGCCGCAGTAGATCCTCCGGTTCCAGGGGGATGCCGTGGCGCTGCAGATACGCGGGCGATGCCACCACTACCTGGCCGGTGGCGCCGATCCTGCGCGCGGTCAGCGGGCTGTCGGGCAGATAACCAAAGCGTACCGCCACGTCGGCCTGGCCGCCGAGAATGTCGACCACTTCGTCGCCGAGGGTGAGGTCGACGACGATGTTCGGGTAGCGCGCGCTGAATGCCGCCACCAAGGGCACGATCGCCAGCCGCCCATGACCAAGCGCGGCGCTGACGCGCAATCGACCCCTTGGGACGCCCTGGTCGGCGATGGCTTCTTCGACCTCGGCCATGTCGGCCAGGATGCGCCGGGCACCGCGCAGGAACGCCTCGCCCTCGGCGGTGAAGGTGAGCGATCGGGTGGTGCGCAACAGCAGCCGAGTGCCAAGACGCTGTTCAGTACGGGCGATGATCCGACTGACCGCCGAGGGTGTCAGCCCCAATGTCCGCGCGGCGGCCGACAGGCTGCCTTCCTGCGCCACGCTGACGAACACACCCATTTCACCCGATCTGCCGTTGAAGTCCATTTGTGCCCCTTACGCAAAGGTGATTGCCAAAAATGCTATCTACCGCCTGAAAAGGCTGAATCGTAGCATTGGCGGCATAGATAAGGAGCCTTCCATGCGTATCAATCCACCACTTGTCGCACTCGCCATGGGTGCCTTTGGCATCGGCGTTACCGAGTTCGCCCCCATGGGCATGTTGCCGGGCATCGCGGCGGATCTCGGTGTTTCCATTCCCGCCGCAGGTCTGTTGGTCAGCGCTTACGCCCTGGGCGTACTGCTCGGCGCGCCGCTGATGACCCTGACCACCGGCAGGATTCCACGGCGCTATCTGCTGATCGGACTCATGGCGATTTTCACCCTGGGAAATCTGATGTCAGCCCTGGCGACCGATTACTACAGCCTCATGGTCGCCAGGGTGGTGACCTCACTGAACCACGGCGCGTTCTTTGGCGTCGGCGCCATCGTCGCCGCCAGCGTGGTTGCCCCGCAGAAACGTGCCGGAGCGGTTGCGGCCATGTTCATGGGCCTGACCCTGGCGACCATCGGCGGTGTGCCGCTGGCCGCCTGGTTCGGCGAACTGTTCGGCTGGCGCAGCGCATTCTGGGGGATTACCGGCCTCGGTGTGGTGGCCATGGCTGCGTTATGGTTCGCCCTGCCCAACCTGCCGGCGCCGAAAAGCGGCGGTGTACTGGCCGAAATTCGGGTATTGGGCCGTGGCCCGGTGCTGGGGGCGCTGGCCCTCACTGTCGTCGGCTCGGGGGCAATGTTTACCGTCTTCACCTACATCGCGCCGATTCTCAGCAGCGAGACCCACGCGTCCACCGCCTACATCACCGCCATGCTGGTGCTGTTCGGTGTGGGGTTGACGCTGGGCAACATGTGGGGCGGCAAGGCCGCCGACCGCTCGATAGATCGCACCCTAATCGTTTCACTGAGCGTGCTTATTCTCGTCTTGCTCGCGTTCACCGTACTGATGCGTTGGCCGCTGCCGGCCGCCGTTGCCATCCTGATATGGGGTATCGCCAGCTTCGCCCTGGTGCCGCCGCTGCAGATGCGCGTCATGGAAGCGGCCAAGGACGCGCCCAATCTGGCCTCGGCGGTGAACATCGGCGCCTTCAACTTAGGCAACGCGATTGGTGCGGCGCTGGGCGGAGCGGTGATCAATGCCGGGCTGGGTTATCCGGCGATTTCCCTGGCCGGAGCAGCAATGGCGGGGCTGGGGCTGCTGATGGTGTTGGCTTTTGCCTGGCGTTCCAGAACGCTTGCAACTGCGGTGGTGTGACGTGCGCGCTGTCACAGCCCAACGGTTCAGGATGAACCGCTTTCGGTACCGCGCCCTTGCGTAATCGCTGGCCAGATCATCCCCCGGTGCCTTCCGGCAGCTTGGCAATCACCTTGATCTCGAACTGGTAACCATACAGCCATGTGACACCCACGCCGGTCAGCGTCGGGTGTGGCGCCCGGCCCCAGAACTCCGGCACAACCTTCCAGATCGTCTCGAACGTCGACTCGGGATCGACGATGAAGACGGTGACGTCAATCACATCGTCGAAGGTGCAACCGGCAGCGACCAGGATTGCATTCAGGTTGGTGAACGCGCGTCGGACCTGGGCCTCCAGATCGGGTTCGGGCGAGCCGTCCTCGTGGCTGCCGACTTGCCCCGACACAAATAAAAAACCATTGGACTTGATCGCCGGCGAATAGCGATTGCGCTCGTAAAGCGCCTGGCGTCCAGGTGGAAAAACAACATCACGCTGCGTCATAGGTGCCTCCATCAATGGGTCAAAGCCGACCCGGAACTAACGATGCAGAGACTGTATGGACTTGTACCTGGGCGATAAACAGGCAACCCTAGCTAGCACTGTTTGTAAAATCCAAACAATCCAATCGAGAGCGGGGGGTTAGCAATGGACCGTTTTGATGCGATGCAGGCGTTTGCTCGCGTGGTGGAAGCTGGCAGCTTCACCAAAGCGGCCGAAACACTGCACATGAGCAAGACCACCGTGACACAACTGGTACAGCAGTTGGAGGCACGGTTGCGGGTTAAATTGCTTAACCGCACCACGCGCAAAGTCAACGTCACGGCCGACGGTGCAGTCTATTACGAGCGAGTGTTACGACTGCTGGCCGACATGGACGACGCCGAGACCAGCCTGTCCGGCGCCTCGACGCTGCCCAGGGGGCGATTGCGAGTGGATGTGCCAAGCCCCCTGGCCAGCATGATTCTAGTCCCCGCATTGCCCGAGTTTTACCTGCGCTACCCGGACATCCAGATCGACATGGGCGTCAGCGACCGGATCGTGGATATGATCGGTGAGAACATCGATTGCGTGGTGCGCGGCGGCGAGATAAAGGATCAGTCGCTGATGGCCCGGAAGGTTGGCGACCTCCAGCTTGGCGTTTTCGCCGCACCGAGCTACCTGGCCCGCGTCGGTATCCCCGCGCATCCGCGGGAGCTGGAAGATTCGCAACACCGTATCGTCGGCTTCTTGTGGGCGCGCACCGGTAAAGCCCTGCCCTACTCCATGCGCAACCACGCTGAGAGCCTCCAGGTCAAAGGCCGCTATGCGCTGGCAGTCGACGATGGCAACGCCTACCTCGCGGCCGGCCTGGCCGGGCTGGGTGTGCTTTGGCTGCCCAAGTACATGTCCACGACCTACGAAGCACGCGGCGAATTGGTGCCCCTGTTCAAGGACTGGCGTCTCGATCCGATGCCGATCTACGTGGCATTTCCGCCGAACCGGCATATCAGCATCAAGGTGCGCGTGTTCATCGACTGGGTCGCGGAGCTGATGGCGCAGCATGCGCCTGTCAGCGAGCAACGTGATTCGTGACGGTGGCGTTGGGGGCGCGCAGACGTTTTGCTCATCTGCGCGTTCTTCGTCCTTGACGATCGGCTTGAGAGAATCGTGGGTGTTGCTGGCCCCAGCATGCTGATTCTGTATGCGGCCTCTGTCGGCGAGGCCGCTGTACTCGGTTCGCAACACCGCATCCGCCCTTCACCCTGATCTAAACTCCACACACCCATTCACCGTGGAGACCGAACATGAACAACAAAAACACCCTGTGCCTCTGGTACAACGGCACCGCCCTGGACGCTGCGACGTTTTATGCCAAGACCTTCCCGGACAGTGCGGTGAAGGCGTTACACCGCGCGCCGGGGGATTATCCCGCAGGTAAACAGGGCGACATTCTGACCGTCGAGTTCACCGTGCTGGGCATCCCGTGTCTCGGCCTGAATGGCGGTCCGGCATTCCCGCACACCGAGGCGTTTTCCTTTCAGGTGGCTACCGATGACCAGGCCGAGACTGATCGGCTGTGGAACGCCATCATCGACAACGGTGGCCAGGCCAGTGCCTGCGGTTGGTGCAAGGACAAGTGGGGCCTGTCGTGGCAAATCACGCCGCGTGTGTTGTCGGCCGCCGTGACCCATGCCGACCCGGCGACGGCCAAGCGAGCCTTCGAGGCGATGATGACCATGACCAAGATCGACATTGCCGCGATTGAGGCCGCAGTGGCTAATCCCTGACTGACAACGATCGTTTCACCGCCCAGGCACCGTTCAAGTGCCTGGGCCGTGCAACCTGCCGGTAACTACGCAGGGCTTGACACATTTACTCACACCCCCTGAAGATGGAGCCCTCATTCAGGGTGTGTCAGCTCATGCTTGCAACGTCTTTCGTTAACCTTTCCGTCATTGGCTTGATCGCCAAGGCGCAAGGTTGCGTTGCGCGCGCCCTCAAATCGAAGAAACAGTCGCTCATGTGACCGGGGCGCGCTGTCCCGTCAGATGAGCTGACAGGACATTGAGCGCGACGGACACCCTGCCCTTGCACAATTCCTTCTGCCCTTCTGACGGTGACTTAATCGGTCAATCATCAGGAGAGAGTGCATGTCAGCGTTTCAAGGTATCTGGGTTCCCGTGGTCACGCCGTTTCAGGACGGCGCCATCGACTTTATCGGCCTGCGCCGGCTGGTCGAGCATCTGCTGGAAAAGCACGTGGCCGGGATCATGGTCTGCACCACCACGGGCGAAGCCGCGGCGTTGAGCCGCCAGGAACAACTGGCGGTGCTGGATGCGGTGTTGCAGTGGGTGCCGGCGCACCGCGTGGTGATGGGCCTGGCGGGATATAACCAGATTGAACTGTTGCAGTTCCAGGGCGAAATCCTCAAACGCCCGGTGGCCGGTCTGTTGGTGCCGGCGCCCAGCTATATCCGTCCGTCCCAGAGCGGCCTTGAAGCGTTCTTCCGCACGGTGGCCGACGCCTCCGGCGTGCCGATCATTCTCTATGACATTCCCTATCGCACCGGCGCGACCTTCGAACAGGCCACGCTGCTGAACATCGTCGCCCATCCGCGCATCGTCGCGGTCAAGGACTGTGGCGGCAACCTGGGCAATACCCTGGCGCTGCTGGCCAGTGGGGCGGTGGATGTGCTGTGTGGCGAGGACATCCAGATCTTTAACGCGTTGTGCCTTGGCGCCACTGGGGCGATCGCAGCGTCGGCACATTTACACACCGAGCGGTTCGTGGCGCTGTGGCAGCAGGTGCGGGATAACCAGTTGAGCGAGGCGCGGCAGACGTTTTTCCAGTTGCTGCCGTTGATCGATACGTTGTTTATGGAGCCCAACCCGGCACCGGTCAAGGCGGCGCTGGCCTTGCAGGGGCTGATCGGCAGTGAATTGCGCGCACCGATGCAGCGGGCCGGCGATGCCACCGTCAGCCGTCTGCAAGCGTTGCTGTGAAGCCGGTTGATTGAGTGTCCCGCGCCACCTGCAACCGGTGCAACGTGATGTTGCGCACCTGCTGCTTGCTCAGTTCGATATGCCGCTTGAGCAGCTGCTGCGCCTCTTCACCGCGCCGTTGCAGGATAGCGTCGAGTATCTGCGCGTGTTCTTCGTAGGTCGCCGCGATCCGCGAAGCCTGGGTAAAGTCGAGCCGGCGGATGATGCGAATTTTTTCCGTAATGGCGTAGTGCATGCGCGCCATTTCGCGGTTGCCGGTGGCTTCCACCAAGGCGCAGTGAAAGCGCTCGTCCAGCGCGGACACCACCTGGGTGTCCTGCTGGCGTTCGCCCTCCTCCACCTGCCAGATCGCCTGCAACCCTTGCAACAGCGCAGGGCGCGGTTCATCCATCAGGCATAAACGGTTGACCGCCGCCAGTTCCAGAATGATCCGCAGGTCATACAGCTCTTCGAAGTAGGTGAAGTCGAACGGTTTCACCTGCCAGCCACTGCGGAAGTACACCTCCAGGTAACCTTCCTTCTCCAGACGATAGAGCGCCTGACGCACCGGGGTGCGGCTGACGTTCATGCGCTCGGCCACTTCGCCTTCGCTGAAGCGGTCGCCCGGCAGCAGGCGAAAGTCGAAGATATCCGCCTTGAGCTGCGCGTAGATGCGTTCGGCCAGGCTGTCGGGGCGCGCCTTGGGATTTTTCAGGGTTGAGCCCGGCATGCTTAGCCCCGGCTCGCGATAAAGGCGCGCCAGCCGCCGAATTCGGTGATATCGAGCGCATCGGCCAGGGCCCAGGGTTCGCAGATAAAGCCTTTGACGTTGCGCCCGTCGGTCAGGCTCAGGTTGCCGATGCCCAACGGTGCGGGGACTTCAGCGACGAACTCGCCAAAGCGGGCGATGGGCATGTCCCACAGCTCGACGATGATCGAGCGGCCACTGTCCGCCCTGGCCAGCCCCGGCTTGGGCGGCACCGTGCCCGGTAGCGCGTAGAGTCGATAGCTGTCGGCGGTCAGCGTTTGCTCCACCAGCACCGCATTGCGCGTGGTCAGTTGGAAATTCAGCGGCATGCCGCTCAGGTGCGCGCCGACCACCGCCAGGCGCACGCTGCCGGGCGCGGGGGTTGGTGCGGCCGGTGCGGGCAACTCGCGCGCGGTGGCGCCCAGCGGCAGGCCGAGGCCGGCTTGCCAGCGCTTGCCCAAATGGGCCAGGGCCGTGTCGTGCCAGGCCGGCGCCAACAAGGTGATGCCGCTGGGCAAGCCATCTGCGCGCAGGCCGGCGGGCAGCGCCAGCGCGCACAGGTCCGCCAGGTTGGTGAAGTTGGTGTAATAGCCGAATTGCGAGTTGTAGCGCACCGGCTCCAGCGCCATCTCGGCCTGGGTGCGAATCGTCGGCGAGGTCGGCACCAGTAATGCGTCGAAGCCCGCCAGCGTGTCGTTGATGCGCCGGCTCAGGTCGGCGCGCAGGTATTCGGCTTTGTAGGCGTCGCAGGCGCTGTACTCAAGCCCGTTTTCGACGATGCCGCGCACCACCGGGTTGATCGCGTCCGGCTGCTGTTCAAGCATGCTGTGCAGGGCGACCGTGCGTTCGGCGACCCATGGGCCGAAATACAACTGGTCCGCCAGCGCCTTGAACGGGCTGAAATCCACCGGGGTGATCTGCGCACCCAACGCCTTGAAGCGCTCGACGGCCTGCTCGAATACGGCCTGGTTCTGGGTATCGCCGAAGAACTCCAGGGTCACCGGAATGGCGAGTTTGATCGCACGCCCCACCGCCACCGGCGCGGTATGGGGGTTGGCGCGGGAATAGGCGTCACTCGCGTCGTAGCCTTCGGCCACTTGCGCCACGGATTCGGCGTCTTCCACGGTCAGGGCAAACACCGAGATGCAATCCACCGTGCGGCACGCAGGCACCAGGCCGGTATTGGACAGGCGGCCTTTGCTGGGTTTTAACCCGACGATATTGTTGAACCCCGCCGGCACCCGACCGGAGCCGGCGGTGTCGGTGCCCAGGGAGAACGCCACCAAACCCCGGGCGACCACCGAGGCGGAACCGGAGCTGGAACCGCCGCTGACATAAGCCGGATTGAAGCTGTTGGCCACCGCGCCATACGGCGAGCGGGTGCCCACCAGGCCGGTGGCGAACTGATCGAGGTTGGTCTTGCCCATCAGGATCGCACCGGCCGCACGCAGCTTGGCGACGACGCTCGCATCCGACGCCGGGGCGTAGGCAAATTCCGGACACGCCGCCGTGGTCTCCCAACCGGCCGCGTCGATGTTGTCCTTGATCGCAAACGGCACGCCGTACAACGGCAACTGGGTCATATCGCCACCGACCGCCGCCAGCCGCTCGCTCAATTGCGCCAACTGCGCCGTCAGTTGTTCAGGCCGCGCGCGGGCGATCCAGGCGTTGTCGGCGGCGGCGTATTGCGCGGCCAGGGTCAGCACGATGTCCGGGGTGATCGTCCCGTTGCGATAGGCCTCACGCCATTCGCCGAGGGTCCAGCCGATAACGCTCTGCATAAGGGCCTCCATCTTGTATCCAAGTTTGGATTTGTTTCTAGCAAACCCCAGGCCAGCTGCGCACACCCAACGATTTCGCGGGTTCGCGCCCAGGCGGCGCGGCAAGACTGCCCACCGATGGCGCACCGAGCCTTCGCTCATGCGCCAAAAAAAGACAGCCGGCCGACCGCGCAGTTGCGACCCGTGCAATAGCGGCCTATGTTCCAAGCCACGCTTTGCCGTTTGCTGTCCCCCCACCCTACACCCAGGTGACGACATGCCCACGCTTGCCCGCCCCGCCGTGCTTGAACTGATCGGCAACACTCCGCTGGTGCGGATCAGCCGCTTCGACACCGGCCCCTGCACGCTGTTTCTCAAACTCGAATCGCAAAACCCCGGCGGCTCGATCAAGGATCGCATCGGCGTGGCGATGATCGACGCCGCCGAGCGCGACGGCCGCCTGCGCGTCGGCGGCACGATTGTCGAAGCCACCGCCGGCAACACCGGGCTGGGCCTGGCGCTGGTGGGCCGGGCGAAAGGCTACCGGGTGGTGCTGGTGGTGCCCGACAAGATGTCCACCGAAAAGGTGCTGCACCTCAAGGCCATGGGCGCCGAAGTGCATATCACCCGCTCCGATGTCGGCAAAGGCCACCCCGAGTACTATCAGGACGTGGCTGCGCGCCTGGCCAAGGACATCCCGGGCTCGTTCTTCGCCGACCAGTTCAATAACCCGGCCAACCCGCTCGCCCACGAAACCAGCACCGCGCCGGAGCTCTGGGCGCAGACCGAGCATGACCTCGACGCGATTGTGGTCGGCGTCGGTTCGGCCGGCACGCTCACCGGGCTGACGCGCTTCTTCAAGCGGGTGCAGCCGGCGCTGGAGATGGTGCTGGCCGACCCCGTCGGTTCGGTGATGGCCGAATACAGCCGCAGCGGCACCCTGGTCACCCCGGGTTCCTGGGCGGTGGAAGGCATCGGCGAAGACTTCGTCCCCTCGATTGCCGACCTGTCCAGCGTGCGCCACGCCTATTCCATCAGCGATGAAGAGAGCTTCGACCACGCCCGCCAGTTGCTCAAGGCCGAAGGCATTCTCGGCGGCTCGTCCACCGGCACCCTGCTCGCCGCAGCCTTGCGCTATTGCCGCGCACAGACCGCGCCCAAGCGCGTGGTCAGCTTCGTCTGCGACACCGGCACGCGTTACCTGTCGAAGGTCTACAACGACCAATGGATGAGCGACGCGGGCTTGCTGCACTACAAGCACTACGGCGACCTGCGCGACCTGATCGCCCGGCGCTTCGAAGACGGCCGCGTGATCAGCGTCAGCCCCGACGACACCCTGCTCACGGCCTTCCAGCGCATGCGCCTGGCCGATGTCTCGCAATTGCCGGTGCTGGTGAACGGCCAGGCACTGGTGGGTGTGATCGACGAATCCGACATCCTGCTGGGCCTGCACCACGACGCCGCGGACTTTTCCATGATCGTCGCCAGCGCCATGACCGAAACCGTACACACGCTCGACCCCAGCGCCAGCCTCGCCGAGTTGCAGGCGGAGCTGGATCGCGGCCTGGTCGCCATCATCGCCGACGCGTCGGGCTTCCATGGCCTGATCACCCGTGTCGACCTGCTCAATCACCTGCGGAGATCCCTTGCATGAGTCAGCCCGATAAAAGCGCGTTTGCCACCCGTGTGATCCACGCCGGGCAATCGCCCGACCCGACCACCGGCGCGCTGATGCCGCCGATCTACGCCAATTCCACCTACCGGCAAGACAGCCCCGGCGTACACAAGGGCTTCGATTATGGCCGCTCCCACAACCCCACGCGGTTCGCCCTGGAGCGCTGCGTGGCCGACCTGGAAGGCGGCCGCCAGGCGTTTGCCTTTGCCTCGGGGCTGGCGGCGATTTCCACCGTGCTGGAGTTGCTGGATGCCGGCAGCCATGTCGTCTCCGGCAACGACCTGTATGGCGGCACCTTCCGCCTGTTCGACAAGGTGCGCCAACGCAGCGCCGGGCACCGTTTCAGTTTTGTCGATTTGAGCGATGTGCAGGCGTTTGAAGCCGCGTTGCAGGACGACACGCGCATGGTCTGGGTCGAGACGCCCAGCAACCCGCTGCTGAGCCTGACCGACCTCAGCGCCATCGCGCGCATCTGCCGCGCCCGCGGCATCCTCTGCGTGGCCGACAACACCTTCGCCAGCCCGTGGATCCAGCGCCCGCTGGAGCTGGGTTGCGACATCGTGGTGCATTCCACCACCAAATACCTCAATGGCCACTCCGACGTGATCGGCGGCATCGCAATTGTCGGCGACAACCCCGAACTGGCCGAGCGCTTGGGCTTCCTGCAGAACTCGGTCGGCGCCATCACCGGGCCGTTCGACGCCTTCCTGACCCTGCGCGGCGTGAAAACCCTGGCCCTGCGCATGGAGCGCCATTGCAGCAATGCACTGGACCTGGCGAGCTGGCTCGAACACCAACCGCAGGTGGCGCGGGTTCACTACCCGGGCCTGGTCTCACACCCCCAGCACGCCCTGGCACGTCGGCAGATGCGCGGGTTTGGCGGGATGATTTCGGTGGTATTGAACAGCGACCTGGCCGGCGCCAGGCGTTTCCTGGAACACGTCAAACTCTTCGCCCTGGCCGAAAGCCTCGGCGGCGTGGAAAGTCTGATCGAACACCCGGCGATCATGACCCATGCCAGCATCCCGGCAGCGACGCGGGCGCAATTGGGCATTGGCGATGGGTTGGTGCGGTTGTCGGTGGGGATCGAGGACGTGGAGGACTTGCGCGCGGACCTCGCGCAAGCGTTGGCACATATCTAATGTGGGAGGGGGCTTGCCCCCGATAGCGGTGGGCCAGTCTCCTGACTCAGTGACTGACAGATTGCTATCGGGGGCAAGCCCCCTCCCACACTGGATACTGCGTCAGGCTGACATGATGTTGGCCCGCGTGCCGTGCAGTTTTTGCAGACGCCTCGTAGTCTGCCAGTTCCATCTTAATGTGGGAGGGGCGGTGCGACGATTCGACTTGCCCCCGATAGCGGTGGCCAGTCTCCTGATTCAGTGACTGACAGATTGCTATCGGGGGCAAGCCCCCTCCCACACTGGATGCTGCGTCAGGCTGACGTGATGTTGGCCCGCGCGCTATGCAGTTTTTTATAGCTCTCGATCAAGCGCAGATGCCGGTCCAGCCCTTCCAGCTTCATGCTGGTCGGCGTCAATCCATAAAAGCGCACACTGCCGTTGACCGAGCCGATCACCGCATCCATCCGCTCGTTACCGAACATCCGCCGGAAGTTGGCCTCGTAGTCCGCCAATTCCAGGTCTTCATCCAGTTCCATCTCCAGCACCGCGTTCACCGCCTGGTAGAACAGGCCGCGCTCGACGGTGTTGTCGTTGTACTGCAGGAACATTTCCACCGCTTCCTTCGCTTCCTCGTATTGCTGCAGGGCGAGGTAGATCAGCAGCTTCAATTCGAGGATGGTCAGTTGGCCCCAGGCGGTGTTGTCGTCGAACTCGATACCGATCAAGGTGGTGATATCGGTGTAGTCGTCCAGTTCGCTTTCCACCAGGCGTTCGGCCAGGGCCTTGAGTTGCGCGTCATCCAGGCGATGCAGGTTGAGGATGTCGGCGCGGAAAAACAGCGCTTTGTTGGTGTTGTCCCAGATCAGGTCGTCCACCGGATAGATTTCCGAGTAGTCCGGAACCAGGATGCGGCAGGCGGTGGCACCGAGGTGCTCATACACCGCCATGTACGACTCCTTGCCCATGTTCTCGAGAATGCCGAACAGCGTCGCGGCTTCTTCGGCGTTGGAGTTTTCGCCCTGGCCGGAGAAGTCCCACTCGACGAATTCGTAATCCGAGCGGGCACTGAAGAAGCGCCACGAGACCACGCCGCTGGAGTCGATGAAGTGCTCGACGAAGTTGTTCGGCTCGGTCACCGCGTGACCTTCGAACGTCGGCTGCGGCAGATCGTTCAGGCCTTCGAAACTGCGGCCTTGGAGCAATTCAGTCAGGCTACGTTCCAGCGCCACTTCCAGGCTCGGGTGCGCGCCGAACGAGGCAAACACACCGCCGGTACGCGGGTTCATCAAGGTCACGCACATCACCGGGAACTCGCCGCCCAGCGAGGCATCCTTGACCAGCACCGGGAAGCCCTGGGCTTCCAGCCCCTGGATCCCGGCCAGAATACTCGGGTACTTGGCCAGCACGTCAGCCGGCACATCCGGCAGGGCGAATTCACCTTCGATGATTTCACGCTTGACCGCCCGCTCGAAGATCTCCGACAGGCACTGCACCTGGGCTTCGGCCAGGGTGTTGCCGGCGCTCATGCCATTGCTCAGGTACAGGTTTTCGATCAGGTTGGACGGGAAATACACCACCTCGCCGTCCGACTGGCGCACAAACGGCAGTGCCACAATCCCGCGGTCTTCATTGCCCGAGTTGGTGTCGAACAGGTGCGAGCCACGCAACTCGCCGTCGCGGTTGTAGATGTTCAGGCAGTAGGCGTCGAGGATTTCCGCTGGCAGTTCATCCTTGCGCCCAGGCTGGAACCAGCGCTCGTCCGGGTAATGCACGAACGGTGCATTGGCCAGTTCTTCGCCCCAGAACTGATCGTTATAGAAGAAGTTGCAGTTGAGGCGCTCGATGAACTCGCCCAACGCCGAGGCCAGCGCGCTTTCCTTGGTCGCGCCCTTGCCGTTGGTGAAGCACATCGGCGAATGGGCATCGCGGATATGCAGCGACCACACGTTCGGCACGATATTGCGCCACGAGGCGATCTCGATCTTCATGCCCAGGCCCGCCAGGATGCCCGACATGTTGGCGATGGTCTGCTCCAGCGGCAGGTCCTTGCCCACGATGTAGGTGCCCGCCTCGGAAGTGGAATTGGGCATCAACAGGGCCTGGGCGTCGGCGTCGAGGTTTTCCACCTCTTCGATCACGAATTCAGGGCCGGCCTGTACCACTTTCTTCACCGTGCAACGGTCAATAGAGCGCAAGATGCCTTGGCGATCCTTGTCGGAGATATCTGCCGGCAACTCCACCTGGATCTTGAAAATCTGGTTGTAGCGGTTTTCCGGGTCGACAATGTTGTTCTGCGACAACCGGATATTGTCCGTGGGGATATTGCGTGTCTCGCAGTACAACTTCACGAAGTACGCCGCACACAATGCCGACGAAGCCAGGAAGTAATCGAATGGCCCCGGCGCCGACCCGTCGCCTTTATAGCGAATCGGTTGATCGGCGATCACCGTGAAGTCATCGAACTTGGCTTCAAGTCGAAGGTTGTCGAGAAAGTTAACCTTAATTTCCATACGGGATTACCAAAATAGCGAACTTCAAATTGGCCGCCATTATCCGGTATTTGCGTTTGAAGTCTTGTGCTTTCGCGTTTCGGCCGCCGACTGACAGGACTGAATACCTGATTTAGACCGGTGAAATGTTGCTGTTTGAGATTGTCAGACAATCGGTCTTCAACTTATCTGAATACTTGCCGATGTCCTACAGGCAATTCTGGGAGTAGTCGAATGCGCAATAACCAACCCGTGACACAGCGCGAGATTTCCCTCGCGCCTTCGCAGAAGCTCATCTCCGCAACTGATGTTAACGGGATGATCACTTACTGCAACGATGCTTTTGTCGATATCAGTGGTTTTGAACGCGCCGACTTGATCGGCGCCCCGCAGAATATCGTGCGCCATCCCGACGTCCCCTCAGCCGTTTTTTCCCATATGTGGTGCGCGCTCAAGCAAGGCCTGCCGTGGATGGGTATCGTCAAGAATCGCTCGAAAAACGGCGACCATTATTGGGTCAATGCTTACGTTACACCGATCTTCGAAGGCAGCCGCGTGGTGGGCTTCGAGTCGGTACGGGTCAAGCCGAGCGCCGATGAAATCCGACGTGCCCAGGCGCTTTACCGGCGTTTGAGCCAGAACAAATCGGCGGTTTCGCGCCGGGACAGTTGGCTGTCGACGTTATTCGACAGCGTGCCCTACGTCGCCTCCGGGCTTGCCGGCGCCGTGGGCGGGCTGTTCCTCAGTGCGCCGCTGGCCATGGCCGTGGCGGTAGCCGTTGCGGTGCCCGTGAGCATGATCGGCGCGCAGGTGCGTCGGCGTGCAACGTTACGCTTGCTTTCGGGCATCGAGCCGTCGACCTCGGATGCGCTGATTGCGCAGATGTACAGCGATGAACGCGGCCCCCAGGGCCGCCTGGAAACCGCGTTCCTCAGCCAGAACGCCCGGTTGAAGACCTGCCTCACCCGCCTGCAGGACAGTGCCGAGCAGCTCAACGCGCTGGCCGGGCAATCCAACCGACTGGCCACGGCCAGTTCGACCGGCCTTGACCGTCAACGCGTCGAAACCGAGCAGGTCTCGGCCGCCGTCAACCAGATGGCCGCAACCACCCAGGAAGTCGCCAGCCACGTGCAGCGCACCGCGGATGCCACCCAGCAAGCCAACGTGCTGACCGGGCGTGGCCGCGAGGTGGCCCGCGATACCCGCGAAGCCATCGAGCGCCTCTCCGCCGTGGTCGGCGAAACCGGTGTCACCGTGGCGCAGTTGGCCCGCGACAGCGACGAAATCGGCACTGTCGTCGACGTGATCAAAGGCATCGCCGACCAGACCAACCTGCTGGCCCTCAACGCCGCGATCGAGGCGGCGCGTGCCGGGGATATGGGCCGCGGCTTTGCCGTAGTCGCCGACGAAGTCCGCCAATTGGCGCAACGCACGTCGCACTCCACCACCCAGATCCATGACTTGATCACCAAGCTCCAGGCATCGTCCAGCAACGCTGTACAAAGCATGGAACACGGCCAGCGCCAGGCGCAGGAAGGCGTGGCCCGGGTACTTGAGGCCGACCAGGCGCTGGTCGGCATCAGCGAAGCGGTGTCCCACATCACCGAGATGACCACCCAGATCGCCGCCGCCACCGAAGAACAAAGCGCGGTGGCCGAAGAGATCAGTCGCAACATCACCACCATCGCCGAACTGGCCGACCAGACGTCGGTCCAGGCCCATCAATCCGCGGACCTGAGCAAGGAACTGACCCACACCGCGTCCACCCAATACGCACTGGTTGAACGCTTCAACCGCTGACGGCGGATATGCACGCGCCCATTCTCCACATGCCGCAGGCAGCTGGAGGATGGGCGCCTTCGGCCGACCTCGCCTCAACTCACCCCCAACTCCACCACCCCCGCATTCAACCGCACCGGCCATACCCGCAAGCGCTGCTGCGGTGCCTCCAGGCATTGGCCGTCCGCCAGACGGTAATGCTGTTTGTAGATCGGCGCAGCCACCACCAGATCGCCCTTGATACTGCCGACCAGCCCGCGGCCGATCACGTTCGCGCCGGATTCCGGGTCATGGTTGTCGATGGCGTAGAGGGTCTGGTCCGGCGCGTCCGGCAGGTAGAACAGCGCGACTTGCGCGCCGTCGTACCACACCACCACGCCGGAATTGTTCACCAGGTCGCTTTCGCTGCACACGCTTTTCCAGGTGGCAAGGTTACGCAAAGTGTTGGACTGGCTCATCAGGCAAGCTCCTCGATGACGGGAATCAGGTTGAGTTCGGCGGCCATGATCGGCCGGCGCTGGCCGCGTTCGTGGACAAAATGGATGTCCGGATCCGGGCGTTTGTCGTTGACGAAGGTGCGGAAGCGTTTGAGTTTTTCCGGGTCTTTGAGGGCGTTGGCCCATTCGCATTCGTACCGGTCGACCACCAGTTGCATTTGCGCTTCGAGTTCGGCGCCCAGGCCCAGGCTGTCGTCGAGGATCACGTCCTTGAGGAAACCCAGGCCGCCTTCCAGGCTTTCACGCCACACCGAGGTGCGTTGCAATTTGTCGGCCGTGCGGATGTAGAACATCAGGAAGCGGTCGATGTAGCGGATCAGCGTGGCGTCATCCAGGTCGGTCGCGAACAGCTCGGCGTGGCGTGGGCGCATGCCGCCGTTACCGGCGATGTAGAGGTTCCAGCCCTTCTCTGTGGCGATCACACCGACGTCTTTGCTTTGCGCTTCGGCGCATTCGCGGGTGCAGCCGGACACCGCGAACTTGAGCTTGTGCGGCGAACGCAGGCCCTTGTAGCGGTCCTCGATCAGCAGCGCCATTTTCACGCTGTCCTGCACGCCGTAGCGGCACCAGGTACTGCCGACGCACGACTTCACCGTGCGCGTGGATTTGCCGTAGGCGTGCCCGGTTTCAAACCCGGCGTCGATCAGCTCGGCCCAGATGTCCGGCAGCTCATGCAGTTGCGCGCCAAACAGGTCGATACGCTGGCCGCCGGTGATCTTGGTGTAGAGCTGGTATTTCTGCGCGACCACACCGATGGCGATGAGTTTTTCCGCGGTGATTTCGCCGCCCGGAATACGCGGCACCACCGAATAGGTGCCGTTCTTCTGCATATTGGCCATGAACGTGTCGTTGGTGTCCTGCAACGGCACCAGCGAGGCGTCCATGATCGGTTGGTTCCAGCACGACGCCAGGATCGAGCCCACCGCTGGTTTGCATACATCGCAACCGGTGTGGCCACGGCCGTGCTTGGCCAGCAACTCTTCGAAGGTGATCACCCCTTCCACGCGTACCAGCGCATACAACTCCTGACGGGTGTAGGCGAAGTGTTCGCACAGGCTCTTGTCGACGCTGACGCCACGGGCGACCAGTTCATGCTCGAACACCTGCTTGAGCAAACCGGCGCAGCCGCCGCAACCGGTGCAGGCCTTGGTCTGCGCCTTGAGCAGGCCGAGGTCGGCGCAACCGCTGTCGATGGCCGCGCAAATCGAACCTTTGGTGACGTTATGGCAGGAACAGACGGTGGCCGACTCCGGCAACGCGCCAGGGCCGAGGCTCGGTGCGCCGGCGGACGACGGCAAGATCAGGCCGGCCGGTTCGGACGGCAACGCAATGCCGTTCTGCATGTACTGCAGCAAGGTGTCGTAATAGCTGTTGTCGCCGACCAGCACCGCGCCGATCACCTGCTTGCCGCTGGCGTCCACCACCAGGCGCCGGTAGCTGGCGCTAGCCTCGTCGATGAACTGGTAGCTGCGCGCACCGGGTGTGTGTGCATGGGCGTCGCCGATGGACCCCACGTCCACCCCCAGCAGTTTGAGTTTGGTCGACATGTCCGCGCCGACAAAGGGCTCGGCGGTCTGCCCGCACAACAGGGCGGCCACCCCTCGGGCCATCTGGTAACCCGGCGCGACCAGGCCGAACAGACTGCCGTTCCACGACGCACACTCGCCGATCGCGTAGATGTCCGGGTCGCTGCTCAGGCATTCATCGTTGATCACCACCCCGCCGCGCGGGCCGATCTCCAGGCCGGCCTGGCGGGCCAGTGCGTCCTGGGCGCGGATGCCAGCGGAGAACACGATCAGATCAGTTTCCAGAAATTCGTCATTGGCAAAGTTCATGCGATAGCGGTACTGCTCGCCCGCGCTGATCGATTGAGTGGCGCGGGACAAATGCACGCCCACGCCCAGGCGCTCGATCTGCGCCTTGAGCGCCAGCCCGCCGAAGTCATCCAGTTGCACCGGCATCAAGCGCGGCGCGAACTCCACCACATGGGCTTCAAGGCCCAGGCTTTTCAGGGCGTTGGCGGCTTCCAGGCCGAGCAGGCCACCGCCGACCACCACGCCACGCCGCGCATTCGCGGCGGCGCCACGGATGGCATCGAGGTCTTCAAGGGTGCGGTAGACCAGCCGCGAATCGCCTTGCGCGCCGTTGATCGGCGGCACAAACGGGTAAGAGCCGGTTGCCAGGACCAATTTGTCATACGCCACGCTGCCTGTGGCGGTGATCACCTCACGGCGGGCGCGGTCGATTTCCAGTACCGGCGCCCCCAGGTGCAGGGTCACGCCCGGCGTCTGGTACAGCGAAGCGTGCGACAACGCCAGCGACTCGGCATCACGGCCAGTGAAGTATTCGGACAAATGCACGCGGTCATAGGCACGCATCGGCTCTTCGCTGAACACATGCAG
This sequence comes from Pseudomonas sp. GW704-F2, assembly GCF_059423025.1. NCBI lineage: Bacteria > Pseudomonadati > Pseudomonadota > Gammaproteobacteria > Pseudomonadales > Pseudomonadaceae > Pseudomonas > Pseudomonas sp. GW704-F2. Next base: position 18,193 of record NZ_JBWKXO010000003.1, on the reverse strand, counting down.
GCGATAGTGCTCCAGGGCGCCGCGCTCGATCAGTTGCGCCACACAATGATGGCCGACCATGCCATTGCCGACGACGATCAGGGTTTTCAGCTGTTTCAGACTGGCGAGAGTGGAATTCATATCAAGCACCCGACAAAGCTCATCACGGTTTAAAAAGCAAAAAAAAACGCCTGAAACCTTGCGGTTCCAGGCGTCTTTGCCTGTTCTGATGCGGGGTCGACCCGGACGTCTTCGCCGGTTCTACCGCTGGTGCCCATGACCTGTATGGCCTGTCGATCGTCGTTGACCGAGGTGGGTTGTACAGTGTGCTTGCAGGCTCTGTGCCAACCAGCCGCCATGCCCGTCGCAAAGGCTGCAAACGGTGCTCAACCCTGCCAGACACCGCTGGTTGTGCCTCCAACTGGTGCGCTCCGGCGTCATAAAAGTGCATTTCTGCGCGTGACGGGCCCGCGCTGGGGGCAACCAGGCCCGTCACAGCGGCGTGTGAAAAACCTGGCGCGTGACTTGCTAGGAATACGCATACCAAGCAGTCAACGCAGACTGCCACTCACGACAAAGGCGCCGTGTAATCCCCGTTTCCAACGGAGGGTTGCAGGGCGTTTTTTTATGGGCGGCAGAAATGATCCGAGGGTTACCGATGGCAAACCAAAGTGTACGCAGCGTGTGTCCTTATTGTGGCGTGGGCTGCGGCATCGTCATGCAGGTCGAGCACAACCGCGTGGTCAAGGTGATCGGCGACAAGGCCCACCCCACCAACGCCGGCCGGCTCTGCACCAAAGGCACCACCTGCGGGCAAGCCATCGCCGAGTCCGGCCGCATGGAAAACGCCTACCTGCGCCAGGCGCGGGAGCATGACCCGGTGCGGATCGGCATGGACAAGGCCATCAGCGAGACCGCCGGCCGCTTGCGCGCCATCCTCGACCGCGATGGCCCGGACGCCCTGGCGTTCTACGTGTCCGGGCAGATGTCGCTGGAAGCCCAGTACCTGATCAACAAATTGGCCAAGGGCTTTGTGCGGACCGCGCATATCGAATCCAACTCACGCCTGTGCATGGCCAGCGCCGGCAGCGGTTACAAACTATCCCTCGGTGCCGACGGGCCGCCCGGCTCGTATGAAGACTTCGACCGCGCCGACCTGTTCTTCGTGATCGGCGCCAACATGGCCGACTGTCACCCGATCCTGTTCCTGCGCATGATGGACCGGGTCAAGGCCGGCGCCAGACTGATCGTGGTCGACCCGCGGCGCAGCGCCACGGCCGACAAGGCCAACCTGTTCCTGCCGATCAAGCCGGGCACCGACCTCGCGCTGCTCAACGGTTTGCTGCACCTGCTGGTGAAAAACGGGCACACCGACCCGGCCTTTATCGCCGCGTTCACCGAAGGCTGGGAGGCCATGCCCAGCTTTCTGGAAGACTACCCGCCGCAGCGGGTCGCCGAACTGACCGGACTGGCCGAAGCCGACATCCGCCAAGCCGCCGACTGGATCGGCCAGGCCGCCGAGTGGATGAGCTGCTGGACCATGGGCCTCAACCAAAGCACCCACGGCACCTGGAACACCAACGCGCTGTGCAACCTGCACCTGGCCACCGGCGCGATCTGCCGCCCCGGCAGCGGGCCGTTCTCCCTGACCGGGCAACCCAACGCCATGGGCGGTCGTGAAATGGGCTACATGGGCCCCGGCCTGCCTGGGCAGCGCTCGGTGCTGGTCGACGCCGACCGCGCATTTATCGAAGCACTGTGGGATCTGCCCGCCGACAGCCTGCCGCGCCAGGCCGGCAGTGGCACCGTGGGCATGTTCGAACAAATGGCGGCCGGGCAGATCAAAGCCTGCTGGATCATCTGCACCAATCCGGTGGCCAGCGCGCCCAATCGCCAGACCGTGATCGAAGCGCTGCAAAGCGCCGAACTGGTGATCACCCAGGATGCGTTCCTCGATACCGAGACCAATCGCTACGCCGACATCCTCTTGCCCGGCGCGCTGTGGGCCGAAGCCGAAGGGGTGATGATCAACTCCGAGCGCAACCTGACCCTGATGCAAAAAGCCGTGGAGCCACCCGGCGAGTCGCTGGCCGACTGGCAGATCATCGCCAGGGTCGCGTGCGAAATGGGCTTCGCCGACGCCTTCACGTATGCGTCCGCCGCCGAGGTGTTCGACGAGATCAAGCGCGCCTGGAACCCCGCCACCGGCTACGACATCCGCGGCGCCAGCCATGCGCGCCTGCGCGAACGACCGCTGCAATGGCCGTGCGCGTCGATTGAGGCCGCAGAGCGCAACCCGATCCGCTACTTGAACAACGGCATCAACCAGCCCCTCAAGACCGACGCCGACGGCCGCCAGCCGACGATCGTTTTCGCCACCGAACACGGCAAAGCCCGGTTTTTCCCGCGCCCACACCTGTCCCCGGCGGAAATGCCCGATGAAGCGTTCCCGTTCGTGCTCAACACCGGCCGCCTGCAACACCAGTGGCACACCCTGACCAAGACCGGCAAGGTCGCCACGCTGAACAAACTCAACCCCGGCCCTTTCGTGGAAATCCACCCCGACGACGCTGCCAGCCTGGGCATCAAGCACAAAGACCCGGTCGAGGTGCGCTCACGACGCGGCCGCGCCGTGCTGCCCGCGGTGATCAGTGACCGTGTGCGGGCGGGCAACTGTTTTGCGCCGTTTCACTGGAACGATGTGTTCGGCGACAACCTGGCGATCAACGCCGTGACCCATGACGCGGTCGACCCGATTTCGCTGCAGCCCGAGTTCAAGTTCTGTGCGGTCGCCCTGCAACGGGTCGAGCTGATCGAGCACCAGTTCCTCGATGTATCGGCACCGGCCGCCCACCCCGTTTCCCCCTTAACAGAGGAACTCGCCATGTCGCGCCTCGACGCCTTCGCCGACCTGGTCGGCATCCGCAACCTGCCGTCGCCGTCATTGAGCGACAATGAGCGCACCTACCTCGCCGGTTTTCTCAGTGGCCTGCAATCCAGTGCTGCGCGCCAGGCCAGCGGTGTTCCGACGCTGCCGGCGAATGCGCCCGTGGCCAGGGACGCGCGGCTGTGGCTGGACGGCCTGTTGGGCGGTTTGTTCAGCCGCACCGAGGCCAGCGCCGTGGCACCGGCGCCCGCTGCCGACACCCCGGTCGTCACCTTGCTGTGGGCCTCGCAAACCGGCAACGCCGAAGCCTTGGCCGAGCGCTTTGCCCAACGCCTGCGCGCCGACGGCATCGCGGTGGAGCTGAGCGCAATGGCGGACTTCCCCGCGAGCAAACTGGCGCACACGCAGAACCTCGCGCTGATCAGCAGCACCTTCGGCGACGGCGACCCGCCGGACAACGGCGAAGGTTTCTGGCACAGCCTGACCCTCGCCGAAACCCGCCTGGAGTCGCTGCGCTTCGCGGTACTGGCGTTGGGCGATCCCAACTACGACCAGTTCTGCCAGCACGGCAAACAACTCGACCGGCGCCTGCTCGAATTGGGCGCCACGCGCCTGCTGGAGCGCGTCGACTGCGATACCGAATTCGAAGAGCGCGCCGATGCCTGGTTCACACAGTTCCTACATACCCTCAACCCGGCAACGCCCGTCGCGCTCGCCACGCCGAGCGGCAAATCCAAGCCTCATGCGTCACGGTTGCTGCTCAACCTGCACCTGAACCAGCAAAGCCCGCACAAGGAAACCCGCCAGTTCTCCCTGGACCTGGCGGACTCCGCGCTGACCTACGAAGCCGGCGACGCCCTGGGAGTGATGCCACGCAACTGCCCGGAACTGGTCAGCGAGTTGCTCGAGCTGACGCGCCTGGGTTCCAGTACCTGCGTAAACATCGACAGACTCGGCGACGTGCCGCTGCACCAGGCCCTGACCGAGCACTTTGAAATTGCCCGGCCCAACAGCGAGACCCTGGCCTTCATTGCCGCGCGCAGCGCCAAGCCAGGCCTGAAACACCTGCTCGAACCTGAGCGCAAAGCCGAACTGAAAGACTGGCTGTGGGGCCGGCAACTGGCGGACGTGCTGCACGAATACCCCATCGACTGCTCGGCGGACGAACTGCTCGGCACGCTCAAGCGCCTGCAACCGCGCTTGTATTCGATCGCGTCCAGCGCCAAGGCGCACCCGCGTGAAGTCCACCTCACCGTGGCGGCTGTGCGCTACGGCAAGCGCAAGGGCGTGTCGTCCACCTTCCTCGCCGACCGTGCCGGCAACGGCGAAGTGCCGGTGTTCGTGCAGCCCTCCAAGCACTTCCGGCTTCCCGCCGACGGCGATGTGCCGATCATCATGATCGGTCCCGGCACCGGTGTGGCGCCCTTCCGCGCGTTTTTGCAGGAACGTCGGGCCCTGGGGCATCAGGGCCGCAACTGGCTGTTTTTCGGTGAGCAACATGCGGCGAGCGATTTTTACTACCAGGATGAACTGCAGGGCATGCAGCGCGACGGTTTGCTCAGCCACCTGAGCCTGGCGTTTTCCCGCGACCAGGCGCAGAAGATCTACGTGCAGGATCGCATCCGCGAACACGGCGCCGAGCTGTGGCGCTGGCTGCAGGAAGGTGCGCAGTTGTATATCTGTGGGGATGCCAGCCACATGGCCAAGGATGTCGACCAGGCCCTGCGCCAGGTTGCCCATCGCCACGGCGGGCTGGGCGTCGAGAGCGCCGTCGATTACTGGCGGCGGATGAGTGAGCAGAAGCGTTACTTGCGCGATGTCTACTGAGCCGTGACAGAACGGTCACGCCACTTCAGTGTCGGCGTGACCGATGACATCAGCGCTGAAATCCCGCGTGTAGAACGCCAATATTGCCACCTGGGTGGCGGGAGCGGCTTCGCTCCAGTCAGCCCTCATCCTGCAGTTGCGCCTCAAGCCAGGCCAACAGCGCCGTCACCTCGGGGCGGCTCTCGCCTCCCTGCTGCCGGTACACCGAGAGCGCCTGCGGTAAATGCACACTCTCGACACACGGCCTTACCAGCGCCCCGCTTTCAATCAGCCGGCTCGCGGTGCGCCGCCAGCCCATGGCGATCCCATGCCCTTCGACAGCGGCCTGGAGCATCAGCGGGTAGCTGTCGAACGAGGCGCTGCGCGCGTCGCTGGCCAGCGTCTGACCGAACACCTGCAACCAGCTGTCCCACTCCATCAAATGGGGCGGCTCGGAGCTGTGGTGCAAAAACGTACAGGGCTGCAGCTCGCTGAGGTGCAGCGGTTGCTCCGCACTCAGGTAGGCCGGGCTGCATACCGGGAACACCTCATCGGAGGCAGTGAACATGAGCGGATGCGAACCGCTGGCGCGCCGCGTGCTTTGCAGGGCCACGTCGAAGTGATCGTTGTATTCGGTGAGTGGCCGGGTGGACGTCACCACTTGGATTTCGATGGCCGGGTATTGCTGGTGGAAGCTCGACAGCCGCGGCATCAGCCAATAAAACGCTTCGCACAACTGACAGAGCAGGACCACACGGTTGCGCCGGGGCGACGCGCGTAGCGTGGCGGCGCCCTCGCTGATGCGGTGCAGTGCCTGGCTGACCACCCGCGCCAGTTCATGCCCCTCTTGCGTGAGAAACACCGCGCGATTGCGCCGACAGAACAGCTTCACCCCCAGGTTGCCCTCAAGCCCGCGAATCTGCCGACTGACGGCGGCTTGGGTGATGTGCAGTTCATCGGCGGCCTTGGAGAAACTCTCCAGACGCGCCGCCGCCTCGAAGGGCAGCAAGCTGGCGAGCGGCGGTAAGGTCTTGCCGAGTGTATTCATAATCTGAGGTTATGCATCCAGGACCGAGAACTCGTTTGTAGCACAGCCCCACGGTTATGCACCATGACCCACCACCTCATGGAAAACCCTGATGACTTCCAGTCACACCTCACTGTTCGCCGGTGTCGTCCTTGCGCTCATTGCGACCCTCGGCTGGGCGCTGAACTTCATTGCGCCCTATATCACCGGCGACTACAGCCTTTACGACCTGATGGCCGTGCGGTTTTTGATCGTCGGTGGGCTGGGTGTCGTCGGGGTACTGCTGTGCCGCGGCCAACTGCGGCGGCTTCGGCCAGGCCAGCTCTGGCTCGCCGCAGCGCTGGGCGCATTGGGTTGCCTCGGTTACGGCCTGTGCATTGCCGCTGGCGTGATGTTTGGCGGCCCGGTGCTGACGCCCGCGTTTGTCGGCATGGTGCCGGTGTTGCTCGCATTGATCGGCAACACCCGGCACAAGACCGTTCAGTGGCGGCGCCTGGTGTTGCCCTTGGCGTGCCTCACGCTGGGCCTCGTGCTGTCGAATATCGGCAGCCTCCATCAGCCCTCAGTGGGCAACCGCTCGTGGTTGGCAGGCGTGTTGTTCTCACTGAGCGCGGTCGCCTTATGGTTAGGGTTCAGCGTGATCAACCAAAAACAGCTGGCAAACCTTCCAGCGCAAGTCACCGGCCTCTGGACCGCGCTGATGCTGGTCGGTGCCGGTGGCACGACCCTATGCCTGTTACCGGTCATGTATACCCTTGGCCTGCTCGAACTGCCGAGCCTGGGATTCGGCTTTGCCCATGCCGGGCCGCTGTATGCCTGGAGCCTGACCATCGCGGTGATGTCCACCGTGGTCGGCGCCTGGGCCTGGAATGCCGCGACCCGACGCCTACCCATGGTGCTCAGCGGCCAATTGATTGCGCTTGAATCGCTGTTCGCCACCCTGTTGGGCCTGGGGTTTCACGGGCGCTGGCCGTCGCTGATGGAAACCGCCGGCCTCGCTGCGGTGCTGAGCGGTGTGGTCATGGCCATTCGTATCATCCTGACGGAAGGTGCATCGACGACCCGCACGCGGGGCATCTGGTGCAGGAAGACGCACCGGAAGCCATCGTCGCCGCGCTGATGAAGGTGCTGTTCGGCTGAATTAAACATATTGACATGATTGCCTAAGGCAACAATATAATTGCCAAAGGCAACCATCAGAGCGTACATCATGTCCACTCCCCTGCTTGTGCAGCGCGCCGGTATCGTGCGCGGCTTCAACCGTTTCTATACGCACCAGATCGGCGTGCTGCAGGAACACCTGCTGCAAAGCGACTTCTCCCTCACCGAAATCCGGGTGATGTACGAACTGTCCTCGCGTGGCGACCTGACCAGCGCCGACTTGTGTCAGATGCTCAGTCTCGACGCGGGTTATTTAAGCCGGTTGATCAGCGGGCTAGAGAAGAAGGGCTTGATCCAGAAAGTCCGCTCGATCACCGATGCGCGCGCGGTGCAACTGCACCTCAGCGACCTCGGCCGGTCAGTCCTGGCTCCGCTGGAAGAGAAAACCCAGCAAGAAGTCATTGCCTTATTGAGTGCCTTGCCCGAGCCGCAACAACAGCAATTGACCGCAGCCATGCAGCGCATTCAGACGTTGCTGCAAGGCAGCACGCCGAACTACGTGTTGCGCGACCCACAACCTGGCGATATGGGCCTGGTGGTGCAGCAGCAATCGGCACTGTATGCGCGAGAATACCAATGGAATTGGGAGTTCGAAGCGTTGGTGGCGGAGATTGTCGCCAAGTACCTGCGCGAGTTCGACCCGACCCGTGAGCGCTGCTGGATCGCGGAGAAAGACGGCGCGGTGGTGGGCTCAGTGTTCGTCGTGCGCCATGACGACAGCACCGCTAAGTTGCGCATGCTCTACGTCGACGCGAGTGCGCGGGGCCTGGGCATCGGCCAGCGCCTGGTGGACGAATGCCTGCGCTTTGCCCGACATGCCGGGTACACACGCATGATGCTGTGGACCATGAGCGCCCTCACCGACGCACGCAGGCTCTACCAGAAAGCCGGTTTTGAGCTGGTTGAAGAAGAGCCCACCCTCAGTTTCGGCAAGCCATTGGTCAGCCAGACCTGGGCGCGTGCGTTGTGATGCGGGGCTGGCACGACTCAAGCCCCGCCCGGTTTACAGGTCGGTGATTTCCTTGTGGCGCGGCACGAGCGTCTTCATCACGCTCCAGGCCACCAGGTACGCCAGCGCACAGATCGCGAACATGATCATGTAGCCGGTGTGGATATCGCCGATGGACTTGTAATAATCGAACACCCAGCCGCCGACCTTGGTCATCACCACCCCGCCCAGGCCACCGGCCATGCCGCCAATACCGACCACCGAGGCCACGGTTTTCTGCGGGAACATGTCGGACACGGTAGTGAAGATATTGCACGACCACGCCTGGTGCGCCGACGCTCCCACGCCGATCAGCAACACCGGCACCCAGAAGCTGATGTAGCCCAACGGTTGCGCCAGCAGCACCACCAGCGGGAACAGCGCGATGACCAACATGGCTTTCATGCGGCCGTCGTAGGGCGCATCACCACGGGCCATGAAGTAGCTGGGGAACCAGCCGCCGCCGATGCTGCCGACCATGGTCATGCTGTACAGCACCGCCAGCGGCATGACGATATCGGCGCCTTTCATGCCGTACTGCGCCGACAGGTAAGTCGGCAGCCAGAACAGGAAAAACCACCACACGCCGTCAGTCATGAACTTGCCGAAGGCAAAGGCCCAGGTCTGGCGATAGGTCAGCAGTTTGAACCATGAGACTTTTTGCGACGCCGCGCCTGCAGCCTGCGCGGTGAACGGCTGGACCGTCTGATCGCTGCGGATGTAGGCCAGTTCCTCGGCCGACAGGCGTTTTTGCTGATCGGGCTTTTCATACAGCGCGGCCCACACCGCGACCCAGATGAAGCCGAGCATGCCGATGATCATGAACGCCGCTTCCCAGCCCCACACCCCGGCGATCAGCGGCACACAGATCGGCGCCAGGATCGCGCCGACGTTGGCGCCCGAGTTGAAAATGCCGGTGGCCAGCGAGCGTTCTTTCTTGGGGAAATACTCGGCGGTGGCCTTGATCGCAATCGGGAAGTTGCCCGCCTCGCCGATCGCCAGTACCGCACGGGACAGCATAAAGCCCGCGATCGACACCGGAATCACCGCCAGGCCAATCGCGCCGCTCACGGCCGCGATCCCCTCACCCATCGGCACCGCGAACGCATGCATGATGGCGCCGGTGGACCAGATGCCGATTGCCACGACATAGGCCGCCTTGGTGCCGATCTTGTCGACGAACCGCCCGGCGAACAGCATGGAAATCGCATAGACAAACTGGAACACCGCCGCAATGTTCGCGTAATCGGTGTTGCTCCAGCCAAATTGCGTGGACAACTGTGGCGCCAACAGGCTGAGCACCTGGCGGTCGAGGTAGTTGACGGTGGTGGCGAAGAACAGCATCGCGCAGATGGTCCAGCGATAGTTGCCTACCGCTTGGCCCACGCGATGGGCGTTGATGGGCTCGTTCAAGTTCATGGCATCACTTTTTATTTTTGTTAGATAAGACATATGCAACGTCATATGTCGTCGTACAACTGCGACTTTTATAGCGGGCGCCCTCTGCGCTGTCAATCTGAAAGATTGCCGTTTATCTGGGGGTTATGCGGATACAGCGCTGGCCATGAAAACCCTGGTTATAGGATGACATGCCAAATCGCCAAGTTCGGCGCCTCACCGGGGACATCGTCGAGCACGCCGCATTCCCTGTGTGAGAGGGGGCGCAAAAACACGTTCAGGAAGTGGCTGTCTCGTAAAGGCGAATCTTCCGACATTAATCACCGAGACCAAATCTTTACTCTTCGGGCTTTCGCGCCTAGGAGTAAAAGGAATGGCTTCCAGCGTATTACCGAGCGTTTTCTTCGACCATCGTCGGCACACGCTCACTGTTTGCGATGTTGACGAGTCGCTCGACGTCCTGGCCTTCGAGGGCACAGAAGGCCTGAGCCAACCATTCAACTATGCTGTGGAATTCACCAGCACCGATGGCGACATTGCCGCTGAAAAGATGCTCGGCCAAAACGCCTGCTTCAGTCTGTACGGGGCGCCGCAGCCTCCGCCCTTTCGCGGCCTGAGCGTGCCCTCGAGCGAACCGCTGCGCGTCTTGCACGGCGTGGTTACCGGCTTCAAACGCCTGTCCGGCTCCGTTGATGAAGCCCGCTACGAAATCACTCTGCAACCGCGCCTGGCCCTGCTTGGGCGTGGCCGCCAGTTCCGCATTTATCAACACCAATCTGTCCCGCAGATCGTCGAAAGCATCCTGCGCAGCCGCCACGACTTTGAAGGCCAGGACTTCCTCTTCAAGCTGGTGCGCGAATACCCCAGGCGCGAGCAGGTCATGCAATATGGCGAAAGCGACCTGGCCTTTATCTCGCGCTTATTGGCCGATGTGGGCATCTGGTATCGCTTCACCCACGATGAGCGGTTGAACATCGATGTGGTGGAATTTCACGACGACCAGCGTCATTACACGTTCGATGTCGAGCTGGCCTACCGTCCGCAATCCGGGCTCAGCAGCGGCGGAAAAGACAGCACGTGGGGCCTGCAATCGAGCCACCACGTGGTGGAAAAACGCGTCAACATCCGCACCTACCATCACCGCGTGGCCAACGCTCACCTGAATGGCGAGATCGACCAAACGCGTGGCGCCAGCGGTACCTACGGCGAGGCTTATCACTACGCCGAAGCGTACACGGGGATAGGCGACCGATACGCCCATGACGAAGACCTGCAAAGCGAAAGTGGCTACTTCTATGCTCGCCTGCGTCACGAGCGTTACCTCAACGGCCAGACCCGACTCAGCGGCGTCAGCAGTAGCGCCGCCCTGACGCCCGGCCAGGTCCTGAACATCTCCGGCGGCGCGCCGCAGGCCTTTGCTCCCGGCGCGGTGATCACGCAACTGACCACCCACGCCGCCCGCGATCGCAGTTTTGAAATCAACTTTGAAGCCATTCCCTACTCGGAAACCGTGTGCTTTCGCCCAGCACTGCCGCCAAAACCTCGGATCGCCGGCACCGTCCCGGCCCGCGTCACCAGCCCGCAGGAGCACGACCCCTACGGCCACATCGACATCGAAGGCCGCTACAAGGTCAATTTCCTGTTCGACCGCGACACCTGGAAACCCGGCGAAGAAAGCCTCTGGCTCCGCCTGGCCAGGCCCTACGCCGGCGACACTCACGGCTTACACCTACCGCTGATCCCCGGCACCGAGGTGGCGATCGCCTTTGAACAAGGCGACCCCGACCGGCCCTACATCGCCCATGCCCTGCACGACAGCCAGCATCCTGACCATGTGACCTTGCGCAACTACAAACGCAACGTCTTGCGCACCCCCGCCAATAACAAATTGCGCATGGACGACACGCGGGGGCAAGAACACGTGAAGCTCAGTACTGAGCACAGTGGTAAGAGCCAGCTCAACCTGGGGCATTTGGTTGATGCCAAGCGCCAACCGCGAGGCCAGGGCGCGGAGTTGCGGACCGATGGGCATGCCGCCATTCGTGCCGGCAGTGGGATCTTGATCAGTGCCGACGCGCAACCCAAGGCTCAGGGACACATGCTGGAAATGAGCGCCGCGCTGGGCCGGTTGCAACAGGCGAGTGACCAGTTGGAAGGATTATCGACCGATGCCCAGGCCGCCAACGCAGATCCAGCGGATGTGCAAGCGCAACTGAAATTGATGCGAGACCAGCTCGATCAACTCAAGGCCTCGGTCGTATTGCTCAGCGCCCCCCAAGGCGTTGCCGTCACCAGCGGCCAGCACCTGCAATTGGCCGCTCAGGACAACCTGATGATCAACGCCGGAGCCGAGGCGGATATCAGTGTGGTCAAGCGCCTGTTTATAGGCGTGGGCCAAGGATTGAGCCTGTTTGTACGCGAGTTGGGCATCAAATTGATCGCCAACCAGGGGCCGGTGAGTGTCCAGGCACAGAACGACACACTGGAACTGATGGCCCGGCATGGTCTGGAGATCACCAGCTCCGAAGATGAAATCCGCATCGTTGCGAAAAAGAAAATCACCCTGAATGCCGGCGGCAGCTACATCACCCTCGATGCGAGCAGCATCGAGTCAGGGACCCTGGGCGACTACCTGATCAAATCGGCGTACTTCGAAGCCCTCGGTCCAGCCAGCCAGAAAGCCGCAGATCCGGAGTACCCACAAAGCCTGTTCAAACAAGCGTTGCGGTTCAACGTGCCGCAAACCCCCAATGCCCCTGATCAAGGCTGGGCAGGCATGCCCTACACGCTCTACGCCGATGGTGCAGTGCTCAATCACGGCGTATTGGACAAGTCCGGGCAAGTGTCGATCGACCACGCGGTCGTGACGCAGCAGTACCGAATGGTGTTGGCCAACGGGGTGAGCTACCAGATCCCGGTGCCTACTGACTATCGCAATGCCGAACAAGCACACCTGGCCAATGGCGGCATGCACAACCACCTCTCGCGAGCCGACACCGAGGTGAGCCAACCCACATCGCACACGGATCACCGTGCCCTGTATGCCGCCGTGATCAATGACCAGGAAGGGAAAACTTCATGACTGAACCCGATATCGTCGCCCCCGTCGCCCTGCAACACACACAGCAGGTGACCTGCTCCGCGCCCTGGTACGTGCCGAACACCGAGTACCCTCCTGCGAAAGCCACCTATAAGCCGCTGATCAACGGTGAAGAAGCCTTCGAGGCCGTGCATCTGGCTATCGCCCAAGCCACTAAAACCATCGACATCATCTGCTGGGGGTTTCAACCGTCGATGTACTTTATCCGCGATGGCAGTGCCCCAAGCATTGGCGAACTGCTGATGACCAAAGCCGGGAAAGGGATCGAGGTTCGGGTGCTCGGTTGGGAGATGCCGTTCAATGCTGCGGGCGCAGGGGGCGAGGCCAACCTTCCCGGTAAAGGACCGCTTCGTATCAAGGATCGGGCGATGCAGAGCTCCACCGCTGACCAATATACCGAAGATCGGAAATGGTTTTCCCGATGTGCATTCGCCGATCACTTAGCGCCCGCGATCCGAGTGGCTCGTAATGTGCCGGTGTTTGTCGGCCGCGGTTTCAGCATGTATGAACGGGCTGAAATTGCCTATCAGGCCAAATACAAAAGCCTCGACCCACAGCTCAGCCTCAGCACGTTGGGCGTGCTGGCCAGCACTGCGACCCACCATCAGAAGACCGTCCTGATCGACTATGAACAGACAGACCGCGCCGTTGGTTTTGTCATGGGCCACAACATGCTTGACGAGTACTGGGACACCGACAAGCACTCAGCACTGAACCGCACCGAGGGCAGCAAGCCTGCACCCAATCGCGGGCCGCGTGGCAACACACCACGCCAGGATATTTCCAGCCAGATCAGCGGGCCGATTCTGGAGCACCTGCACCATAACTTCGCCACCGCCTGGCGCAAGGAAACCGGCGAAGACCTGCTCGCATCGCGCAAAGCGATGGCGGTGGCCCCCCAACTGCAATGCGCCCCCGGCGTCACCCGCCAGTTGGCCCAAATCGTGCGTACCCAGGCACAAGACGGCAAGCGCGATATCGAAAAGATCTACCTGAAGGCGGTCAACAACGCGACCCAATTCATCTACATCGAGAACCAGTACTTTCGCTGGCCGCCATTGGCCGAGGCCATCAAAGCGGCGGCCGAAGTCCAAACCGGCGCTGGGCGTGATCCGGGCCTGCATGGAAATTTACACCTGTTTGTAATCACCAATGCCAGCCCAGACGGCGTGGGGCCGGGGAGCTTGAACACCCAGCGCATGCTCGAAAGCCTCGGACGCGGCGATACCATTCCTGAAATCACCAAGTTGCAGCGCATTGAACAGGCCAAAGCCCAAGCCAACGCGCAGACGCCGACCTTGGCTGAACTGCTTGAGCGACAAGCCTTGCTCACGTTGACCAGCCTGACCGACGCACTGGGGGGTGGCGAGATAAGCGATAAGGCCCGTGAAGCCCAACGGGACGCCGCCAGAAACAATGCGTCTCGACAGATAGCTCTCAAAGCCCAGATCGCGGCGATTGAGCAAAGCACGCTTGAACCAGAGTCGCGCCCAGGCCTGAAAATCCACGTGTGCTCACTGGTCGCGCCTGATTCGCCGGCGGGGCAGCAGTGGATGCCGGTGTACATCCATTCCAAGCTGATGATCGTCAATGACGTGTTCACCACCCACGGCTCGGCGAATATCAACACGCGCAGCATGCAGGTGGATAGCGAGCTGAACATTGCGCATGAGTGGATGAGTGTGACGCGGGCGTTGCGGCGCAGGTTGTGGGATCTGCATACGAATGGGAGGGGGGCGCAGGATGATGTCGCGAAAGCATTCGATGCTTGGCAGGAGATCATCGATAAGAACAAGGATCGTCAATCCAAAAATTTGGCACCCATCACTCCGCTCGTCGAGTTTTATTACGGCGAAAAGTCCCTGACGGACCTCGACTAATGCACCGGGCCTTGTTGTTGACAAGCCTGCTGCTGGCCGCCTGCGATAACGGCAGCGTCCCTCCTCACTCATCCAAGGACACTTCTGTGAACCCGCTGACTGAGATCAAAAACAAGCTGGAGTTTACCTGCGTACATGAACAGATCCCTGCGCCGTCCGTCGAAACCGATGAGCTGTTCCAGTACGCTCGTTGGCTACAGAAAAACAACCTGCTGAAGCAGAACAAGACGGCCGATATTGAGATCGAGCGACTGTATCGCATCGCCACTGAGAATGGTCATCACAAAGCCAACATCAACCTGCAAAACGGCGCCATACGCGGCCACTTCGTGCTCAGTGGCGCCGAACACCTGCGCCTGAGCCAGCAACTGATCGACGCGAAGGTGGCGACGGGGTACTACTTTATCGGCCTCTTTCTGAAAAACGGCTCGGCTGGGCTGAAGCAGGATACGGCCATGTCATTGCGTTACTTTCGTAAGGCCGCCGATCAGGGCAGCGCGCAAGCCCAGTACGAAGTGGGGGACATACTGGCGCCAATCAACATTGCTCCGAACATCGCCCGGCAGATGCGCCGATGCTCGGCCGAACAGGGCCATGGTAAGGCCGCCAGGGCGCTAGGAGTTGACCTGTCGACAGATGGACACTATCAGGAGGCCCTTGAGGCATTTCAACTTGGGTTAATTGCAGGTGACAGCACCTCCGCGTCCTTTCTGAGTAAAGGCTTTCTCGGCCCCAAGTCGGATGATCGTTTGTACTACCTCGGCCAGCAGGAGGACCTTGAGCGCGCCGAACGCTATGAAAAAATCTGGCGAATTCTCGCAAACTACTCCTATGCTGCCCCCAAAGTCCCCGAAATCAACGACATCCTCCCCTTACCTCCCGCCAAACTCCCCACCTGGGACGGCAAACTGCAATGGCTAGAAGCACGCCTGGCTAATGTCCTGCCAGAAAAGCCCAGCGAAGCACTGATCCAGCAGTTGGCCAAAGCCAAACTCCTTGAACCTGCAACCGGCAGACCCACGCCCGACTCCCCCGCGTTCATCAAGGCCAGCTACCCCGAACCGACCTGTTCCAGCGGCCAGGCCTGCCCCCAGACTGGCTATTGGCGGGCATTCAGCCTGAGTCGCGATGTTTACGCGCGGTTCAACGATGGCGTGATCCGCCGTTTCGAGAAGAACGAGATCATGCCCACCCTGCAGGTTGAGAGTCACAAGCCACGGCTTTTGCTGCCCGACATCATCACAGTCAATGAGGAAAGCATCGAATGGCGGCTGTTGGGGTGAGGCATCTTTCGCGTCGGCGACAAGACAACCGGCGGCGGTACGGCTCTATCGGTCGCGTCGACATTATTAGGGTGGAAAGATCGTGAAGGACCTTGACTGATGTGCAGACTCCTATTGCTGACAAGCCTGCTGCTGGCTGCCTGCGATAACGGCAGCGCCCCTACTCACCCAACTCAGGACCCTGCCGTGAACCCACTGACCGAGATTAAAGCCAAGCTGGCCTTTACCTGTGTACACGAGCAAATTCCTTCGCCGTCCGCCGAGGCCGATGAGCTGTTCCAATACGCTCGCTGGCTCCAGAAAAACAACCTGCTCAAGCAGGATAAGGCGGTCGATCTGGAGATCGAACGGCTGTACCGTATTGCGTCCGAGAATGGCCATTACAAAGCCAACATCAACCTGCAAAACGGCACCATGCGCGGCCACTTCACGCTCAGTGGCGCCGAACACCTGCGCCTGAGTCAGCAATTGATCGACGTGAACGTGGCAACGGGATATTACTTTATCGGCGTTTTCCTGAAGAACGGTTCTGCCGGACTGAAGCAGGATACGGCTATGTCATTGCGCTATTTTCGCAAGGCGGCCGATCAGGGCAGTGCCCAAGCTCAGTACGCTGTAGGGGATATACTGGCGCCGATTGACATCGCGCCTGATGTTGCCCGGCAGATGCGCCGCTGTGCGGCTGAACAGGGTAATGGCGATGCAGCTATTGCTTTGGGTGTCGATCTTAAAAACGAGAGTCGGTACCAGGAAGCGCTTGAGGTCTTCCAGATGGGCGTTGTAGCTGGTCACGAGAGCGCTGCTGGTAGGTTGGAAGAAGCCTTTCGCGGTCATCCTCCCTCCGATAGGTTGTACTACCTCGGTCAACAGGAAGACCTCGAACGCGCTAAACGCTATGAAAAAATCTGGAGCCTGCTAGCGGACTACTCCTACGCCAACCCCAAAGTCCCCGAAATCAACGACATCCTCCCCTTACCTCCCGCCAAACTCCCCGCCTGGGACGGCAAACTGCAATGGCTGGAAGCACGCCTGGCCAACGTCCCGCCAGAAAAGCCCAGCGAAGCACTGATCCAGCAATTGGCCAAAGCCAAACTTCTTGAACCGACAACCGGCAGACCCACGCCCGCCTCTCCCGCGGCTGTTGGGATGAGGTTCCATGCCTCGAATCAACTAAGGGCACCCGCCCACACTTGAGCCAGGTACCGGGAGAATGGGCGCGCCGCGCCTCAAACGCTCATTTTCTGCGTAAGGCTGCCGATAGCCTGTCATCACCCTGACAAGCGGCGACGCCCTGCGGGAATCAATGCCAAATACCTTCGCCCCGATCATTCGTAACCTTTCCCAACGCACCAGCCTGTCGATGGCGCGCACGTCGTTGTTCCAGTGCGTGGCGCTGCTCGCCTGTGTGTTTGCGGCGGCCAGCTATTCGCTGGTGTACCTCGCCCAGGAACTGAACCGATTCGAAGACAGCGAAAGCGCCTTCTACACGCGCAAGGCGGTGCAGTCCCTGGAAAAATCCCAGCGCCTGACCGTCAAGGATTACGCATTCTGGGGCGATGCCTACAAACACCTGCACGTTTCCGTGGACACGGATTGGGCCTATACCCGCGAAAACGTCGGGCCCACGCTGTTTCATGATTTCGGTTTCCAAGGCGTATTTGTCGTCGACGACCTGGACCGCACGGTATACGCGTTGGTTGAGGGCAAGCTGCAACCGATTGAGCTGACCGAATGGCTCGACCAGCCCGTCGCGGCGCTACTCGAACAAGCGCGCGCAGGCGCCGCGACGGACACACCGGTCACGACGTTCATTAACGTGCGCGGCAACCCCACGCTGGTGGCGGCAGCGGCGATAACGCCCGGCACTGACCCCAGCGTGATCGCCGATGACCGAAAAGCCTCGGTATTGCTCTTCATCAACATCCTAGACAGCGCCAAGCTGACCGAAATCGGCAACGATTTTGGCGTCGATCACCTGCACATCGCCACACCCGATGAAATCGGCGAGACCTTGTTGTTTGCCTTAGGTGAGAACGGTGCCGCCGGCAGCCTGCACTGGCACCCCGAGCGGCCCGGTATGCGTTTGGTGGCTGTCGGTTTGCCGCTGCTGGGCCTGGCGGCGTTGCTGGTGTGCCTGATGACCTGGCTGATTGTGCGCCGCACCACGGCGGACGCCCAGGCCCTCGACAACAGCCACACCTCGCTGCAAGACAGTCAAAACGCGCTGGCCACCAGCGAAGCACGCTTTCGCGATGTGGTGGAAGCCAGTTCGGACTGGGTCTGGGAAATCGACGGCGAGTGGCGTTTCACCTACCTGTCGGAGCGTTTCGAAAGCGTCACCGGCCTGGACCGCCAGGCCTGGATCGGCGCCACGCTGTACGACCTGCTGGACACCGATGCCGGCGCCCTTTCTCAGTGGCTGACCACGCCCGGGCGGCTCGCGGATATCAGCCTGCAGTGTCGCTACGTCGACGCCCGGGGACGGGAGCGCACCACCCGGCTGTCGGCGCGCGAGATGCCCTGCGGCGGGTTTCGCGGCACGGCCACCGACGTCACCGAAGAAGTCGAGGCGCGTCGCCGCATCGAGTTCCTGTCCCAGCACGACGCCCTCACCGGGCTGCCCAATCGCACGCGCCTGCAAGCGTTTCTGGACGGTAAACTCAAAGCCTTGCCCACCCTCACCC
>NZ_JBWKXO010000002.1:251263-344593 GCF_059423025.1 Pseudomonas sp. GW704-F2 | reverse complement strand
CAAGATTAAATTCCAGAACCCCTGTTTGCTTATGCAGACAGGGGTTTTGTTTTGGGCGGTCGGAAAGGGTCAAGTGGCTCGCCCCCCTCGGTACTCGATAAAATTGCGCAGTTATTTCTGAACCAGACCACTAGAATAGGTACCTAACCTTTTTTTAGCGTCCGAGCCCTATCTATGCCCGATCCGGTTGATGCCCCCAAGGTGTCGGATTTACCCCTGGACGACCTGGTGGCATGTCATGAGTGCGATTTATTGATGCGCAAACCTGTGCTCGCCCTCGGCGAAAAAGCCCAGTGCCCGCGCTGCGGTTACGAGCTGTACGCGCATCGCCACAACGTCGTCGAACGAAGCCTCGCCTTAGTCTTGGCAGCGCTATTGCTGTATATCCCCGCGAACTTTTTGCCCATCATGCAGCTCAATCTACTCGGGCAGTCCTCGGAGGACACCGTGTGGACCGGCGTCGTCGGCCTGTTCGACACCGGCATGCGTGGCGTCGCCGCCGTCGTGTTCCTGTGCAGCATGGGTATTCCCCTGCTCAAGTTGCTCTGCCAATTGGCGGTGTTGCTCAGCATCCGCTGGAACATCGGTCGCAGTTACGGGCTGCTGCTCTACCGCATTTACCATCACCTAAGAGATTGGGGGATGTTGGAGGTGTACCTGATGGGCGTCCTGGTGGCGATCGTAAAGCTCGCCGACATGGCCTCCATCACGATTGGCCTGGGTCTGGTCTGCTTCGTCAGCCTATTAATGGTTCAGGTTCTGCTTGAGGTGGTGATGTCGCCCCACCAGATCTGGCAAGCACTGTCAGGAGAGGATGATCATGCGGGCGATTGATGCAGGCATTCTGATTTGTACCGAATGCCACGAATTGAACAAGCAAGAACCGGACACCGACGAGCAAACCTGCACCCGTTGCGGTGCGCTGGTCCATGCCCGTCGCCCCAACAGCCTGACGCGCACCTGGGCCTTGCTGATCACCGCTGCGATTCTCTATATCCCGGCCAACCTGTTACCGATTATGACCATCAATTCCCTCGGCCAGGGCGATCCCAGTACCATCATGTCCGGCGTGATCCAACTGGTGCAGCACGGCATGTTCCCCATCGCCGCCGTGGTGTTCATCGCCAGCATCCTGGTGCCGACGTTCAAGCTTGTAGGTATTGGTCTGCTACTGTTCTCGGTGCAGCGTCACCAACCGCTGTCCGCGCAACAACGGATTATCATGTACCGCTTTATCGAATTCATTGGACGCTGGTCCATGCTGGATATCTTCGTGATCGCCATCCTGGTGGCGGTTGTAAACTTTGGACGGCTTGCCAGTGTCGAGGCCAACCTCGGCGCGGCGGCGTTCGCCAGTGTGGTGATCCTGACGATGCTTGCCGCAGTAACTTTTGATCCCCGACTGATTTGGGATAACACGGAGTCGGACGACGACCATGAGTGATTTGCCTAAAGCTAAAACCCGCCCGGCCTCCAACTGGTCGGCTATTTGGGTACTGCCCCTGATCGCTCTGATCATCGGCGGTTGGTTGGGCTGGCGTGCCTATTCTCAGCAAGGCATCGAGATCCAGGTACGCTTCGAAAGCGGCGAAGGCATCCAGGTCAACAAGACCGAAGTCGTCTACAAAGGCATGCCCGTGGGCAAGGTCAAGACCCTGGCCCTGGACGACGAAGGCAACAATCGCGGGGTGATTGCCACCATCGAGATGAACAAGGACGTCGAGCAATACCTCAAGACCAACACGCGCTTCTGGCTGGTCAAACCCAGCGTCAGCCTCGCCGGCATCACCGGCCTGGAGACCCTCGTGTCGGGGAATTACATCGCCGCCAGCCCCGGCGACGGTGAGCCCACGCGCAAATTCAAGGCGCTGTCCGAAGAACCGCCCTTGTCCGACGCCAAGCCAGGCCTGCACCTGACCATCAAGGCCGACCGCCTTGGCTCGCTCAACCGCGGCAGCCCGGTGTTCTACAAGCAGATCCAGGTCGGCCAGGTCAAAAGCTACCTGTTGTCCGAGGACCAGAGCACCGTCGAGATCAAGGTCTACATCGAACCGACCTACGCCAGCCTGGTGCGCAAACACACGCGTTTCTGGAACGCCAGCGGCATCAGCATCGACGCCAACCTCTCCGGCGTGAAGGTGCGCAGCGAATCGCTCTCCAGCATCGTCGCCGGCGGTATCGCCTTCGCCACCCCGGAGAATCGCAAGGACAGCCCGCCGACCGACCCGAGCCTGCCCTTTCGCCTGTATGAAGACTTCGACGCCGCCGCCGCCGGCATCAAGGTCAAGGTCAAACTCACCGACTTCGAAGGCCTGCAGGCCGGGCGCACCCCAGTGATGTACAAAGGCATCCAGGTCGGCAGCCTGAAAACCCTGAAGATCGACCCGGACCTGTCCAGCGCCAACGCCGAACTGACCCTCGACCCATTGGCCGAAGACTACCTGGTACAGGACACCCAGTTCTGGGTGGTCAAGCCGTCGATTTCCCTGGCCGGTATCACTGGGCTCGAGGCGTTGGTCAAAGGTAACTACATCGCGATTCGTCCCGGTGACAAAGGCACGCCACCTCAACGGGAATACGTGGCTCGGGCCAAGGCGCCGCCCTTGGACCTGCGTTCCCCTGGCCTGCACATGGTGCTGTTCACCGACAGCCTCGGCTCACTGGATGTCGGCAGCCCGATCCTCTACAAGCAGGTCAAGGTCGGCTCGGTGCAGAGCTACCAGTTCTCGCGCAAAAACAAGCAACTGGTGATCGGTGTCCATATCGAGAAGGAGTACGCCAACCTGGTCAATGGTTCGACGCGTTTCTGGAACGCCAGCGGCGTGACACTGACCGGCGGCCTCACCGGCGGTATCCAGGTGAAAAGCGAATCCCTGGCCAGCCTGATGTCCGGCGGTATCGCCTTTGAAACGCCGGAACCGAACGTGCCGCTGAAAAAACGTATCCCACGTTTCCGCCTGTTCGCCGATCGTGAAACGGCCAATCAGAGTGGCACCCTGGTGACTATCAAAGTCGACCGCGCCGACGGCCTGCGCCCCGGCACCCCGGTGCGTTTCAAAGGCCTGGACGTCGGTAAGATCGAGAGCGTCGACCTCAGCGCCGATCTGCAATCGGTGCTGCTCGGTGCGCGCATCACCCAGGTCGTGGATCGCATCGCACGCGTCGGCAGCCAGTTCTGGGTGGTCAAGCCGGAACTGGGCCTGATGAAAACCTCGAACCTGGAAACCCTGGTCACCGGCCAATACATCGAAGTGCTGCCCGCGCTGAAAAACGCCGGGCCGCAGAAGAGCTTCGTCGCGTTGGACCAGCCGCCCGAAGCCGTCCACCAGGAGGCTGGCCTGAGCCTGGTACTGAGTGCCGCACGCCGTGGTTCGCTCAAAGAAGGCGTGCCCGTCACTTACCGCGAAGTCACCGTGGGCAAAGTCACCGGCTACGAATTGGGCCAGACCGCCGACCGCGTGCTGATCCACATCCTGATCGAGCCCAAGTACGCGGCGTTGGTGCGCAGCGGCAGCCGCTTCTGGAACAGCAGCGGCTTCGGTCTCGACTTCGGCCTGTTCAAAGGTGCGACGGTACGCACCGAATCCCTGGAAACCCTGGTTGCCGGCGGCATCGCCTTCGCCACGCCCGATGGCGAACGCATGGGCAGCGCCGCGCGGCCGCAGCAAACCTTCCCGCTGTTCGACAAGTTTGAGGATGAGTGGCTGACCTGGGCGCCTAAGATTCCGCTGGGCAAGTAGGCCGAGGCGCGGCTATCGCGGGCAAGCCCCCTCCCACAAGTGACCGCGTTTATCCTGTAGGAATGCGCTCACCTGTGGGAGGGGGCTTGCCCGCGATGAGGCCCTCAAAAACACCACCAAACCCCAGCCCACAAAAAAGGCCGCGATCCATAAGATCGCGGCCTTTTGGCATTTCACCGCCGAACGTCAGACCTCATCCAACTCCGGCTCATCCGCCTGCACCGTCACCGTTGCCTTCACCGCATCATGGCGCCGGATGTACTTCCAGTCCGCCTCATCGATGTAGATCCCGTTCGGCCCGCTGCCGCCTTCCAGGTCGATCGCCA
Source organism: Pseudomonas sp. GW704-F2 (assembly GCF_059423025.1). NCBI lineage: Bacteria > Pseudomonadati > Pseudomonadota > Gammaproteobacteria > Pseudomonadales > Pseudomonadaceae > Pseudomonas > Pseudomonas sp. GW704-F2. The sequence continues at coordinate 340,527 of NZ_JBWKXO010000002.1, read as the reverse complement.
CCTGGGCCGACACCTGCGGCTTCACGCTCGCCAGGATCGGCACGAAGCCCAGTTGCAGGCTGGTTTCCAACAGCGCCGCCTGGTTCTTCTCATCGATGTCGGCCGCTTCGTCGAGGTAGTACGGTAAGCGCACGCGCCCGGCCTGGTCGCGGTCCATCAAGTGCAGCAACAAATACATGTTGGTCAGCGCCTTGATGGTCATGGTGGTGCCGTTGGACGCCGCGCCATCGATGTCGGTGTGAATCACCGGCTGGCCATGCACCTTGGTGATCTCGAACGCCAGTTCGAACAAGTCCTTGAGGCCCAACTGGTTGTGGTTGGCCGCCACCAGGCGCGCCAGGTATTCCTTGGCCTCTTCGTTCTTGTTGTCCTGCTCGGCGCTCTGGCTCAAGTCGAACACCGACAGGGTTTCGCCTTCTTCGTACTGACCGGCGCTGTGGATGATCTGGTCGATATGCTTGAGCGCTTCCTTGTTCGGTGCCAGCACGATGCGGAAACTCTGCAGGTTCGACACCTGGCGCTTGTTGATCTCGCGGTTGAACAAGGCCAGTTGGTGTTCCAGGCTGTCGTAGTCGCTGCGGATATTGCGCAAGGTCCGCGCGATATCGGTGACCGCCGCACGCCGTGCCTTGCCCAGGGTCAGGGCTTCGTCGGTACGGTGAGCATAGGCGTTGATCAGCAGTTGCAGGCGCCGCTCCACGTCATCCTCGCTGTCGAACTTGGCCACGCCCTTGAGGCGAACCTGGGCGTACAGCGCTTCGATCTGGCCATCAGCGCGCAGCAAGCCTTGCCAGCTGTCCTGATAGTCATTGAGCAGCGGCAGCAGGTTGTCCATGGAGTCGTCGACCGGGTCCATGAACGGCGTGCCGAACGGCAAGTCCGCTGGCAGCAACTGGCGACGGCGCAAAGCGTCATCCAGGGTGCGTTGCTTGGCTTCCATATCGCCGATCTGGCGACCGACCAGTTGCAGCTTGGCCGACAGTTGCTGGACACGTTCGGTGAACGCATCGCTGGAGCGTTTCAATTCATCCTGGGCGGCTTCCATCTGCGCCAGCTGTTCCAGCTTCTCGCCTTCTTCGGCGCTCAGGGTTTGCGCACGGCGGAAATCTTCCAGGGCCTTTTGCGCATCCAGCACTTGCTGGTACAGCGCTTCGGTCTGGGTTTTGCTCGCGGCGCGGTCAGAGGCCACCGCCTGCTGCGTCTTGAGTTGCTTGAGTTCTTTTTCCAGACGCTCTTTCTGGTCGCGCAACGCCGCACGATCCGCCAAGGCCTGCAAGGCGGGCGGCTCGATGTGGGAGATGTCGATCGACAGCCCCGGCACTTCAAAGCGCTCACCCTTGAAACCATCGAGGATCAGCTCCAGGGATTTGACCCACTGGCCGTCCTCATCCAGCGTGATGCCATGTTCACCCAGCGGCAGGCTGAACAGCGAACTGTTGAACAGACGCATCAGACGCTCGACATCTTGCTGTGAGAATTCTTCGCGCAGCTTGGCGTAGCTGTTGTTGTCTGCGTGATCGAGCTGTTGCTTGACCGACTTCAGGCGTTTTTCCAGCTCGCGCAGGCGCTCGTCCAAGTCCTCGGCGCTGAACTGCCGCGACTGCGCCAGGGCGCCGGCGAGTTCATCGTGGGCATCCTTGGCTGCCAGCAGTTGCTGTTCCAGCACCCTGACATCATCGACCAGCGCAAAGCGATGCTTGAGCACCGACAGCTCGCCCAGCCAACGCTGGATACCGCTGATTTCGCGCTCCAGGCGCATCAGCTCCTGGGTACCGCCACGTTGGTCGTGCTGCAGCGCGTCCTGCTCGTTGCGGTAGTGCTCGGCCTGGATGGTCAGCTCTTCCTTGCGCGCACTGGCGTAGTCCGACCAGGTGCCCAGCAGCGAGTCCAACAGCGGCGACAGGCGATGCAATTTGCCGCGCAGGATGTCGCGTTGTTTCACGCCATTGGCCAGGGCCTCGACCAGCGGGCCGGCGGCGACCAGGGAGTTGTAGTCCTGCTCCATGCGTCGCACGTCGCGGAAGGCTTCTTCACACGCGGCGATGTAATCGACACTGCCGGAGCGCAGGCTGTGCTCGAACGCATCGAGGAACAATTGCTTGAGCTTGGCTGCGGTGATTTCGCGCATGTGCAGCAGGTTGATAAACAGCGCGCGGAAGGTCTTCAGGCTCTGTTCGCTGGTGGAACGCAGCGGGATCAGCGTCAGGTCCAGCGGGATCGACGTGTGGCCGCCGACCAGCAAACGACGTAGTTCATCGGGCTTGAGTTCGTAGGCTTTCAGGCCCTCGCGCTCCAGGTTGGTGAACAGCTCTTTCTGGCGCAGGCAGGTGTCGTTTTTCTGGTAGTGGGCCAGGTCGAGCTTGCCGGCGTAGGCAAAGAACTGGTGACCGAAACCACCGCCCGGGCCGCGCCCGACCACGCCGATCACATGCGGGCCGTGGGGCAGGGAGACTTCCACGAGGATGTAGCTGGTGTCGGTGGCGAAGTAGAAGCGCCGCGATTGTTCCAGCGTGTACTTGCCGAAACTCATGTCCGACATGCGCGCCAGGATCGGGAACTGCAAGGCGTTGATCGATGCGGATTTACCCAGGTTGTTCGCGCCGTACACCGACAGCGGCTCTTCGAGCGGGAACAAACCGAGGCTGTAGCCGGCGGTATTCAATAGGGCGAAGCGGCGGATGCCGTAGCGTTCCTTGCTCATGCGTCGGTCTCCTGTTCTTCGGCAATGGCGCGGGCCAGGGCGTCTTCTTCGCTTTCGTCGGCAAAGTCGCTCAAGTCCAGCGGGTCATCGGTCTTCAGCAGTTTTTCATCGCTGTCTTCGTCGATGATCACCGGTGTCGGCAATGGCAGCACGCTGTGGATGCTGGCCGCGAGGTCGCGGTCCTGTTGCACCGACAGGCACACATCGAGGAAGCGGTGCATCGGCGGCAGGAAGCGATAGATGCCGTTTTCTTCGCTGGCAAAACCCAGTTGGGTCATGCGGCGCATGATTTTCTCTTCGAGCTCTTCCTGGGTTTGCACTTCGGCCTGGATAAACAGGTCGCGGTATTTTTCCAGCAGCGACGGCAGTTCATCGCGGCCGAGGCTGCCGCCGTCGAGCACGGCAATCGGGTCGCGGCCCTGGTCGGCCAGGTGCTCGACGATGATAAAGGTGAACAGCGCCAGGCGCTGCGCGGTCTTGTTCACCTGCGCGCTGGCGATGGCCGAATCCGGCACGAAGTAATAGAAACCACGGGTATCGCACACCAGTTCAAAGCCCAGGGCCTTGAACAGCGTGCGGTACTGGTCCTGGAAATTCGACAGTTGCGCGTACAGCTCCGGGTCGCGGCGGCTGACGTGGTAACCCTTGAACAGCTCGCGAAAGATCGGCGCCAGCTGGGACAGTTCGGATAGATCAAGATGCATAAGGGGTGCTCGCAGAATTCTCGGCGGCGTCGGGCGTGGCCGGGAGCAGGGCGAATGAGCGCAGGCTGACCTGATGCTCGTGTGTGTGGTAATCGCGGCGTTCCAGGCGCTCGCGCTTGAAGCGTTTTTCGCGGGACAGGCGCGAGAACCAGTAGAGCAATTCGTCGGTGGCGCCGTCCGGTTCCTGTTCCAGCAGCCAGGTCATCAGGTCCGGCATCGGCAGCGCGTCTTCGCAGCGTTCGAGCATTTCCTTGACCGTGCGCGGTGCGCGCTGGGCTTCGCCTTTATGAGACTTGTGCGCCTTGGGGAAGCGCGCCGGTTTCGGCTCGAAGTTCGCCAGGGCGTACACGTAGGCCTCGACCTGGCTCGCACTGCCGAGGAAGGTGCTTTGCGGCCGGGTGAACATCGGCATCGCGGCCTGCGGCACCGCGTCCAGGCCTTTACGGCGAATGGCCGACAGCGCCAGCGCGGCGCCACGGGTCACGGCGTTGTGCCGACGCGCTTCTTCACGCAGCGGCAGCAGCAGCTCGCGGGCGTGACGCAGGGTCAACTGGGCGCTGGTCTGCATTTCGAGGATGCGCGCGTGGGTGCGCAACAGCATGTCGTCGTCGACCAGATGGCCGAGGCGCTGCTGCTCGGTGAGCAGGCGCAGCAGCACGTTTTCGACCTTGCGCACGCCTTGTTCGAAGGCGCCGTCGGCGTTCACCAGTTGGATCATCGGTTCGACGTATTCGTCCCAGGTCGCCAGCACTTCGGCGTAGCGCTGACGCAACGGGATCTGCCGGTCGCTGGTCTTGGCGCGGTCGGCCACGGCGGCGAGGGCTTGTTCGTCGTTGGCGAGTTTTTTCAGCACGTCGCGCACGCGCATGTCGAGCAGGCGCAGTTGCCGGGCCAGGTCGTGGCCGTCACGGATGTCGAAGGCGTCCTGGATATACCCGGCCAGGCGCTCGAGGTGGCGCAGGTAGGCTTCGATTTCCAGGCACAGGCCAAGCCGGTGCTCCTTGCGAAGATAGGCGAGGAAGTCGTGGATCTGCGCATTGAGCTCGAAACGGTTCGGGCTCTTGGCGACAGGCACCAGGATATCCAGGCGAATCCACACGTCCAGCAGGCTGGTGATGTCCTGGGGCGTGCTGTCCAGTTGTTGGGCGGCCAGTTGTGCGCGCAGCTCGCCGAGGCTCAGGGTGCCTTGGTCGAAGTGTTCGCACAGTGGCTCAAGTAAGGCCCAGTGTTCGGCGAGGGCGCGCAGGACGCGCTTGGGTTCGATCATGGGAATGGCCGGCTGGTTGGCGATTAAAAGTCGCGATTGTACTGCATCAGGCGCGGGATTTATCCACAGCCGGTCAGTGCGCAGTGGGCGATTGTTACCGAACAGCGGTAGAATCCCCGCTCTTTACTTATCCACAAGTGGCCGAGCTGTGCTTATCGAGTCCCGACGTCGCGCTTACTTGACCGCCATGCAGGTGGTCAACTGGCTGCCCCGCACCGAACTGCCGTTTGCCGCCCCGTCGCGGCCCGAGCTGCTGCAGGCGCTCGAGCCCGATGACGGATTGGAAACGTCGGGCGAGGAGGCGGCTGCGCCCGTGGCGGTGGTCAAGCCTGAGCCGCCGACGCGGCCGGTGGTCGAACGCGCCAAGGTCGAGGTGCCACGCCCGTCGCCGATGGCCAAGCCGGCGGTGGCTGAAGAGGCGGCCCCGGTGGTCAAGGCGCCTGTCGTCCCACCGCCGCGGTTTGCCCTGCAATTGCTGCGGGCCGGGCGTTGCCTGTTGCTGGTCGAACTGCCTACCGGCGAGCGCTTCCAGACCCGCGACCCGGCCTACATGCTGCTCAAGGACATGCTGCGCGCTGCCGGCCTGCCCGACAGCCCGCAAATCGTCGGCGACCCGGTGCGCTGGCCGTTGCTGGTGCGCGGCACCATGGACCAGGGCCCGGACGCCGCGCGGGATTTTGTGCAAGGTTTTGTGTCGGCACGCCTGGAAGACGAACCCTGCGTGTGCCTGTGGCTGATCGGCCTGCCCGCCGTGCGGTTTGCAGGCGAAGCCGATGCCGAAGTCTGGTACCGCGAGCTGCAGGTCGAAGGCCTGGGCTCGGTATGGGCCCTGCCGGGCCTGGAATTATTAATGGAAGAGCCACAGCGTAAGGCTGATGTCTGGCAAGCCATGCGCCGGCTGATGGCGCGCTGGAAAACAATCGATGAGTGAGGCTTTATCCTTCCGCCCGATGACCGAGGCCGACCTCGACGCCGTGCTGAAAATCGAATATGCGGCATACAGCCACCCCTGGACCCGCGGGATCTTTCTCGACGGGCTGGGCAAGTACCAGATCTGGCTGATGTTCGAAGGTGAGCAGCAAGTGGGCCACGGGGTGGTGCAGATCATCCTTGATGAAGCGCATTTGCTGAACATCACCGTCAAACCGGAAAACCAGGGCCGCGGCCTCGGCCTGGCGCTGCTCGAGCACCTGATGTCCCGCGCCTATGCCGCCAGCGCACGGGAATGTTTCCTCGAAGTGCGTGACAGCAACGCTGGCGCGTTCCGGCTGTATGAACGCTATGGCTTCAATGAAATCGGCCGTCGGCGCGATTACTACCCAGCCGTCGGCGGTCGCGAAGATGCGGTCGTGATGGCCTGCACCCTGGTCGACTGAACACGCAACCCATGTGGGAGGGGGCTTGCCCCCGATGGCAGTGTGTCAGTCAACACATGTATTGTTGACAGTGTGCTATCGGGGGCAAGCCCCCTCCCACATTTGGATCTACGGTGTGTCAGCGGTTGCCGTTGACAGGCTCGCGCTCGGCCAGTTCGGCTTCATCCAAGCCATTGCCGCCGCCAATTTCATCCTCGTCGACGATGCTCAGGTCCCAATCGGCCTGTTCGCCTTCGCCTTCTTCCTGTGCATCCCGTGCGCCGTCCTCGCGGATCAGGTTCTCCGGGCTCATCTCGTCATCGGTCGTCTCGGCCTCGCCCACCCGTTCGTCGCGCATCCGGCGTTTGCGCTCGACAAGCGGCAGTTCATCGCCGATTCCCGCCTTCGGCTCTTGATCGTCAAAGTCCAGCTCGCGCACCGAGCCCATGCGATCCTCATTGTCATCAATCGGTTCCGGCTGTGTAGCGCCGTATGGACGTCGTGATTCAGTCATGGCCAATCCTCATACTGTGGGGCTTATAGTGTGTGGACAGGCCTGGCGCACCAAGATTCAAGTCATCGCCTGCCGTCTATCTTTATTCCGGGCGTGACCCGGACGGGCGGTCGTCTGTCAAAGCTGCGCATCATTCCTGAGGCTTTCCCTGATGAACGAACTACAAGAGCTGCTTGATAACAACGAACGCTGGGCGGATGCGATCAAACAGGAAGATCCCGAATTCTTCGCCAAGCTGGCCCGCCAGCAAGCACCGGAATACCTGTGGATCGGCTGTTCCGACGCCCGCGTACCGGCCAACGAAATCGTCGGCATGCTGCCGGGTGATCTGTTCGTACACCGTAATGTGGCCAACGTGGTGCTGCACACCGACCTCAACTGCCTGTCGGTGATTCAGTACGCCGTCGATGTGCTCAAGGTCAAACATATCCTGGTCACCGGCCACTATGGCTGCGGCGGTGTGCGGGCGTCGATGCAGGACCGTCAGTTCGGCCTGATCGACGGCTGGCTGCGCACCATTCGCGACCTCTACTACGAAAACCGCGATCTGCTGGCCAAGTTGCCGACTGAGGAAGAGCGCGTCGACCGCCTCTGCGAATTGAACGTGGTTCAGCAGGTGGCCAACGTCGGTCATACCAGCATTGTGCAAAACGCCTGGCACCGGGGGCAGAGCCTGTCGATCCACGGTTGCATCTACGGCATCAAGGATGGCCGCTGGAAGAGCTTGAACACCACCATCACTGGTTTTGAGCAGTTGCCGCCGCAGTATCGCTTGCGCCCGCTGGGTGAAGCCTAAGGGCGCTTGCGCTCGCGCCACAGGGTCATGAACGTCTGCCCTTCGGCGTTCAGCGGCTCCTGGCTGCCGGTGATCCAGCCCCGGCAGTTCAGCTCGCCGCATTGGCACGCGAACTGCCGGAACAGCGCGTCCTCGGTGCTGGCGTAATCCAGGGTCAACAGGGCGCCGGCCGCGATGGGCTGCACGGTCCAGAGCTCCAGGTAGGTGGTGTCCAAAAATACATTCGGGTTGCAGGAGTGGCGCAGCAGGCCGCAGAACCAACAGTCGTACAAGTGGATGCGCGGCGACAGTTGCAAGGTGTGCGGGCGTCGCTCGTTCACCGCGTAGCCGGAGACCTTGGCAATGCGTATGCGACTCTCAAAGGCGATGCGCGCCTTGACCCTGGCCCCGGCGCCGTCCCTGGCGTGGCTGACCTGGAAGTGTTTGGACGAAGGGTAGCCCTGCCCGACGAACAGTGTCTTGAACGGGTAAAGGCAGTCATTCATAGGGTTTACAGCCTTATCCATGGCGCGAGTTTTCATAACTCTCCTGGGTTGGGCTGCATCGACTTGCGGGTGATGTCTGACTGGCAGTCTTGCAGCGGAAGGGCCCGGATCAAGACTCGCTGAACATAACGCCGATTTCTACTGTCAACTTTGACAGTAGAAATCGGCGTTTTTTTGCGCTTTTACAGCGCCGGGGCGCTGATCGTCGGGGTGGGCGCGGCGTCTTTCAGCTGTTTGAGCTGGGCTTTGATCGCGGACGTGGCGCATTTGGCGTTGGCCTGTTCCGGGGTCAGGTTGCGCACCGAGGTGTAGAACAATTCGCAGGTCTGTTCTTTACGCGTGACCTGCCAAGTGTTCATGCACGCCTTGAGCAGCACATTCGCATCGCTCGCCGGTTTCTGGCCCATTCCGGCTTGCCAGCAGGCGGCGCTCAAATCCTGGCCCATCACTTTCAAACCGGCCTCGTCGGCCTTCTGCTCGTTACCGTCATACGTGTCGGGGCTTGCCGCATACCAGATGTAACTGGGGTGGTTGGCGCCCAGGACCGAGACGGTTTTGCCGGGGATCGGGCTGATTTGCGCCAGGCCCAGCACACCCACGGTTTGCCCGTATTGTTGCTTGATCCAACTGCGCACCGGTGCGCCGAACGCGACCATCGGCAACGCACCTTTGGGCGGCAGGCTCAGTTCCTTGACCATGCGTGTCTGGTAGTCGGTGAAGTAGCTGTAGACGTTTTCCAGGTCTTTCCCGGCGTTGGACGGCGCGGCGATCGGGGCGATGTCGATGATGGTCTGGTAGGCCGGGGTTTCGCTGGCCGGAATGCCATTGTCGACGAGCAGGGCGGCCCAGCGGTCGGTGGTGGCCGATTCCAGGTAATCCTGGGCCTGGGTCAGCGAGTAATCCGGCGGAAAGTGCAGCAGCTCGATGCTTTTGCGGTTTTCCAGGGCCATGCCCAGCGGCAGGAACAAGTACCAGTTGTAAGCCCACTTGCCATCGCTATTGAGCCGGCTCGCGCCCTGGTAGGCCAGGTCGGCGGTAGCGAGCAAGCTCGTCAGCGGCTGGCCATAGTTGTCGGGCACGCCGCTGAAGGTCGCCGCGACCTGGCCGTCATGCTTTCTGACGCTGACCTTGGCGCGGCTGTAACCGTCGCGCTGCAGGCTCTGGTTGAGGTAGTGCTCGACGGTCTGCTCCAGCGTCCACGGCCGGAAGCAGATCACGTTGCAGTTATTGGGGTAAGCGAACAACTGGGTAACCCGTTGCGTGCTGCCCAGCGGTACGTCGATGTCGGCCTGTACGACCGCACTCGCGATCAGTGCGGCCAAGGTGAAGGACAACCTGGTCGGTTTAAACATAGATGATTCCTTGTCAGCGAGAGCCCGTCTGCGCGGGGTGAAAGCCCACCTCCACACAGTAGCGGCTGACCAGGAAAACCGCGTGCAAAATCGCCGGGCGTGTCGCTATTGGATAAGCCGTCCTACACCTCGAACTGCAACGCATTGCTCAAGTCGCCCATCGGTTTCTGGCCGCGGGCGATCATGGCGTCGTCGCGCCGCTTGAGCCCGTCCAGTGTCTCCAACTGGAAGACGCGGGTGATCAGGCGCAGGATCGACGCGGTGTCGTACACCGTATGGTCCACCGTGCCTTTGCGCGCGAACGGCGACACCACCAGGGTCGGAACCCGTGTGCCAGGGCCCCAGCGGTCGCCCTTGGGCGGTGCCACGTGGTCCCACCAGCCGCCGTTTTCATCGACGGTCACCACCACCACCATGTTTTTCCACTGCGGGCTTTCCTGCAGCACCTTCAGGGCGCGGGTGATATGGCGGTCACCCGAGGCCACGTCGGCATAACCGGCGTGCATGTTGAGGTTGCCCTGGGGTTTGTAGAAGGTTACGGCGGGCAGCTTGCCCGCCTGCGCGTCGGCAAAGAACTTGTTGGTGCTCGACTCATCGCCCAGGCCCGCGTCGCGCAGGCGCTTGTCACGCTCCGCGCGGTTTTCCGGGCCCTGTTGCTTGAAGTAGTTGAACGGCTGGTGGTGATACTGGAAGTTGGGGATCTTCGGAATGCCGCCCGAGTCCTTGAACTGTTCCAGCGTCGCTTGCCAGGCCCCGGCGTACCAGGCCCAGTCGATGTTCTTTTTCGACAGCTTGTCGCCGATGTGTTCGTGGGTTTGCGGCACCAGCACGTTGGGCAGGTCGGGCTTGGCGTAGTCCGGGTTTTGCGGGTCGCGAATCCAGGTCGGCCAGTAGGGCGGGGCCAGGGTGTTCACGGCGTAACCGTCCGGGGTCAGCGCGCTCGGGCCGAACTGCGGCGGGCCGCTCATGGCGCTGGCCGGGGATTTGTCCAGGGGCTTGAGGCGTGGGTCGGTGGGATCGTCGCTTTGCAGCGTGGCGATCTGCGCCTTGGCCACCGACTGCGCGGCGTTCGGATAAACCGGCGCGGTCGCGCTGATCAGGTATTGGTGGTTGAGGAACGAGCCGCCAAATGCGCCCTGGAAGAAGTTATCGCAGAGCACAAACTCCTTGGCCACGTCCCACAGGCGCAGGGAATAACGGCTCTGGGCATAATGCCCCATCACCAGGCCGCCGGAATCGGCCCAGGCGACGAAATTGTCGTTCTTGCCGCCGTTGATCTGCATCTGGTTCTGGTAGAACACGTGCCACAAATCCCGGGTGACCAGGCTCAAGGGCAGGTCTTCGGCGTTCGGGCCCTTGAGGGCGAACGGGGCGTTGGGCAGGTTTTCCTGGAATTGCACTTCGCTGGGGTAGGTCACCCCGTCGACGCTTTGCGAGCCGACTTGCAACACACCACCCCACACCGGGGGAAGGGTGGTCAATACGCTGGCGTCGCGGTCGCGCTGCTGATAGTCGGTGGGAGACAGCGCCGACAGCGGTTTCTCCAGCCCGGGGAAATCGGCAAACAGGTTGTTGAAGCTGCGGTTTTCGGCGTAGATCACCACAACGGTTTTCACTTGGTCGTGTAATGCCTTATCCAACTCTTGCGGCGTGAGCGGCCGAGGCAGCGGTTTGCCCGGCGCGTCGCCGGGATTGCCGCAGGCACTCAAGGTCGCGCCCACCCCCAGCACCGCTGCGCCGCCGAGGAAGCGCCGCCGGCTGGTGTCTACCGGCGGTTGATCGATGGAATCGGGGGCCGGGCGGTCTTCGTGCTCGTCACTCATTGCGGGAGTCCTTGCTGGCGGTTTGTTGCAAGATATTTCGCCAGGACGGTAGCAGTGGAATGTGACGCAGGGAAGACAGCTTGAAGTTACACGCTTTAAGCGGAAAGCCTGGAGCTACAAACCTCAAGCTTGCCGCTGCGTTTAAGGCATCACCGGCGGCAAATACTTCAACGTCGTCCCCAACGCCCACAACAAAAACAACACCAACGGCGCGTGTACCAGCAACTGCACGAACGAAAACCCGATCAGATCCCGCGCCTTCAGCCCCAACACGCCCAGCAACGGCAGCATATAAAACGGGTTGATCAAATTCGGCAGCGCCTCGGCCGCGTTGTAGATCTGCACGGCCCAGCCCAGGTGGTATTGCAGGTCAGTGGCCACTTGCATCACGTAGGGCGCTTCGATGATCCACTTGCCGCCGCCCGACGGGATGAAGAAACCCAGCACCGCCGAGTACACGCCCATCAACAGGGCATAGGTGTCGTGGGAGGCCATGGAGGTGAAGAAGGTCGAGATATGGTGAGCCAGGGTCTGGCCGTCGCCGCCCTTGACCACCGTCATCAGCGCGGCAATCGAGCCGTACAGCGGGAACTGGATCAGCACGCCGGTGGTGGTCGGCACCGCGCGGGCGACCGCGTCCAGAAAACTGCGCGGGCGCCAGTGCAGCAGCGCACCGACCATGATGAACAGGAAGTTATAGGTGTTCAGCCCGGAAATCGCGCTGATCGCCGGTTTGGTCGAGAACTCGTGGAACAACCAACCTGCCGCCAGCACCGCCAGCAGGATCGTCAGCACCGGGCTGTGTTCCAGCCATTCGCCCGGGCGTGTCGGGGCCTGCGGCGTGGGCAGGTTGAAGGCCGGGTCGACCCCGCAGGCCTTGGCGTCACGGGCGCTGTTCGGGCCGGGCGCGGTGGCGTAGGCGATGATCAGCGAGACCACGATCAGCGCCAGCAGCAGTACGCCGGATTGCCACAGGAAGATGGTGTCGGTGAACGGGATCACCCCGGTGATCGACAGGATCGACGGCGGCAGACTGGCCGGGTTGGCCTGCAACTGCGCGGCCGACGACGACAGCCCGAGCGCCCATACCGCGCCGAGCCCCAGGTAGGCCGCGGCACCGGCAGCGCGGTAGTCCATGCGCAAGTCCGTGCGCCGCGCCAATGCGCGCACCAGCAAACCGCCGAACACCAGGGACAGGCCCCAGTTGAGCAACGAGGCAACCATGGAAATCAACGCCACCCAGGCCACGGCCGAGCGGCCGTTCTTCGGGATGCGCGCCAGGCGGTCGATCAGTTTCACCGCTGGTGGCGAACTGGCGACCACGTAACCGCCGATCACCACGAAGGCCATCTGCATGGTGAACGGGATCAGGCTCCAGAACCCATCGCCAAACGCCTTGGCGGCTTCGGTCGGCGCGGCGCCCATGCCCAGGGTCGCCACGGCGACAATGATCACGGCGAGGGCGGCAAACACCCAGGAGTCGGGAAACCAGCGTTCGGCGAAATTGGAGCAGCGCAGGGCAAATCGGGCATAGCGGCTTTCTTCGATAGCATCGGCCACGAGTCATTCCTCTTGTAATTGTTATGGTTTTGGCAGTTTTACGGCATGTTCCGCTACGGCCATTGATATGGGAATGCAGTTATCTTCATCGATCATTGAGGAAAACAAATATATCCGCCGCGATTGCCATCATCCGGCGCAGCTCATAACCTGCACGCCATTTTGTTTGTCTGCCGAGCCTCAACATGACTGCCACCTCGCTTGCCCAGGCGCAGCGTTTTTCCCGCTCCGACTACAAAACCCTGGGTCTGGCCGCCCTCGGCGGTGCCCTGGAAATCTACGACTTCATCATTTTCGTGTTTTTCGCGCTGACCCTCAGCCAACTGTTCTTCCCGCCGGAAATGCCCGAGTGGCTGCGCCTGCTGCAAAGTTTCGGGATCTTCGTCACCGGCTACCTCGCGCGCCCGCTGGGCGGCATCCTGATGGCGCACTTCGCCGATCACCTAGGGCGCAAGCGCGTGTTCAGCCTGAGCATCCTGATGATGGCCTTGCCCTGCCTGCTGATCGGGATCATGCCGACCTACGCGCAAATCGGCTATTTCGCACCGCTGATCCTGCTGGTGCTGCGCGTGCTGCAAGGTGCGGCGGTGGGCGGTGAAGTGCCCAGCGCCTGGACCTTTGTTGCTGAGCACGCGCCGCCCCATCACCGCGGTTACGCCTTGGGCTTTTTGCAGGCCGGCCTGACCTTCGGCTACCTGCTCGGCGCACTGACCGCCACGCTGCTGGCGCAAATCTTCACCCCGGCGGAGATCCTCGACTACGCCTGGCGCTTCCCCTTCCTGCTCGGCGGCGTCTTCGGCGTGATCGGCGTGTGGCTGCGCCGCTGGCTCAACGAAACCCCGGTATTCCTCGACATGCAGGCGCGCCGCCAAGCCGCCGCCGAACTGCCGCTGCGCACCGTATTGCGCGACCATCGCCGCGTGTTGCTGCCGGCGATGATCCTCACCTGCGTGCTTACCTCCGCCGTGGTGGTGCTGGTGGTCATCACCCCGACCATGATGCAGAAAACCTTCGGCATGACGCCCAGCCACACCTTCGCCCTGAGCGCGCTGGGCATTGTGTTCCTGAACATCGGTTGCGTACTCGCCGGCCTGCTGGTGGACCGCATCGGCGCCTGGCGCGCGGTGCTGGTCTACAGCCTGTTGCTGCCACTGGGGATCGCGGTGTTATACGCCAGCCTGATCGCCGGTGGCGTCTGGCTCGGCGCGGCATATGCCGTGGCAGGCTTGAGCTGCGGCGTGGTCGGCGCAGTGCCGTCGGTGATGGTCGGACTGTTCCCGGCGCCGGTGCGGGTGTCAGGCATTTCCTTCACCTACAACATTGCCTACGCGCTGTGGGCGAGCACCACGCCCTTGATGCTGATCGCACTGATGCCGACCAGCCCGTGGATTTGCGTGGGTTATTGCGTGGTGATGGGCGCGGTGGGGGTGGTGAGCGTGGTGCTGTTCAGCAAGCGCCATACGTTGGCGGCCTGAGGAAGTGCCGACCCCATCCGAATCTTCTGCTAGGGCGCTATGATTCATCCAACCACACCCCACGAGGATGTTTCATGAGCGCAGGACACAACCACGCCCAGGTACGCGCCGGCCACGAACGGCAGTTGTGGATGGCCCTCGGGCTGACCAGCAGTTTCATGATTGCCGAGGTGATCGGTGCCTTTATCACCGGCAGCCTGGCGCTGTTGTCCGATGCCGCGCACATGATGACCGATGCCCTGGCCATGGCGATTTCCCTGGTGGCGATCCAGATCGCCAAGCGCCCCGCCGACCGCAAGCGCACGTTCGGCTATGCCCGCTTTGAAATCCTGGCGGCGGCGTTCAATGCCTTGCTGCTGTTTGCGGTGGCGTTCTACATCCTTTATGAGGCCTATCAACGCCTGCAGGCACCCGCCGAAATCCAGTCGACCGGCATGCTGGTGATCGCCGTGCTGGGGCTGCTCGTCAACCTGATCTCCATGCGCCTGCTCGGCGCCGGCAGCGGCGAAAGCCTGAATGTCAAAGGCGCGTACCTGGAGGTCTGGAGCGACATGCTCGGCTCTATCGGTGTGATCATCGCGGCCGTCGTGATCATGTTGACCGGCTGGGCTTGGGTCGACTCCGTGGTGGCGGCGGCGATTGGTTTCTGGGTGTTGCCGCGCACCTGGGTGCTGCTCAAGGACAGCATGAATGTGCTGCTGCAAGGCGTGCCCGACGGCGTCGATATCGACAGCGTGGAGCAGGCCATGCGTGGCGTGCCCGGCGTGAAGGACGTACACGACCTGCATATCTGGGCGCTCACCAGTGGCAAGAACGTGCTGAGCAGCCATCTGGTGGCGGATGCGATGCCGGGCACCGAACAGCAGGTCCTCGCTCAAGTGACGCAATTGCTGCATGAACAATTCGATATTTCCCACGTCACGCTGCAGGTCGAGGGCGAGGGTTTTCATCGTGACGGGCCCGAAGACGCCCATGCTTGAGCCTTGCTAACGGATTTGTAATGTTCGCCCCACCGCCCTGATAAGTACCGAAAGTTACAGTGCCCCGGCTTGGATTTATCCGCCATTTCATGGGCCTGGAACTCTCGTTATGCCAACTCGTGCAAGAACTCTACTGTGCTCGATCATCGTGTTGCTGGCGACAGCACAAGGGGTCGGCGCTCAAACCCTGACCCTCGACGCCGCCCTGCAAACCGCCTTCGCCAACAACCCCGACCTGGCCGCCGCGCAATGGGAGATCGACATCGCCAGCGGCGGCCGCCAGCAGGCGGGGCTGATCCCCAACCCGGTGGCCTCGTGGGATGCCGAAGACACCCGCCGCGACACCCGCACCACCACGCTCAAGTTAAGCCAGACCCTGGAACTGGGCGGCAAGCGCGGCGCGCGCATCGAGCTGGCCACGCGCGGCCAGGACGTCGCGGCGCTGACCCTCGAACAGCGCCGCAACGGCTTGCGCGCCGAGGTGATCGACAGTTATTACGGCGCCCTTCGCGCCCAGGAGCGCCTCGACCTGGCGCAACGCTCCCTGGCGTTGGCCGAGCGCGGCCTGGTGATCGCCAATGGCCGCGTCAACGCCGGTAAATCGTCGCCAGTGGAAGCCACCCGCGCCCAGGTGCAGTTGTCGGAAATCCGCCTGGAACTCAACCGCGCCCAGATGGGTGTCAGCGATGCCTATCGCCGCCTGGCTGCCAGCACCGGCAGCGCCGCGCCCGACTTCGCCGCCGTCGCCACGCCAAGCAGCGTCCCGGCGACGTTGCCGCCCGCCGCGCAACTGCTGGCGCGTCTTGAGCAGACCGCCGAGCTGCGCCTGGCCGAACTGCAAATCCTGCAGAACGAAGCCAGCGTGGGCCTGGAAAAAGCCCAGCGCATCCCCAACCTCGATGTGTCGATTGGCAGCCAGTACGACGCCAGCGTGCGCGAGCGCGTGAATCTGGTGGGCGTGTCGATGCCGATCCCGCTGTTCAACCGCAACCAGGGCAACGTGCTCGCGGCCACCCGCCGCGCCGACCAGGCCCGTGACCTGCGCAACGCCGCCGAACTGCGCCTGCGCACCGAAACCCGCCAGGCCCTGGACCTGTGGCAAACCGCGAACACCGAAGTGCGCGCGTTCAACCAGCAGATCCTGCCCGCCGCGCAGAGCGCGGTGGACAGCGCCACCCGTGGCTTCGAAATGGGCAAGTTCAACTTCCTCGACGTCCTCGACGCCCAGCGCACCTTGATCGCGGCCCGCAGCCAATACCTCACGGCGACCGCCCAGGCCACCGACGCCTGGGTACGCATCGAACGGATCTACGGCGACCTCGCCCGTTTCTGATTTTTTTTGGAGTCCTCTATGCAGACTAAACATGGCGTGGCGCTAGCCCTCGTCCTGGGCCTGATGCTGTCCGGCCTGGCAAACGCCGAGGAAGAAGAAGGCACACTCGAACTCACCGAGCAGCAGATCGAGGCCGCCGGTATTCAACTGGCCCAGGCCCAGCCGCGGCCGATCAGCACGGTGCTGTCGTTGCCGGGTGAAGTGCGCTTCGATGAAGACCGCACGTCGCACATCGTGCCGCGTGCGGCGGGGGTGGTGGAGGCAGTGAAGGTCAACCTCGGCCAGGCGGTCAAGCAAGGCGAGTTGCTGGCGGTGATCGCCAGCCAGCAGATTTCCGATCAGCGCAGCGAGCTGGCCGCCAGCCAGCGCCGCCTCGAACTGGCGCGCACCACCTTCCAGCGCGAGCGCCAACTGTGGCAGGACAAGATCTCCGCCGAGCAGGATTACCTGCTGGCGCGCCAGGCCTTGCAGGAAGCCGAAATCGCCCTGAACAACGCCCGCCAGAAGATGACCGCCCTCAGCGGCAGCGCCGTGCCGGCCGGCGGCAATCGCTATGAATTGCGCGCACCGTTCGCCGGCGTGGTGGTGGAGAAACACCTGGGCGTCGGCGAGGTGGTCAGCGAGACCAGCAACGCCTTCACCTTGTCGGACCTGTCGCAGGTGTGGGTCACGTTCGGCGTCTTTCCCAAGGACTTGAACAAGGTCCGCGTCGGCAAGCCGGTGAAAGTCAGCTCCACCGAAATGGGCACCGAAGTACTCGGTACCGTGGCCTATGTGGGCAACTTGCTGGGCGAGCAGACGCGCACCGCCACCGTGCGCGTGACCGTGCCCAACCCCGATGACGCCTGGCGCCCGGGGTTGTTCGTCGCCGTACAGATCGCCACCGACACCTACCAGGCCAAGGTCACCGTGCCCGAGGCCGCGATCCAGACCGTCGAGGACAAGCCCTCGGTGTTCGTTCGCACGGCGGACGGGTTCGTCACCCGCCATCTGGAACTGGGCGTCAGCGAAAACGGCTACGTCGAAGTGCGCCGGGGCCTCGACGCCGGGGCACAGGTGGCCACGGTCGGCAGCTTCATCCTCAAGTCCGAACTGGGCAAAGGCTCGGCCGAACACGCCCATTGATCCAGCGAGTGATTTCCCATGTTTGAGCGCCTTATCCAATTCGCCATCGAGCAGCGCATCATCGTGCTGTTGGCGGTGCTGTTGATGGCCGGTGTCGGCGTCGCCAGCTATCAGAAACTGCCCATCGACGCGGTGCCCGACATCACCAATGTGCAGGTGCAGATCAACTCGGCGGCGCCCGGTTTTTCGCCGCTGGAAACCGAACAGCGCATCACCTTTCCCATTGAAACCGCGATGGCCGGGTTGCCGGGGTTGCAGCAGACCCGTTCGCTGTCGCGCTCCGGTTTGTCCCAGGTCACGGTGATCTTCAAGGACGGCACCGACCTGTTCTTTGCCCGCCAATTGGTCAACGAACGCCTGCAAGTCGCCCGTGAACAACTGCCCGTCGGCATCGAAACGGCGATGGGGCCGATTTCCACCGGTCTTGGGGAAATTTTCCTATGGACCGTGGAAGCCGAAGAGGGCGCGCGCAAGGACGACGGCACGCCCTACACGCCGACCGACCTGCGCGTGATCCAGGACTGGATCATCAAGCCGCAACTGCGCAACGTGCCCGGCGTGGCCGAGATCAACACCATCGGTGGTTTTGCCAAGGAATACCAGATCGCCCCCGACCCCAAGCGCCTGGCGGCCTATAACCTGACCTTGAGCGATCTGGTCACCGCGCTGGAACGCAACAACGCCAACGTCGGTGCCGGCTACATCGAGCGCAGCGGCGAGCAATTGCTGATCCGCGCACCGGGGCAAGTGGCGTCGATCGACGATATCGCCAACATCGTCATCACCACCTCGGACGGCACGCCGATCCGCGTGCGCAATGTGGCCCAGGTCGAGATCGGCCGTGAGCTGCGTACCGGCGCCGCCACCGAAAACGGCCGTGAAGTGGTGCTGGGCACGGTGTTCATGTTGATCGGCGAAAACAGCCGCACCGTGTCCCAGGCCGTGGCTGCGCGACTCGAACAGATCAACCGCTCGCTGCCCGAGGGCGTGGTCGCCGTTACCGTCTACGACCGCACCAACCTCGTCGAAAAAGCCATCTCCACGGTGAAGAAAAACCTCTTCGAAGGCGCGCTACTGGTGGTCGCGGTGTTGTTCCTGTTCCTCGGCAACATCCGCGCGGCGCTGATCACCGCGATGGTGATCCCGCTGGCGATGCTGTTCACCTTTACCGGCATGTTCACCAACAAAGTCAGCGCCAACCTGATGAGCCTCGGCGCGCTGGACTTCGGCATCATCGTCGACGGCGCGGTGGTGATCGTCGAGAACGCGATCCGTCGCCTGGCCCATGCGCAACAGCGACACGGCCGCCTGTTGACCCGCAGCGAGCGCCTGCACGAAGTGTTCGCGGCGGCCAAGGAGGCGCGGCGCGCGCTGATCTTCGGGCAACTGATCATCATGGTGGTGTACCTGCCGATCTTCGCCCTCACCGGCGTGGCCGGGAAAATGTTCCACCCCATGGCCTTCACCGTGGTGATCGCCCTGTTCGGCGCGATGATCCTCTCGGTGACCTTTGTGCCGGCGGCGATTGCGCTGTTTGTCACCGGCAAGGTCAAGGAAGAAGAAAACCTGGTGATGCGCAGTGCGCGCCGGGTCTATGCGCCGGTGCTCGATGGGGTGATGGCGCGGCGCCCGCTGGTGTTCGGTTTGGCGCTGTTGACCATCGTCGCCTCGGGGCTGGTGGCCAGCCGCATGGGCAGCGAATTCATCCCCAGCCTCAGCGAAGGCGACTTCGCCCAGCAAGCCCTGCGCGTGCCCGGCACCAGCCTGACGCAGTCGGTGCAGATGCAACAGCAGTTGGAAAAAACCTTGATGGCCCAGGTGCCGGAAATCGAACGGGTCTTCGCCCGCACCGGCACCGCGGAGATCGCCTCCGACCCGATGCCACCGAACATTTCCGACAGCTACGTGATGCTCAAGCCCAAGGATCAGTGGCCTGATCCGCAGAAGTCCCGCGAAACGCTGATCGCCGATATCCAGCGCGCCAGTGCGATTGTGCCGGGCAGTGCGTATGAACTATCGCAACCGATCCAGCTGCGCTTCAACGAGCTGATTTCCGGGGTGCGCAGCGACGTGGCAGTGAAGGTATTCGGCGACGACATGGCGGTGCTCAACGCCACCGCCGGGGAAATTGCCGAGACCTTGCAAGGCCTGAACGGCGCCTCGGAAGTGAAGGTCGAACAGACCTCCGGCCTGCCGGTACTGACCATCAATATCGACCGCGACAAGGCCGCGCGGTTTGGCCTGAACGTCGGCGATGTGCAGGACACGATTGCCGTCGCAGTCGGTGGGCGCCAGGCCGGAACGTTGTACGAAGGTGACCGACGTTTCGACATGGTCGTGCGTTTGTCCGACGCATTGCGCACCGATATCGACGGCTTGTCGCGGCTGCTGATCCCGGTGCCGGCGCTGACCGGTAACGCCTCCGGGCAACTGGGTTTTATCGCCTTGTCCCAGGTCGCCAGCCTCGACCTGGTGCTGGGCCCGAACCAGATCAGCCGCGAGAACGGCAAGCGCCTGGTGATTGTCAGCGCCAACGTGCGGGGGCGCGATATCGGCTCGTTTGTCCAAGAGGCCGAAGCCGCCATCGGCGCCCAGGTCAAAGTGCCGGTTGGCTACTGGACTACCTGGGGCGGGCAGTTCGAACAGTTGAAGGAGGCCTCCGACCGCCTGCGCATCGTGGTGCCGGTGGCGCTGCTGCTGGTGTTCGGGCTGTTGTTCATGATGTTCAACAACCTCAAGGACGGGCTGTTGGTGTTCACCGGGATTCCGTTCGCCTTGACCGGTGGGATCATGGCGCTGTGGCTGCGCGATATTCCGTTGTCGATCTCGGCCGGGGTGGGCTTTATCGCCTTGTCCGGCGTGGCGGTGCTCAACGGCCTGGTGATGATCGCGTTTATCCGCAACCTGCGCGAGGAAGGGCGCTCGCTGTCGATGGCCATCAACGAAGGCGCGCTGACCCGGCTGCGCCCGGTGTTGATGACGGCGCTGGTGGCCTCCCTCGGGTTTATCCCCATGGCCCTGGCCACCGGCACCGGCGCCGAGGTGCAGCGGCCGCTGGCGACGGTGGTGATCGGCGGGATCATTTCCTCTACGTTGCTGACCTTGCTGGTGCTGCCGGCGTTGTATCACTGGGCGCATCGCAAGGACGAGGAAACACCAGGCTGAAGCGCGTAAAACGCCCCGGCTGGCTGCTGACATCGGCGTGACCCTGATGCAGGTGCATGATCGACTGCACGATGGCCAGCCCCAGGCCGGTGCCGCCCTCGGCGCGGGTACGGCTGCTGTCGGCGCGGTAGAAGCGTTCGAACAAGTGCGGCAGGTGGTGCGCTTCGATGCCGCGCCCGGTGTTGCCGACCGACAGCGATACACGCTGGCCGTAGGTTTCCACCAGCAACAACACGGTAGACGCGGTTGGCGTGTGGCGGATGGCATTGGACAGCAAGTTGGAGATGGCCCGCTGGATCATCAGGCGATCGCCCATCACCCAGGCGTCGCCGCGCAGGTTCAGGGTCACCTGTTTGTCCTCGGCGCTCAAGGCAAACAGCTCCATCACCCGCTGCGCTTCGTCACCCAACGACACCCGGGCAAACCCGGCCCGCGCCGCCGGATGGCTGACCTGGGCCAGAAACAGCATGTCGGAGACGATGCGCGACAGGCGTTCCATTTCCTCGACGCAGGATTCCAGGCCCGCTTGGTATTCCTGCGAAGGCCGCTCGCGGGACAATGTCACCTGCGCCTTGCCCATCAGGTTGGTCAACGGCGCGCGCAGTTCGTGGGCCAGGTCATCGGAGAACTGCGACAGTTGCCGCACACCGTCGTCCAGGCGGTGCAGCATGAAGTTGATGCCCTGGGCCAACTCGCCCAGCTCCTTGGGCAGGTTGTCCAGCGCCAGGCGATGGGTCAGGTCCTGGGTGCTGACCTGCGCCGCCACACGGCTGAACTGCTGCAACGGCGCCAGCCCGCGCTGCACCAGCCACCAGGCGCCCATGCCGATCAGGATCAGCAGCAGCGGCAGGGCGATCACCGTGGAGCGCAGGTAGGCACTGAGCAACGCTTCATCGTCGGAGCGGTCCAGCGACAGCAGCACGCGCACGTTCTCGCCATTGCGCAGCGCCACCATGCGCGAGGCGCTGAGGATGCGGTTGCCGTGCCCGTCCACCCAGTTCAGGTAGGCCAGGGTCTTGCCGGCCGGTACGTCGAGCAACAACGGCTGCTGGGGTTTTGCGCCCACGCTGAGGAGCACCGGCGTATCGGCCTGGGTGCTCATGATGGTCAGGTAGATATTGTCGTGGCCCATCACCAGGTCCAGCAGCGAGTGGGGGCGGCTGCTGATGTCGCGGGGGGCGAGGCTCTGGCTCAGGCTGTGTTCCAACTGCTCCAGCTTGTTTTCCAGGCCCTTGCGCGCGAGTTTGTCCAGCTCGTGGGTCAAGGCCAGGTAAGCCAGGGTCGCCAGCAGCACGACCAGTCCGGCGCCCATCAGGCTGACCGTCAGGCCCAGGCGCATCGACAGGCTGCTGGTCCTCATTGACGCGCCTCCAGCACGTAACCGACGCCGCGAATGGTGTGGATCAGCTTGACCTCGCTCTGGTCGTCGACCTTGCCGCGCAGGCGGCTGATGGAGACTTCGACGACGTTGGTGTCGCAGTCGAAGTTCATGTCCCACACCAGCGAGATGATTTGCGTGCGGGTCATCACCTCGCCGGCCTGGCGCATTAATACGTGCAGCAGGGCGAACTCCTTGGTGGTCAGGTCGATGCGTCGTGTGCCGCGGTAGGCGCGGTGGCGGCGTGGGTCCAGCTCCAGGTCGGCGACGCGCAACACGTCCGGCAACGGAATGTGCTCGCTGCGGCGCAACAGCGTGCGCACGCGAGCCAGCAGTTCGGGGAATTCGAAGGGTTTGACCAGGTAATCATCGGCGCCCATGTCCAGGCCCTTGATCTTGTCGGTCAGCCGGCCGCGGGCGGTCAGCATCATCACCCGCTGGTTGCCGTCGCGGCGCAGGTGTTCCAGCACTTCCCAACCGTCGGTGTTGGGCAGGTTCACATCGAGGATCACCAGTTCATAGGTGTGTTGCCGGGCCAGGTGCAGGCCGTCGACGCCACTGGCGGCGCAATCGACGACATAGCCGCTTTCGGTCAGGCCCTGCTGCAAGTAATCGGCGGTTTTCTGCTCGTCCTCAACCACAAGGATACGCATGGGGATTTACCTTCAAAGGAAACGGAGAGGGGGCATGGCCTCATAGAGGCGCTGAATTTGGCTGTAGGAAAACTCTGAGCCGTGAAGTCGCTATAGGGTCAAGCCACGTCAGGTAGCTGCGACGATTCGCCGCTGTGCGAGTGAACAAAAAAACGCCCCAAGCGGGGCGTAAAAAGTTCATCTCCGTTCCAAAGGAGCTACACAAAAGCCGCAGAGATGAATAGTGCTCGATGCGCAGTATAAAAACTGCAACTTAACGCGAAGGTGAGGCCGATATTACAGTTCTGACAGATTTGAACCTGTGAAGAGATGTACTTCATCGACAAGTAAATGTAAGCGTTGCTTAGAGCACCGCCAGTGGATATTCGATAATGACCCTTACTTCTTCCAGGTCCGACTCAAATGCACTTGAGCGCACGCTCGCCTGGCGCAGGCGCAGGGATAAGTCCTTCAGCGTGCCGGCCTGCACCACGTACTTGGCTTCGATATTGCGTTCCCAGCGGCGCTGATCGGTGAGCGGATTACCGGCGGCATCGCGGCGCATATACACCGCGTTGGCGTTGCTGTAGTCGGCCCCGCTGCCTTTGGCGTAGCGGGTCATGAACGTCAGGCCGGGAATGCCGAAGGCCTGCATGTCCAGGTCGTAGCGCACCATCCATGAGCGTTCCTTGGGCGAGTTGAAGTCGCTGTACTGGATCGAGTTGTTGAGGAAGATCGAGTCCGACTGGCGCAGGTAATCGAAGTCGTCGTCGCCATTGTTGCGCTGGTGCGACACGGCAACGCTGTGGGCGCCGACTTTTACCCCGAGCCGGGCGCTCCAGATGTTGTTGTCGAATGTGCCCAGGCGCTTTTTGCCCTCGTCCACGGCCTTGTAGTAATTGACGTCGCCGAACAGCGAAACGTCTTCGGTGAGCGGGTAACTGGCGGTGCTGCCGACGTAGTATTGGTCCCAGGCGTCTTTCAGGCGGCTGCTGTACAGGCTGAAACCGAGGTGCTTGTTGAGTTGATAGTCACCGCCGAAATAGCCGATCCAGGGCGAGTCGACCGGGCCCGCATAAAACGTCGCGAAGCCTTTGTTCATGCCGCTTTCATTGGGCTGGCTCATGCCGCTCAAGCGTCCGCCCTGCAGGCTCAGGCCGGCGAGGCTGGTGTTTTGCACGGTGACGCCACGGAAACTTTCCGGCAATACACGGGAGTCGCCGTAGGCCACCACCGGCGTCAGCGGGAACACGTCGCCGGCCTTGATCACTGTGTCCAGCACGCGCAATTTTGCGGCGCCGCCGACCTTGCTGTAGCTGTCTTCGGGGCGGTTGTCGCGGTCCACCGGCAACATGCCGAACGAGCCCTTGCCGCCGCTGCGGCCGGTGCCCGAATCGAGTTTCACGCCGACCATGGCAAACGCATCCAGGCCAAAACCCACGGTGCCCTGGGTGAAGCCGGATTCGAACTTGCCGATCAACCCCTGCGCCCAGGCTTCTGAATAGCCGTTGCCGGTCGGGCTGGATTGGCCTTTGCGATCATCGCGGTTGAAGTAAAAATTACGTGCCAGCACGTTCAGGCGGCTGCCTTCGATAAAACCGTCGGACTGGTCTTCCACGGCCAGCGCTGCCAGGGGCAAAGCGGCGATGAGTGAGAGGGGGAGGGTGTAATAACGGATATGCATGTTTCGCTCCTCGGTATTGGCAGTGATCAGCTTCTTATGGAAGCGGGCGTTCTTATTGATTTGGCCCGGGCTGATAGTTGCAAACCGTGGATAACGGCTGTGTTGCGTGAACATTACAATTCTGGAACCTTAGTGCCACCTAACAAATACGTAATCTTCTGGTGAACATCGCGTCAGGGTTGTTTGGTTAGTCTCGACACTGAACTTTCAGTCGAGGAATGAACAATGAACTTTTATAAAACCAGCCTGGGTATATTGACGGCCATCCTGTCCTTCGGCGCATTGGCCGAAGGCGGCGGCGATCGCACGTTTGCGCTGACGATGGAGCGCAATGAACAAGCCATGACCGAGTACGCGGCCAGAGAGGGCAAAGCGGCCCCGGTGGTGCAGACCTATCGCTATGGCATGACCCTGGACATCGCCAAGGTGGTCAACGTGACACCACCGATCCGCTCATGCAGCCCCGTGCCCTCGCGCATGACCTACGAAGACACCAGCGGCAAGCTCAATACCCTGGAATATCAAGTGATGGGTATCTGCCGGAACAATGGCAGCTGACCGCTGTAAAAAGAGTGACGCCGGGCATTGAAGCGCTCTTCAGAAAACGCCGGCCACACCGATGAAGGCCGGGTGGAATGGTCGAATGCCAACTTCCTGCAGGAGCTGGCTTACTCGATGTCGCAACTGCAGGCGCGCGGCGAACACGTTGCCGATGCGGTGCGCCTGATGAGCGACGGCCGCCAGCAAGCCGAGCAGGGCCTGGCCCTGGCGGCCGAAGCCGGCACGGTGATCGTGGACATCCAGGACGGCGCACAAAAGGTCGTCAGCGCAGTCGGGCAGTTCGCCAACCAGCTCTCGAGCTGACCCGTAGGGCTTGTGCTTGAGGTATCGTAGGTTTTTTCACGATTGAAGAGCCGATCCTCCATGAGCCCCGACCACTGCCGCCCCGTTCCGCTGTCCAAGGCCTACCGCTTGCTCAACCACGGCCCGACCGTGCTGGTCAGCGCCGCGCATGACGGTCAGCGCAATATCATGGCTGCCGCCTGGGCCATGCCGTTGGATTTCGAACCGCCGAAAGTCGCCGTCGTGCTGGACAAGGCCACCTGGACCCGGCAACTGCTGGAACGCGCCGGCACCTTCGTGCTGCAGGTGCCCTGCGCGGCCCAGGCCGATCTCGTCCAGACGGTGGGCACTACCAGCGGCGCGGAACTCGACAAATTCGCCGCCTATGGCCTGCGCACCTTCAACGGTGAACACACTGAGGCGCCTTTGCTCGAAGGCTGCGTCGCCTGGTTGGAATGCCGCCTGTTGCCTGAGCCGCACACCCAGCAGACCTACGACCTGTTCCTCGGCGAAGTGGTCGCGGCGTATGCCGACGAGCGCGTGTTCAGCGAAGGGCACTGGCACTTCGAAGGCTTTGATCAACTGCGCACCTTGCACCATGTGGCGGGCGGGCATTTCCTCACGATCGGCCAGCCGATTGACGGGCAGCAGCTGACGCCCGCCGGTTGAGCGCGTTCAGCGCCCGAGCATCTTCACCCAGCGCGCCGGCGGCATGCCGTAGGTGCTGTGAAATTGCCGGGTCATGTGGCTCTGGTCGGTGAAGCCGGCGATCATCGCTGCGTCCACCAGCGTTTTGCCCTGGGCCAGCAGGCTGCGTACCAGATCCAGCCGGCGCATGGTCAGGTAGCGGTAAGGGCTGGTGCCGAACAACAAACGAAAATCCCGCGACAAGGCCCAGCGGTCGCGGCCGGCGTGTTCGGCGATTTCATCCAGGGTGATGCTGCGGCCCAGGGCGCTGTGGATAAATTCCCGGGCGCGTTCGGCGGCGACGTAATCGAAGGTCTTGCGGGTGGTGATCGCTCCCGAGGCGTTGTTCAAGGCTTGGGCCAGGTCGAACAGGGCGTCCTGCTCCTGCAGCCGGTCGATCGGGCAGTCCAGGCTTTGCAGCAACACTTCGCTGGCGCGAAACAGCCACGGGTCGGTGGACACCCCGCCGGGGATAAACGGCAACGGCTTGCCGCCGAGGATCTGTTGGACCAGCGCCGGCTCCACATAGATCATGCGGTACTTGAAGCCTTCCTCGCTGCCAGCGCGGCCGTCATGGGTCTCGTCGGGATGAATCACCATGGTGGTGCCGGGCAGGCCATGGGTCATGCCGCCGCGATAATGAAAACTCTGCACGCCGAACAAGGTGCGACCGATGGCATAGGTGTCATGGCGATGCAGGTCGAACGCGATGCCGGCGAAGTACGCCTCGATACGGTCCAGGCCACTGGCATGCGGCGCGCGGTGGACCCAGTCGAGGGTGGGGGTGGGTTTACCCATGGTGACTTGTCACAAGAAGAGGTGGAAACACGTTAACCGAGTCTGAGGCCCTTGTCTGCCGGGGTCTTGTACGATTGTGCAGGGAGGCAGGCGAGGCCTATGATCGCTGTTCGTGCCCTGTGCTGATGGAGTTGCCCGCCATGGATTTGCTCAACCCCGCCTACGTGACGCCCCTGATCTCGCTGGCCCTGCTGTGGACGGTGGCGGTGGTCACGCCCGGGCCCAATTTCTTCAACACCGCGCAACTGGCCGCCAGCTGTTCGCGCCGCCATGGCGTGGTGGCCTCGGCGGGTGTCGCGACTGGGACGATCCTGTGGGGGCTGGCCGGTGGGCTGGGCATAAAGTCGCTGTTTACCGCCGCTCCCATGCTGTACCTGGCGTTCAAGATCATCGGTGGCTGCTACCTGATCTACCTGGGGTTGAAGCTGTTCAAACGCTCGGCGCCGGCGATGGGGCAGAGCCGCTTGCCGGGCGGGCCCCGGCGCTCGTTGTTTTCCGCCTGGCGCCTGGGGTTGCTGGGCAATCTGTCCAATCCCAAGGCCGCGCTGTTCGTCGCCACCATCTTCGCGTCCACCATGCCGCCGTCGCCATCGCCGATGCTGTTGACCCTGGCGGTGATCATCATGGCCACCTTGTCGTTCAGCTGGTATTCCAGCGTGGCCCTGGTGTTTTCCAGTGCGCGCATGGCCGACCTCTACAGCCGCTCGCGTAAGTGGCTCGACCGTTTTGCCGGGAGTTGCTACATGCTGTTCGGTGTACATCTGGTAGCGAATCGCTGACCGCTCATGGTAAGAAGCCTTACTTTCAACAGTGAGGTCGGGTCATGAGCAAGGTGCGCGTAGGGATTATTTTTGGTGGCCGTTCGGCCGAGCACGAAGTCTCGCTGCAATCGGCGCGCAATATTGTCGATGCCCTCGACCGCTCGCGCTTCGAGCCGGTGCTGATCGGCATCGACAAGGCCGGTCACTGGCACCTTAACGACACCTCGAACTTCCTGATCAACCAGGAAAACCCGGCGCTGATCGCCCTCAACCAGTCCAACCGCGAACTGGCGGTGGTGCCGGGCAAGGCCAGCCAGCAAGTGGTGGAAACCGCCGGCAGCGGCCTGCTCGCGCACATCGATGTGATCTTCCCCATCGTCCACGGCACCCTCGGCGAGGACGGTTGCCTGCAAGGCCTGCTGCGCATGGCCGACCTGCCTTTCGTCGGCTCCGACGTGCTCGGCTCGGCGGTGTGCATGGACAAAGACATCAGCAAACGCTTGCTGCGCGACGCCGGCATTGCCGTCACGCCGTTTATCACCCTCAACCGCAACAACGCCGCGCGCACGTCGTTCGACATGGCGGTGGGCAAGCTCGGCCTGCCGATGTTCGTCAAACCCGCCAACCAAGGCTCTTCGGTGGGCGTGAGCAAAGTGAACGACGAGGCCGAATACCACGCCGCCGTCGAACTGGCCCTGGGCTTTGACGAGAAAGTGCTGGTGGAGTCCGCCGTCCACGGCCGCGAAATCGAATGCGCCGTGCTGGGCAACGAACATCCCATCGCCAGCGGTTGCGGCGAGATCGTGGTGAGCAGCGGCTTCTATTCCTACGACAGCAAGTACATCGACGACCAGGCGGCCCAAGTGGTGGTGCCGGCCGATATCAGCGTGCAAGCCAGCGAGCGGATTCGCCGCCTGGCCGTCGAAGCGTTCGAGGTGTTGGGGTGCGCAGGGCTGGCGCGGGTCGATGTGTTCCTCACCGAGGACGGCGAAGTGCTGATCAACGAAATCAACTCGTTGCCGGGTTTTACCCGGATCAGCATGTACCCCAAGCTGTGGCAGGCGGCGGGGATGAGCTACAGCGAGTTGGTCAGCCGCTTGATTGAACTGGCGTTGGAGCGGCATGCGGGGCGCAAGGGGTTGAAGATCAGCCGGTAGTCATCGCCCGGCGCGTCAGTAACGCCATCAGGCGTTACTGAGGACTTCCCGGAAAACGTCCGGTCTTATAGCCGCAATATGCAGCAGCGAACGTGCTGCGCCGGAGGGGGAGCGACGCCCTTGTTCCCACTCTTGAAGGGTTCTTATCGACACCCCCAACAGCTCGGCAAATTTGGCTTGCGACAACCCAGTCTTACTTCTTGCGTCCGCGGCTTGAGTGATTTCAACCTGGTGGACTGCGCCGTAAAGCCCCGCTTTGACATCCTGAATGGCTGCCAGTAATTCTTCGCCGATAGTGCGCTTGGCGTCACGTTCCTTCAGCTGTTTCTCAGTGAGTGGCATGGTTCATGTCCTTCGCGATTTTGTACAGGATATGCGCTGGAATAGGCTCGGTAGCGCCCTTGCCGTAAATCAGCAGGGCTACTACTGCTCCACACGACAATTGTGTGGTGTAGATGATCCGCACTGATCCACTTTTACCTCGGCCTTCCAGGCTCCAGCGTACTTTGCGGCAGCCACCCGAGCCGGGAATAGCGGTTCCGGCGTCTGACGTAGCTTCTGGCAAGAAAGGGCGGGCCAGAAAATCGCAGTAGTGGAGCCGCTGTTCAAGGGCGTTTTTATCGCAAAAAATGACATGGCACTTTGCGTTTTGTCTCAGGGAGCATAGGTATCCACACAACTTTGGCGTGGTCCTGAACCTGTGGTGAGGGAGCTTGCTCCCGTGACGGCTCGGGAGCCGACGACTATCTAACTGATGCCCCGCGACCTAAATGTGGGAGGGGTGGTGCGACGATTCGACTTGCCCCCGATGGCGGCCTGACAGCCGACCAAGATGTTGGATCAGACTGAGTACATATCCGTTGCTGCGGTAACGGCGGCTATTGGTTCCGCTCTTACAGCGGCTCACTTTTGGAAAGGCCGGAATGCCGGCCCAGCCAAAAGTAAGCAAAAGGCCTTCGCCCCACCACTCGGCACCTCGCCTAGGCTCGGTGTGCCCGTAATCCGACATTGATTTGGGGGGCCGCCGCCACGCGCCATCCATGGCGCGGGGCGGCTAAACCGGCATCCCTGCCGGTTTACCCCCCAAATCAATATCGAATTCCGGCCAGCGTGGTTTAACGGGGCGCCTGAGATCAAAAGCAAAATCAAGAGCGGCTCGCTTCGCATCGTGGTTACCGTTGGCTGCTACAAAGTTGTGTAGATACCTATGCTCGGGGAGAGGACATTCAAAAGAGGGCTGTAGGCCTTTGTTAATCAGCTTGTACGAGCAATCCACGAATACAACAACGTCTTCGCCTCTTGCGGTTGATGCGTGCGTCGGCGGTAGCTGGCAAACGTCGGTGATGTGCAATAGGTACACACCTCACTCACTTCAATCTGCTCGCGCCGAATGCCTGCCGCTTGCAGCAGCATCAGCCCATACCCGCTCAAGTCAAACCATGCGCTGCCCGCTTGTCTCGCCTGGGGCGGTGCAATTTCCGGCGTCAGCAGCGGTGCCGGTTGCTCAGCGCTCCATGGCGCCTGGCGGTGTGGCCACAGGTGCCCTTGGTCCGACTGGAACTCGGCAATAAACGCCGCGCTCACCTCATAACAACAGGGCTTGATCGACGGCCCGATTGCCACCTGCAATTGATCGACAGCCACTCCTTCAGCGGCAAAGCGCTGCACGGCGCTGGCGATGATCCCGCGTTGCAGGCCCTTCCAGCCACCATGCACAGCGGCCACCCAGTCACCGTTGTTCGAGGCGAACAGAATGGGCAGGCAGTCGGCGGTGATCACCGCGATCGGGTGGTGATGGCGCGTCAACACGCCATCGGCTTCGACCGTATTGGCCACCCGATCTGCCTGCCATTCCATCACCGACGCACTGTGTATCTGCTTGCAGATGAACAGCTCTTCCGGCCGCTGCGGGTCATTGATCGAACAAAAACCGTGGTCGACACCAGGAACGGAACCGAGATTGTTTGCCTTGCGCACTGTGCTGTTCTCCGTGCATTAACGATCAATCGCCCAACGCCTCCCCCTCCCGCCGAGGGTCGGCACCACCGCTCAGCAGCACCTTGCCCTGCGCATCCCGCGTGCGAACGATGGCTTGGATGCCACTGGTCATCTCGATCTCGCTCAGCGCATGGCCCTTGTCCCTGAGCGCCTGTTTCAACGCCGGGCTGAACAGGCCGGTTTCCAGTTCGGTAGCGCCATTGCGGCTGCCGAAGTTGGGCAGGCTGATCGCGGCTTGCGGGTCGAGTTGCCAGTCGAGCATCGCCACCAGGGACTTGCTCACGTATTCGATGATCTGCGAGCCGCCCGGCGAACCCAGGGTGGCCAGCAACTCACCGCTGTGGCGGTCGAACACCAGGGTCGGCGCCATGGCCGAGCGCGGGCGTTTGCCGGGTTGCACGCGGTTGGCCACCGGCTGGCCGTTTTCTTCGGGAATGAACGAGAAGTCGGTCATCTGGTTGTTGAGCACAAAGCCCTGGACCATCAGGTGCGAGCCAAATGCGGACTCCACCGTGGTGGTCATCGACACGGCGCCACCCTGGTCATCCACCGCCACCACTTGTGAGGTGGAGATGCGCAGCGGCGAGCGGTCCGGGGCATACGCCACTTGAATGCCCGCCGGTTGGCCCGGCTGCGCGATGCCCAGGCTGCGTTCACCGATCAGCGCGGCGCGTCGGGCCAGGTAATCCGGGGCGACCAGGCCGGCGACCGGCACCGGCACAAAGTCGGCATCGGCTACATACAGGGCGCGGTCGGCAAAGGCCAGGCGCCCGGCTTCGGCGATCAGGTGAACCGCCTCGGGCGTGGGCTCAAGGCCGGCGGGGGAGGCGCTCTTGAGCGGCGTCATGGGCGCGATGGCCAGGCGTGGGTCGCGGGCTTGCAGGGCCTGCAACGTGCCGAGGATCTGCGCGATGGCAATCCCGCCCGACGACGGCGGCGGCATGCCACAGATTTTCCAGCGCTTGTAATCGGTACACAGCGGCGCGCGTTCCTTGGCCGCGTAGCCTGCAAGGTCGGCCTCGGACAGGCTGCCCGCGTTGCGGTGGCCCTGCACCTTGCGCGCAATCTCATCGGCGATCGGGCCGTGGTACAGCGCGTCCGGGCCTTCCTCGGCGATGCGCTTGAACACGGCGGCCAGCGCCGGGTTTTTCAATAGGGTGCCGGTGGCTTTGGGCGTGCCATCGGCGTTCAGAAAGTAGGCCGCCATCTCCGGCGACTGTGGGATAAAACGGTCAGCGGCAATCAGGCTGTGCAAGCGCGGCGAGATGGCGAAGCCGTGTTCCGACAGCCGGATCGCCGGCTCGAACAACCGGGCCCAGGGCAGATGCCCGGTCTTTTTGTGCGCCAGCTCCAGCGCTCGCAACACCCCCGGCGTGCCCACCGAACGCCCGCCGATCTGCGCTGCGGTAAACGCCATCGGCTGCCCGTCGGGCTTGAGGAACAAGCGCTCGGTCGCCCCGGCCGGTGCGGTTTCCCGGCCGTCATACGCCTGCACGCGGTTCCCGTCCCACAGCATGATGAATGCGCCGCCGCCAATCCCCGACGACTGCGGCTCCACCAGCGTCAACACCGCCTGCATGGCAATCGCCGCGTCGATTGCCGAACCGCCCTGGCGCAACATCTCGCGCCCGGCTTCGGCCGCCAGCGGGTTGGCCGCCGCCGCCATATGCTGCGCGGCGTGGCGCGGGCTGAGGTCGGCGCGATAGCCCGAGCCCAACTCCGGCGCCGCTGGCGGTTCGTTGACCGGGGAGTGGCAGGCTACCAGGGCCAGGGCTGCGGCAATGACCGTCAGGTGACGGCGGGCAATCGAAAACACGCGTTGAACTCCGTTCATTTTGCGAATGATCTGTCGTTCTTGGGGAGTGCGTTTTACAGGTAGATCGAGCCCTGCATATACAGCACAGCCTTGCCGGAAATAATCACCCGGTCGCCCTTGAGGGCACAGCGCAACTGGCCCTTGCGCGTGCCGCCCTGCTCGGCGCTCAGGCTTGTCTTGCCCAGGCGCTCGGCCCAGAACGGCGCCAGCGAGGTGTGCGCCGAACCGGTGACAGGGTCTTCATTGACCCCCACATTCGGGCCGAACCAACGGGAAATGAAATCGAACCGCGCACTCTTGGCCGTCACCGCAATCCCGCGTTTGGGCAGGCCCTTGAGCCGGGCGAAATCCGGGGTGAGCGCGGCGACCTGGGCTTCGTCGTCGAGCAACACGATGTAGTCATCGGTGCCGAACACCTCGGCGCGTTCAATCCCCAGCGCGCTCAACATTCCGGCAGGCGGCTCGCACGCCTGTGGCGCTTTCGCCGGGAAATCCATCGCCAGTTCATCGCCCTCGCGGGTTACCCGGAGCTCGCCGCTGCGCGTTGCAAACCGCAGCACGTCAGGCGCATCCGCCAACGCATTGATCAACACCCACGCCGCTGCAAGCGTGGCATGGCCGCACAGGTCGACTTCGACGGTCGGGGTGAACCAGCGCAACTCATAAAAATCGTCACGGGGTACGAAGTAGGCGGTTTCGGACAGGTTGTTTTCGGCGGCGATGTTTTGCAGTTGCGCGTCGCTCAGCCACTCGGTCAGCGGGCACACCGCAGCGGGGTTGCCGCCGAAAGGGTGTTGGCTGAAGGCGTCGACTTGGTAGATGTCCAGTTTCACCGTGGTGTACTCCATGTGCGAGGGGGAGGCTGGACACTAACAGCGGGCTGCGGGGAGCGTCAAAATACAGATGGGCTGTTTTTTTGCGCGCATGCAGGATGCCGCGAGGGAGGCGGCAGGGCTTTTTCGATGTTGCGGAAAAAAATGCCCCGGCAGGCTGGGGCATTTTCAGCTCGCGGTGTTACATGCTCCGAGGTTATTTCTCCGCGCGGTTTTGCTGGCCGCCTGCCCCGCCCCGACCAGGACGGCCAGCAGGGTCAGCTGGTAAAACGCACGTCGGCACCGGTGTCGTCCTGTTGGGCGTACAGGTCGATCCAGCCGGCGAACAGGCTGCCGGTGCTGTAGTACTTGGTGCCGTTGGCGACCCATTGCTCGCCCTGGCGGCTGATGCGGGTAATCACCTGGCCGATCTTCACGTCACCGACTTCGGTCCAGGTATTACCGACCAGTTCCCCGGCCACAAACCGCTTGAACCAGGCATTCTGTGGGCTGAATGCCTGGGCGTTGAGGCGGTGTTCGGGTCAGATACGGAAACTGCCCACCAGATGCTTCAAGCGTGCCGCCTGCTGTTCCAGGTCGGCGCAGGCGCGCAGGGTCGATTGCAGGTTTTCCACGCCTTCCTGATTGAGCGTGTTGATCTCGGTGATGTCCATGTTGATCGACTCCACCACCGAGGTCTGCTCCTCGGTGGCAGTGGCGACTGACTGGTTCATCCCATCGATCTCGCCGATGCGCTGGGTCACGCTGTTCAAGCGTTCGCCGACCTGGTTGGCGATCTCTACGCTGTCGAGGCTGTGGCGCTGGCTTTCGCCCATGGTGTTGACCGAATCCCGGGCGCCGACTTGCAGCTCCTCGATCATCGTTTGCACCTGTTGCGCCGACTCCTGGGTGCGGTGCGCCAGGTTGCGCACTTCATCGGCCACCACGGCAAACCCACGCCCGGCGTCACCCGCCCGGGCGGCTTCGATGGCTGCGTTGAGCGCCAGCAGGTTGGTTTGCTGGGAAATGCTGGTGATTACTTCGAGGATCTGCCCGATATTCACCGTTTTGCTGTTCAGCGACTCGATATTCGTACTCGACGCGCTGAGCATTTCCGACAGCTGATTCATTGCACCGATGTTGCGTTCCACCACTTGCTGACCCTGCTCGGCCATCCCGCGCGCGTCGCTGGCCTGGTGCGAGGCCTCAGCCGCATTACGGGCTATTTCCTGAGCCGCGGCCCCCAGTTCGTTGATGGCGGCGGCCACACTGTTGGTTCGGCTAGCCTGTTCGTCGGAGTTGAGCATGGATGAGTTGGAGGCGCTGACCACGCGCATTGCCACTTCGTTGACGTGCTCGGTCGCCGACGAGACCTCTCGGATCGAGGTGTGGATGCGTTCGACAAAACGGTTGAACGCATTGCCCAGCATGCCGAACTCGTCATGCGTGTGGATGACCAGGCGTTTGGTGAGGTCACCTTCGCCTTGGGCAATGTCCTCCATGGCGCGGGTCATCGCGTGCAGCGGTTGGAGCAATACGCGGATCAGCAGACTCAGCAGGACGATGATGATGACCACCGCAACGATGGTGGCAATCACCGCCGAATAGCGGAACTTGCTCAGCGTCGCGTAAGCCTTGTCTTTATCGATAGACAGGCCGATGTACCAGTTGGCCGAAGGGAGACCTTTGATCGGTGCGAAGGTCAGCAAGCGGGCTTGCCCGTTGACCTGGACCTCGGTCAGCTCGCCGGAAAGTTTCGGGGTGTGTGTAGGGTACAAATCCGAAAGCGACTTCATGACCAGCGCTTTGTCCGGATGGACCAGGATCTTGCCCTGATCGTTGACCAGGAAGGCATACCCCATGCCGCCAAAGTTCAACGAGTTGATGATTTCCACCAGGCCATCCAACGCCAGATCGCCGCCGACCACGCCGATGTTGCTGGAAACCTTGCTGATGACACCAATGACCATCTTGTTGGTGGCCATATCGATATAAGGCTCAGTCAGCATGGCGCCGCTGGCGTTCATACCGTCCTTGTACCAAGCCCGGGAGCGCGGGTCATAGCCATCGGGCATCTTGGTGTCCGGACGAATACTGAAGCTGCCGTCGACCTTGCCTAGGTAGTCGGTAAGAAAACTTGAGGTCAGGACGCTTTCATCCATCAGCGTCTCGGCATTGGCAGGCTCCCTGGCAATGTTCTGCGCCAGGTTCGTCACCAGATTGATCCGCCCCTCCAGCAGGTTGCGAATATTGGTGGAGGTCGACTCACCCATTTCAGCCAAATAGTTTTCCAGGCTGGTGCGGGTGGCATTGCGCTGTAGATAGTCGTTGTACAGCGTGAACAGGGTGAAGGCGAGCATCACTATCAGCGACACGGCCAAAAGAATTTTATGACTGAAACGAAGGCTTTTATTCATGGCGTATTGAGTTCGCTAGGTCTTTTGCAGGGACTGTGGAAGCGTATCGGCTGGAGCCTGGTAAACCTTGAGATGCGAAGAGCCTGTTTACTGCGACGGAGGAAGGTAAAGGGGGCAAGGAGCGACCGCCAGAAACAACGAAGCCCGCAGGAGGCGGGCTTCTTGAGGGGAGTCATAGACTGCTGCACAGCGGCGGGCGATTTCCGCTCATTCGGTCTTTAATCGATGCTCAGGGTCTTTCCAGCGGCTCAGGTATGAAGCCTTGCTCCCTGAGGGACTTGATTACACCTCGAATGAGATAGTTGTTGGAAAAACCGATCGTGTACTGCCTCGCGCCTGCGTTCAGCGGTAGAAGCATCCCTTGGTCCACCAGCTTTTTGATCAGGTAAGTCCGTTGATTGCTCGACTGCTGTGGGAGTACGGCTGCTACATCTGCCGATTTTACGACCTTCAGTTTTATTGCGGCCAACAGCACCGCTTCCTCTACCTCCGTGATCCATTTTCGTTCCCGTGCGAAGGCCACGGCAGGCACGAGTATGCATTTGCTCAGGTATGCGTAGTCTGTGAGGCGATCGACTTTCTCCAGCTCCTCACGAACCCCTTCCAGCACGTAGGTACACCACGCCTCCAGTCCGTCCTTTGTTCCTTTGTCGGCGGTGGCAAGCATTGCGTAATAGCGCTCACGATCGTTGCAGAATACCGCCGTAGGATTCAGGACACGGCCGCCGGCGTTGACGTTGAAACCATACTTGATCAGGAGTGCGTAGGTTAGCAGCCTGACCACGCGGCCATTGCCATTGCCGAATGGATGTATCCATCCAAATCTATGGTGAGCGAGCGCAACCTTCATGAGGTCGTATTTCGGGGGTGCTTCGTGATTCACGAATGCGACAAGTTCCTGCATATACGCTTGAACGTGGATGAAGTCAGGAGGCTGGTGATCAGACTGAGATATTCTGACCCCTCCACTGCGATAGGCTCCGGGCGTTTTGTCGCCCTCACGCACCAGATCGTCGACGGTCATCGCGTGCAGCTCTCGAATCATCTGCTCGGTCAGCGCTGCGCCGGGCGCCATGATCCGCTCAATGTAGTCCATCGCCTTTTCAATATTGGCCACCTCGCGCAACGGGTCCGTGTCCTGGGCCTTACCTTCGACCTTGCTGTCTATATAGTCCGCCAACGTCGTGTGGTTGCCTTCTATGCGGGCAGAACCGAGGCTTTCCAGTGCATGGAAAAGCGATTTGAGTTGGTAGAACACCTGCGGCGGCGTATCACCTTCAAGCCTTAGGCGACGCAGATGCTCCAGTTCGCTCAGTACATCGACAAGGTCCGAGTCAAAGGATGGATTGAGAAGCTCAAGGTCGTGATGGATAAATGTAGGCATATGGAAAGATATCTCAAACCGGCCGAAAGGTTATCTTGAAAAAAATCAGGTAAGCTGCCGTAATTAAAGGTGTTTTGTTGGCATATGATAAATATTATCTTGAATTCAGGCTTAAGCTAACTCAAAAATGAGCAATGATTAAGTGAGAAATCTCGATGGTTAGCGGAGGGCATGGCGAGGATGTGCTTTCGGCAGGTCTGAATGATGGGGCCTTTGAGCGTCATGAATCGCCGCCAGGCCTTCAAGGTCAGCAGCAAGGGCTGACCTTGGTATTGCAGGTGCTGGAAACTGCTACGGAAATAGCCGTTAGTTTGACGATGGCGGGAAGTCGATATCGGTAGCGGCGATGTTGTTCAAATAGTTGGTCAGGGTTAACAGCGTGATCTGTGCCACCACCTCCACGATCTTGCTATCGGTAAGACCGGCGTTGTGCGCTGCGGTGATCTGGGCATCACTCAATTGTCCGCGGCTTTCGGTGATTTGATGCGCCAGAGCCGCGACCGCGCTGAGTGTGCCCATGCGTGCTTTGCCAACGGCCTCCTCGCTCAAGCCAGCCTTGGCCCCAAAGAATGCATGTGCGGCCACGCAGTAGTCGCAACCGTTGACCTCTGACGCAGCGAGGGCAACGACCTCACGCTCAACGGCACTCAGTGAGGTTTTACCCAAGGCCTGAGCGAGGCTCTGGTAACCACTCAATGCGGCCGGGGAGTGAGCCAGGGTTTTAAATACGTTGGGAATAAACCCAAGACCTTTTTGGATACCTTCAAGAGCAGCGCGCGAGCCAGCAGGGGCTTGGTCCAGCGAGAGAGCAGCGATACGAGTCATGGTAATTCTCCAGTAGATTGATTAGCCGGCTTGTCGATCAAGCCTGGTGTCAATATTAGGGAGGCAGACTTTCCTTTCGGATTCAGATCGTCGAACTTATGCAACAGATCGTCTAAATTTGAGCGAGCCATGGACCGATTATCGACACTGCTTAAACACTTCAATCTGCACGCGTCCACGTTTCACCAGGGTGGTTTTTGCGGAACAACCAACCTCTATGGGCAGGGTAGTTTCGGACACGCACATTTACTGCGTTCGGGACGCCTGGCCCTAAGGGACAAGCGCGGCCAGCTCATTGAGTTGACGGAACCCAGCCTGATTCTGGCGGTGCGCCCGCAGGAGCATCAGTTGCTGGCGATCGAAGCAGATGAAGCGGAGTTGGTCTGTGCAACCTTGCAATTTGATGGCGGGGCGAACAATCCCCTGACTCTGGCTTTACCGGATTTCATCATCAAGCCACTTCGTGAATTGCAGGGGCTGAGTGGCACCCTCGACTGGCTATTTGAAGAAGCCTTCGGCGACGAGTGTGGCCGTGATGTCATCCTCAACCGTCTGTTCGAGCTGATGGTGATTCAGCTGCTTCGCCACCTCATCGCCAGTCGTAGCATTGCGTCAGGGATGATGGCCGGATTGGCTAATGCTCAGCTGTCCCGCGCGCTTGTAGGCATCCACAACGAACCACAGCGCAATTGGTCCGTGGCGGAGTTGGCGGATCGCTCAGGTATGTCACGCGCCAGCTTTGCTGCGCACTTTCGCGAGACGGTGGGTAGTACCCCTGCAGATTATCTGGCGAACTGGCGAATCAGCTTGACGCAGAAGCGCCTGCGTGAAGGGCGCCCCATCGCGTTGATTGCCGATGAGGTTGGCTATGAAAGTCCGTCTGCGTTAGCCCGTACTTTTCGGCGCAAAGTTGGTGCAAGCCCGAAGGAATGGCTCCAGCACACTAGGGGATGACGTCTAACCGATTGGTGGCGCAATCGCAGGAATGATCACGGTCCTGGGCTCAGTGTGGAAACCCTCACAGGTGTGCCCGGAGAAAATCGATGAACGCCATCGTCCGCGCTGAATGTCGCCGCTCACGACTGAACACGGCACTTACAGGCAGCGCGGTGTTCTGATAATCGTTGAGCACACTACGAACGTTGCCTTGTTCGACGTCAGCTGCGAACAGCCATTCTGGAGAAAGAGAAATGCCCAGGCCGCAGAGGACCATTTCACGGATGGCATCGCTGCTGTTGCTGGTGACGTTGCCT
The DNA here is from genome assembly GCF_059423025.1 of Pseudomonas sp. GW704-F2. Lineage (NCBI taxonomy): Bacteria > Pseudomonadati > Pseudomonadota > Gammaproteobacteria > Pseudomonadales > Pseudomonadaceae > Pseudomonas > Pseudomonas sp. GW704-F2. The sequence continues at coordinate 301,447 of NZ_JBWKXO010000002.1, read as the reverse complement.
TTGATAGCCACATCGAACTCTCCTGCACCGTGCTTGAAGTGCCAGGTGTCATAGTGCTCCAGCAACGTGAAACCGATGCAGTTGTGGCCTGTCAGGTCATCGGGCTCGCGTGGCAGACCGTGTAGATCCAGATAGGCGGGCGCGGCATAGACCCGCCGCGTGCTGGTACCCAGAGACATTGCCACCAATCCCTCGCTCTTGACCGTCCCGATCCGGATCGCAAGGTCGATGTTTTCCTTGAGCAGGTCTTCATTGTAATCGCTCAGCCGCAGGTCAATCCGGACCTCGGGATAGCGCTGCAGAAAAGTCCCTACCAGCGGCGCTATGCACAACCTCCCGTAACTGACCGGTGCCGTTACTCTCAGGGGACCTGCGATCTGCTCCTGGCCGCAGGCAAAGCTAAGCGTGGCGGTTTCGAGGTGGCCGAGAATTTCTTGGCAGTGGCTGTAGAAGCGTTGGCCCTGGTCGGTCAGGGCCAGGTGCCGGGTGCTGCGGGCGAACAATGGCCCGCCCAGATACTGCTCCAGTGCGCGGACTTGCTTGCTCACTGCCGGCTGCCCCATGTTCAGCTCTCGAGCTACCGCAGAAAACGACCCGCGCTCCACGACGCGTACAAAGATGTGCATGTTGTCGAACAGGTCCATCGGCAATTAGGCCTCTTTGTGGAATAAGTCATATGCAAATTCAGTTTCTTATCGGAACAATGAAAGCGCGGCAACCTGTAAGCGTCCACTCAATCATAGGGTTTGCGTCATGAATCACACCATGCTTGCCGCTATCGCCGAATCTGCCCAGGTCCCTCTGACCGTCCGCCACATCGCTCGCCCTGTTCCAGGTAAAGGGCAGGTCCTGATCAGGGTTCACGCCGCGGGGGTCAATCCTCTCGATACCAAGATCGCGATCGGCGCAGGCGCCCACGCCCGTCAGGCGCTGCCGGCAGTACTCGGCCTGGACCTGGCTGGAACGGTCATCGAACTGGGCGAGGCGGTTGAAGGCTTCACCCCTGGCCAGGAAGTCTTCGGTATGGCCGGCGGGATCGGCGGCGCCCAGGGCACCATGGCCGAGTACATTGCCGTGGATGCACGTCTGATCGCGTTAAAGCCGCACAGACTCGACATGCGTGAGGCGGCCGCATTGCCTTTGGTATTCATTACTGCGTGGGAAGGGTTGGTGGATCGCGCCAATGTCCGTGCAGGTCAACGTGTGCTGATTCATGGCGGCGCAGGCGGGGTCGGCCAAGTGGCTGTGCAACTGGCAAAGGCTCGCGGTGCCGAAGTCTATGCCACCGGTTCGGCGGCGAGTCTCGACTTCATTCGCTCACTGGGTGCAAGGGCTATTGACTACCGTGCGCAGAGCGTAGATGACTATGTCGAGCAGCATACGGCGGGGGAAGGTTTCGACATCGTCTACGACACGGTGGGAGGCAGCACCCTGGATGCGGCGTTCAAGGCAGTGAAGCCTTATACCGGGCACGTACTGAGCTGCCTGGGTTGGGGGCAGCACAGCCTCGCGCCGCTGTCGTTTAAAAGCGCAACCTACTCGGGCGTATTTACTCTGACGCCGTTGCTCACAGGCAAGGGGCGCGAAAACCACGGGGCTATCCTGCGCGAGGCCGCCGCGCTGGCAAATGCCGGGCAACTGACGATCCGGATAGATCAGCAGCCATTTGGACTGAATGAAGTCAACGAAGCGTTTCGCCAGGTCGCGGAAGGCCGCGGCAAGGGCAAGACGGTAATCCATTTGGTGAGCGAATAGTCCCCAACGACTTCAACGGTGTGCAGCCCTCCGTGAATGGTTCATACCGCATTACGCACTCACATTTGCCGGTCTTAAAAATGCCTTTATTTTGTCATGTTCCTGCAATCAACCCATGCGAGTTTGGTCGCCGGAAAATAGGACGCAACCGAGTGTTTCAGTGCGCTAATACGCTGTTTTAAATATGGAAAATTGATTTTAATGTCGATGTTTTGTCAGAGCATGGATAAGTCTGAGAGTGGTGGGGGCGGGTGCAAAATCCCATCCAATGTATTGACGAAGATTCTGTCGCAAACAGCCGCGGCCACGCTGCGCATTTCCATCGACGAAGAACCGTGTCAATTGGCGTATGAGCGGTTTCTGGAGGGGATCGCCCAAGCGCTGAAGCGGCCTTCGACTGTCTCGACAACTCACGCTGTGGCCCACGTGTCATGAAGGTGGTGACCTCAGGCTCGGCCTACCTGGACATCGACGCGTATGCCTGTTGCATTGCGTACGCCGAGCTGTTGAATCTCCAGGGCGTTGATGCTCGGGCCGTCAGTAGCGCCCCGCTCAATGCCAGCATCTCCAAGACCGTGCTCGGATGGCAATCATCTCTGGACGATTATCTGCCGAGGGCGGGTGATGAGTTCGTGTTGGTGGATGTCTCCGACTACCAACATTTCGACCCGGCGGTGGTGCTTGAACAGGTGGTGGAGGTCATTGACCATCACCCAGGCTTTGAAAACTATTGGGCACAGAAGCTCGGATCTGCGGCAGACATCCTGCCGATCGGCGCAGCGGCGACTCTGATTTTTCAGCGTTGGGAGTCGACAGAGCTGTTGCCGCTGATCAGCAAAAAGAGTGCGGTGTTGCTGGCCACGGCGATTCTGGACAACACCCTGAATTTCACCGGGCAGTTGACCACCCAATCGGATATTCGGGCTTATGAAGCCCTCGCACAGCGGGCGAAACTGGAAGCGGACTGGCCTGAGCGGTATTTCGCCGAGTGCCAAGCCACTATCGAGTCAGACCTGATTAGCGCATTGGCGGTGGATATGAAGCGGCTGAAAGCCGATAGCAACCTGCCGCAGGTTTTTGCGCAGATGGCGGTGTGGGATGCCAGTGCGCTGATCCGAACGCATCGTTCAACGATCGGTCACTGGTTGGCGGCGCAGGGGGGCGACTGGCTGTTGAACGTCATCAGCATCCGCGAGTGCAGAAGCTACTTTCTGGCTGAGCCCTTGGTCAGTCAACAAAAGTTGAGCCAATTGCTGTCGATCGAATGGCATGCCGGAATGGCTGTGCTTGAGCGCGCGCTGCTACGTAAGGAACTGTTGAAGTTGGGGTTGGAGCGCATCTCGGTTATGAGTAAACCCCCTCTGGTTTTGTAGCCACGTCGAAGGGTTGTTTCTGGCTGTTTTCTGCCTGTCGTAACTGATTGAATCTACAGCCAAAAGACGTCATTCAAAGGTGTCTGGGAACTAGGCGCTATTAGAGGAGGGGGACGGAAGGAGCCACGCTCCTTCCGCGGGTTCAGCTAATCAGTTCGTACCAATGTAGGGGTCCCATTGGATGAAACGTGTCGATGGCCGAAGCCCTCCAGAGGTCACCTTGACCTGGATCTGGTAGGTGGTCTGAGACGATGCGTTGCGAGCCAGGCCCACCCAATAGTTACCCGCGGCACCGACTTGCATCGGGTAGCCATCGCTGCCGAACACACTGCCCTGGGAAATTTGGAAGCCGGTGATGGACACCGTGTCGCCAGCGTTCGGATCGATCGGAACCACCTCGAAGCCGAGGTAGTCCCCGATGTTGCAGTGGGTGCGCAGTTCCAGCGTTCCTTCGCCGCTGCTGTCATTGCTCAGACGATTGTCGAACATGTACACACCGGTGGAAATGTCCCCGCCACCAGTGCCGAGTACATATGCGGTATCGATGGCAATGGTGATTGCGGTTTGCGGATTGGCGATGCCGGCTAGCACCTGCGAATCAGCAGTCCACACCTGGGCAGTACTTTTTTGGCCACTCATTGTCGTGCTCCTTCCTTAGGCAGAGACAGTCACGCTGGGGTTGAGCTTCACGGTGATACCGGAGCCGCCCGCCACCTGTACGTTGAGGGATACCGGGTAGGACGCGGTACCTGCGTTCTGCACGGTGCCGGTGTACGCGCTCGCGTTATCCGAAGCGGTTTGCGGCTGGCCACTGAAGCCCCAGGCGCTCGAGTTACCGAAGGCGGCAATGGAGACCTGCGAGGTCGACTTGGGATTGATCAGGAACACTTGCCAGCAGACATTGCTGCCTTTGGACGCAGCAGTATTCAGGTTGGCGGTGCCTTCGTGGGTGGTGCCAGCAGAGATACGGTTATCGACCAGATAGACCCCCGCGGTGGAGCCATTGGTCACTGCATTTTCATCGACCCAGATTTGCACCTGGACGTCACAACTGGTGGTAGGAATTGCCATGAGAGAACTCCTTGTAAGGTTTCGACGCAAGCGTCGGGCGTGCCCTATGTCGACCCCACACGCTTACCTGCAGGCGTGGTGCCGAACCACCTTGAGCCTTGTGGTCGCGAGGACCTTGGCAAAGCATCTCGGTCAGGCGAGTGGGAGGATAGACAAAGCAAATAAAGGCAACTTGCCATTACGCTATTAGCAGTAGAGCCATTCGAAATAACTGCCGCGACAGCAGCCTCAAATCGCCTTGGGACGGCTTGGCGAAACCGCGGAATACAAGGTTCTCGAGATTGCAGGCATGGCAACCTCAATGCCGAAACGGCTGGCGATGACCTTGCACCCGCTCCTCGGCAGGTCAGTGCATGGCTGTCTAGGTTCTGGGTTAGTCACTGGGGATTGATGGCTAACTTCTGTCGGTCGCGACAGGTAGAAATCGGCCGATTGTGTTGAAAAAGACGGTTTTCCCAAAACACTCGAATATTGATGGATGAAACACCTCTGTTGCACGCTGCTACGCGAAATTCGAGTCCTGAACCTTCTGCCAAAAGTTCAGATTTCAATCTCAGGCGCGTACCTTTCTGGCGTGGAATTCGAAGCCGTCTTTTTCAACAGAATCGGTCGAAAGCGGTCACTTGCAAGCGTTCGCTTCTGGCCCAGAGTGTGTAAAAACGCTTCGCCAAAATTGAAGTGTCCGCATCTACGTTAAATCTAAAATTTATCGGCACGTCAGCAGATGTGGATTTCGCGTAGAAGCGCGACTTTCAGTCCGGTTTTGAGCACCTGACGCGCTCAAAACCGTTTTTACACAGCCTCGGCCAGAAGCAGACGCTGAAAGGCGCTGCGTTCGACCAGTACTGCCTTTACTTCGAGCTGCAAATTGGGCGTCGCTTTGCGAGCACGGGCGTAGCGCGGTGAAACTAGAACCCACGGACCGCCCGTAATAAAGCGCCCGTAAGTGGCTCAGCGCGCCCAACTTCGTGAGTCGATTCAGCTTCCCCCTTTACCCATGCCGCCACCCATACCACCGCCTGCGCCGCCGCCCATGCCGCCGCCCATGCCGCGCGCGGGTGGATCTTCCGGCAACGTCACACCCCGTTCTTTGGCTCGCTCACGCATCTGTTCATGGTGCTGGACGCGAATCTGCTCACGCTCTTGTTGAGTGGTGGCTTGGCGCATGCGGTTGCGGTATTCCAGGCGTTCTTGCTGGGTCATGATCTGCGAGCCGAAGACCTGCTCGCTGTTACCGGCCGCGCCCTGGACGTCGGAGGACTGCGCCAACGCTGCACCGGATAGTAGGGCCATTGAAAGGCCGATGGCGAATTTGATGCTTTTCATAGGTATCTCCTCGTCTGAATATTACCGGCGACGCATCAACGCTCGTGCTCTTCGTCGTCGGGGTGGTGCGATGATTCCTCATCGCTGGGCTGGTCGCCCATGTACTTCGGTCCCTTACCGCAGCTAGCGAACTCAGGTTGTGCTTGCGATCAGCATTGTCGATGCGACCGCCGGCGAGGGTGCGAGCGTTGTAGTAGTCGTCGCTGTCGTAGGACGCAGGCGGCCGATCTCGCTGGCACCCCCCAGGTATGCTTCATCGTGCTCGTAGCGGGTGGGCTCGCGTTGCAACTCCGGCCCGGCAGCGCCGGGGACATAGCGATCCTCATGATCGCGGGTGTGGCGTACGCCCCCGAATACTTGCGTTTGCTCGGTCAACTCGCGGGTACCGTCGAGGCCTAACCAGAAGTCCTCCACGTCTTCGGAATCGGCGTCCTGATAGCGGTCGAGGTCGGCGCCGAGATCCACGCTCAGTTCGTGCCGTTCCCAGTCCGATTGCAGTAGCAGCGACGGTGACAGGGTGAAGATGGTGTCTTCGGTTTCATCGGTACGCTGGGCGTAGATGTTGTCGTCGCGGGTCGCTGAAAGCACGACCTGAGGAAGTGCGACGAAAGTGCCGATAGGCAGGCCAGGAAATTCGCGCGTGTCGGCCTTCTTCAGCGTGGCGCTGATAGGAGCCGCGCTGGCTGGCGTGATCGAACCTAAGCCGAGCACAGCCATCGCAAGTACAAGTTCACGGTCCATCGAGCACGCTCCCAATCCATACGACAAATAGATGGTTTCGCACGATGAGCAACCATCGCCGACGCTCCACAGGAGCTGGTACATCGCTTAACGTCGATTACCGTTATCTGCAACGTACTCGTAATTGCTGTAATAAGATTGATGTACATCATGCGCGACACACTGCCTGGGTTAGCTGTTGGTCAGCGCAGCGACTAATAGCGTCCGCCTAGTGGTGGCAGTGCGGTTGGATTTGGTTTCTCTACGGGGCGGAACCGTTGCGTCCGCCGCGTCCGCACATGGCCGGTTAGCGACGGCTTGGCTTCGACCGTCGCTATGCATGGTCAAACCTCGGTCTGTTCCGCCATCTCCAGAGCGTCATCAACCTCAATCCCTAGATATCGAGCGGTGCTCTCCTGCTTCGTATGGCCGAGCAACAGTTGAACCGCCCGCAGGTTCTTCATCCTGCGATAGATCAGTGATGCCTTCGTACGTCTCATTGTGTGAGTGCCATACATGGCTGGATCAAGGCCTACGGCTTTTACCCAGCCTTTGACGATACGAGCGTATTGACGAGTGGATAGATGGTCGGAGGCATGCAACCGGCTCGGAAAAAGGCAGTCCTCGTTGCGGAGTTGGGCTTGATGTATCCAGGCCGCGAGAGCAGACCGTGTTTGCTCAGTGATCTCAAACTGCACTGGCCGCTGCGTTTTCTGCTGCATCACCATGGCTCGTGATGACACATGCTCGCCATGTGTAACGTCGCGCACACGGAGCTTGGTTAAGTCGCAGGCTCGAAGCTTGCTGTCGATAGCCAGATCGACGAGAGCCAGATCCCGGGTTCTTTCTGCAATTTGAAGTCTTACTCGGATGGCCCAGATATCTCTGAGTCTGAGCGGGGTTTTCTGTCCTACCAATTTTCCTTTGTTCCAGGGTTTACGGCTGCAGGTAGCGATGGTGTTCATGGCAAGTCCTCCGCGTGTGGGAGGATAAGGATGGCTAGCAAGAGCAGTGGTCGCTAACGACCGAGAGTGAGTAAAAACGCATACGGACTCGCGGTGACGGTTATGCATCCGGTTCGAAGACACCTGCATCCACGAGCATCTCAACTAACGCCTCTGGCCATACCGTTTCTCCAGTAGATCTCAGCTCGGGAGCGGACCACCAGTGATGATCTGCCATGACCTGAGTCTCGTGTAAGGTCCATTCGGAGCTAGAAAGTATCTGGCTTTCCGCGTGCACAACGAAATACTGCTCAACTGCGAATACTGTCTCGCCGCTGGGCAGGAGCATTGAAAACCTCCGATCTGCCACAGGCCCCACAACGGTGTTGATCTGAATGCCGGTCTCCTCACGCAGTTCACGTATTGCAGCGGCGTGGAATGTTTCTCCGTCCTCAAGACCACCGCCAGGGGTGGCCCAGTAATTTCTACCGGCTAAGACACCGTCTTTATGGAGAAACTTGAAAAGTAGGACATCTCGGGAGGGGCTAATAACTAGTAATCGAGCTGCCTTTCGCTCACGCATTTGACGTATATCTTCCCTGAAATTTTGAGATGTGGAGTGCAGCCCTGATTAGTCGGAGGTCATCCACATGGCTCGTAGCGTTACGATGGGGTAATGATACTTCAGCAGGGCGGCCCATGAAGCGCTGCATCCAAGGTGAGCAATTGGTTCCCGAGAGCCTCGACCAATACCGGCCAGTCGGTTACCGGCAGAGTCGACAGAAGGACGAGCCACCAAGACCTGTGTTGACTACGCCCGATCTATTCGCCCGGAGTAGCAACCCTGCTTGGCATTGTGAACGTGAATGTAACTAACCTCTGGATTGGCAAACATCCGAGTGACTACAGGTTCTATTGCTATTCCATCCGCTACGTCGGCGTCGAGCATCATCCCATCATCAGTGAACGCGCGAAGTGATAGCAGGCGGATTCGCATAGACTCAGGTACCTGATCGACTGCGTCATAAGCTTGCGTCGCCCATTCCCGTATGAAGATCGCGTGTGAGGCGCGGTATGGCGTTTTGGCTGGCTGACAGACATGGTTGAGTAAAAGCACGCTCTGACCTAGCTCCGCATCTTTCATTTCGATACGGTCAGGAAACCCTGGGTTGCTGTCGACGATGTAACGCTTCATCCCAAGAGATGCCAGCTCTTGGTCGGGCAATCCAAACAGTGACTGGAATGGCTCGGGGGAAAGGCCAGTTATACGGAACGCCATGGTCGAACTCCTATTGGTTTGGAGTCGTATCAGACTGGAAGTCGTACAGTACTTACTATCCGATTCTTGCTGCTTTATTCAAGCTGCCGCGACCGGCTGCTTCGGGCAGATTTCTGCTTTTTGGCAGCGCTAGCGACCGGTCAAAACCTGTCATCGAGCGCGCACCAGAACCTCACAAAACCTGACATCTGATCGATGTGCGCGGGCCTGGCGCGATGTTGAAACATTTGACGTCGGACGGACTTGGGGTCTTTAAACCGGTCGGTTTAGAAAGACCAAGCGTGCTGCCAGAGCCGCCATTACCGCAGCGAAGCCATAAGCGCCCAGGCGTTTGGAGACCAAGCCTTTGCGCAGGCGCGCATGAAGCCGTCCGGCGCAAAATCCGAGCAGGGAATGAAACACCAAAGCGATCAGCGCAAGCAGCACACCTAAGAACATCAATTGCAACGTGATGCTGCTGCTGCCTACGGTGACGAATTGCGGTAGGAATACCATGAAGAACAACAGCGCTTTTGGGTTTAACAGGCTATTGAGCGTGGCTCGGGTAAAGATTTTCCGCAATGAAGCCTGCGTAGGTTGAGTGTCAGTATCCGAAGGGGGAGCCTTCAATGCTTGCAAAGCCAGCCACATCAGATAGCAAGCACCTGCCCACCGCAGCAAGTCGAACGCCGGTGCCCAACTCATCACCAGCGCCCCTAGACCCGCGCTAACCAGGACGGTCATCAGCAAATCGGCCAGGGTTATTCCGAGTGCTGCCGCGAGGCCAGCTCGCCAGCCGTGGGCAACTGCGTGGCTGGTGACGATTGCCATGTTAGGGCCCGGCACAATAAGCAGCAGCAAGGCGGCAACAATGAACAGGTAGAGATTAGTAGCGTCTGGCATCGCGTAATACCTCCTTGGATGAGGAGCCATGCTAACCGGCAATGTTCAGGTAGAAGCAGATACAGCGGGGGGGTATTTGGGCGCTACAGTCTGGTGCACTACGCCCTGAATACTGATTGATACATCACCGAATACATTATCATCAGCCCGCTGTTTGGCAGCCCCAAGCCCCGGAATGGTCAGGGTACCTAATGAAATCAGGGAGAGATGGATGTACCTCAATCAAAAGTCCAGTCGCTGTATCTTACTGGCGGGCGCGTTGGTAATTAGCGGTTGCACTTCGTTTTTGCAGGGCAAGCAGTATGTCGTTCCCGGCCCCGATGAGCCCTCCGCAACGGTTCGCCTCAAGGCTGGAAATGGTGCGAGACTGGATGCCATGACGTTCAGCGACAATGGATGCTATGCGGGTTACACCATCTTGCCCTCTAACGGCGGCTACATCGAATCTCGGGTCGCCGTGAATAAGGAGCTGATCCTGACCTATGCGCAGTTCGCAGGAAGCAGCGTTTGTCAGATACCGTTCTCCTTCACGCCACAGAACGGTGCCAGCTATACCTTAATCCAAGGCTCCTGGAGTAAGCCCAAGTCAGGCATTCTTCCGATCTTCAACCACGACGAACATTTCTGCGGCGTAGGCGTCATCAAGAAAGTCGGCGACCAGGAGAGCATCGAACCCATTCAACAGCTGAAAATCAAGACTGGGTTCGCATGCCTGAAGTTCGTTAAGTAGAGATACCGCACGGCATCCGCTGCGAGTTGGTTGAACCATGTCGAGCGGATACCGCCCTTCCCGGACAACGATACCGATGACCGACTACTGTGCTGAAAGGTCAGCTTTCGGCCGATTGTGTTGAAAAAGTCGGCTTCGGTTTCCACGGCAGAAAAGTGCGCGTCTGAGATTGAAATCTGTGTTTAGCGCAGAAGGTTCAGGACTCAGATTTGACGTAGCGGCGTGCAAAAAAGGCGCTTTCACCGCTCAATGCATGGGTCACCAGGCCGGGTCGACTTTTTCAACACAATCGGCCAAAAGCTGCCCGTGATGATCGGTAGCTTTCTACGAAAAAGGTCCGATCGAATCAAATCACTTTTTAACCGCTGTATCCCAGCATTCGGGATTAAGCGAGCATACGTTGTATTGCCGATCCATCAACGCCATGCGGTTGAGATGGGCATCAGTGGCGGCGTTCAGTGATTGCTCACTGGTGACCATGTAGCGCGCGGCTCTATCGCTCATGCGTGCACTCCATTGGCGCCGAATCTTTTCATCCAAGGCTTTTGGTGACGTGGTCATGGCTTGAAGTGTACCGTCGTCTACTCGGCTCAACTCGTCGCGGTAGGTTTCGATGTACTGGGTTCGTGCAGCGTCGTGCTGGTGATTTAGGTCGTACTGGAGCGCTTCCAAGTTTTGCTTGTAGAGGGTCCAGTAACCGTCAGGTAGCACGCCACCGTCTTTCTTTCGTAGCGCGGCAATACGCCCATCGTTGTCGTTATTGGCTCTGAGTACCGGCTTGAGCGACGAAATGATAACGGGGTCATTGCTGATAATTTGGTTCATCAACACAGTGCGTAAACTAGTCTGAGGCAGACTCTGGCCCAGGGGCTCCACGTGGATCGGCTCCGCAGGTTTCAGGGGAACAGGTTGGCTCACGCAACCTGTAACCAACAAGGCCAAAAAGAGGATCGACGAGAGAGGATGACGTAAAAACATAAGCTACCCATGAGCATGGCTGGTTAGAAAATCGAGCATAACACCCGCCAACCGATAGTGTCATTTTGACATCCATTGAGCCCTGTCAACACTTCCTGTTACCGGAGTGCGAGCCCGACTCCACTTATACTGCCTGCCGCCGCAAAGTCAGGATGTCAGCCCGGGTCGGCTTCTGCCCGTCATGATAGACGTCTGTCGGCCAGAAGCTGCCCTTGGAGGCGAACCGCATTTGGCTCTTCATCCACCACTGATATGGAGGAACTATCCTTGGAAAACCGTTCAGGGTGACTCTCCGTATGCTCCAGATTTATTAGCCTGCTGTTCTTCCTGTTTTCACCGTCGCGTGAAAAACTGCGCGCTCTTTGCCGCTCACTTTTTGTCTGTTTTGATGGAACTGCCGATGGACATCATGGATACCAAGCAAGAAAACACCCTTGAAAAATCACTCAGGCTGGCGGCGGATGAACCGGCCCATCGACCTGACTTTTTCAAGACGCTGTTGAATTCCACTATCTACGTCCTTGGCACTGCCGGCACTGGCGAAGGGCAAGTCAACCTCGATGCTGGTAGCAACATCAGCATCGCGCATTGGCAAAAGCCTGACGGCTCCGCTGTCATCCCGTTTTTTTCTTCGTTGCAAACACTACAAATTTCCATAGATAGCGAAGAGTCCTACGTAGAGATCCCGGCCAGATCGCTGTTTGAAATCACACTGGGTACCCCTCTTTTCCTCAATCCAAAGTCTCCTTACGGGAAAGAGTTTTTCCCGGAGGAAGTGCGCCATCTGCTCTCCGACGAGATCGGCCAAAAGCCGATGCAGCGCACGGTCGAAAAAGACACCAAAGTGCTGCTCGGACAGCCGTCGCAATATCCGTCGAAGATGGTCAACTCGCTCACACAATTACTCGCCAAACATCGCAACGTAAAACGTGCATTTCTGGCGTTGATGCATGACGCATCGTCTGATCAAAAGCCTCATCTGATCATTGGTATCGAAGCGGACGGAGATATTGAACTGGTCATGCGCGAAGCCGGTAACGTTGCCGGGGATACCGCTCCGGATGGCGACCCCGTTGACCTCTATCGCGTTCACGAAGGGGAATCAGGCCTTAACGATTACTTCCTCAAACAAACCACACCCTTCTATGAACGAAAGTCGGCAGGCTGGCTGCGTTCATTGTTCGGCTTGGGCAAAGCGCGACAGAGATCAACGCCGTGCTAACCGCCGAGCAGGCCTGCGAAATCGTGCTTGGCCTGTTTGACGGCGTCATGAGAGATGGCAGACCTGAGCGTTTTGTCATTCAGTCATGTGAGCTTTCCGCCAACGGTGATTACTGGGTTATTCGCAGCAACAGTGAGGATTACGTCGTCCACGGAATGACGGAGTTCTGCTACGTCGGTGTTAACGCGCACTTGATCAACGTCATGACGGGCGAGCGTGAGACAGTCGTCAGTTGTATGAGTGTCGATGAGTATCTGCAAGACAAATACGATCTGGAGGCAGTGTCGGGCAACCAGTATGTACTGACCCCGGCAATTGACCGAGGCGACAAACCGGCGCTGGTCAATTTGCGTCGAAAACTGCAGTGCACCTATCCGCAAACCCTTGCGTTGCTGACGGGCAAACAACGACTTTGGCTCACAGGTAAACGCAGGCTTCTTGAAGACGCGCAGCGACTGCTTCTCGAACAAGGCATAACCACCCAAATCGAGTTAGTGCTTGATGCCGGCGAAGCAGTCGCCATCGGCGTCGAAACCTGGCACATCGAAGCGGTGTTGAGGGCTGTGCGCGAGAGGTTGTGCTGAGCCGACGCCAAGGAGCAGTCATATAAAATGCAGTAACCCACCATCAATAGATACGGCCGACGCCATGCCCCAGCACACAAATCACCTATTTGCTTATGTAAGGAAAATCAGCAATTTCCGACCTGACGTTACCGCTATCGTGCTTTTCGGCCTGAAGGCCGAAGACGATGACCTGGTGTATCTGGAGATACGCTTTAAGGACTACGGAGAACTCCAAATTGAAGGCGACCACTTGATGCTTGGATTGGATGAGGCACTGGAAAGCGCCGAGTTCGAGTACGGTATTTTGCCAAATGATTGGCGAGTAATGAGCGAGGCGGAAACTCAGCGAATCCCATTCTTTGTCGGTGGAACATGCGTTTAGTGAGTTGACTGCTTTGGGTCGATGTCGGTCAATCATAACCGGCACAAATCGGCCAGAAGCGGACGACAACCTCATAAATAAACAAGGTAATCCCCCGGCTAGGCCGGTGCACTTCTTGAGATTTGATCGTGTGATGCTGTCATCGGGAACCTTCTGTCTCTACTAAGAGATAGGGTAAACCCAATCGAGCCTTGCTCACACGAAGTGGGACAATAAGTGTCACGTCGTCTTCATTCCGAAGAGGCGCAATAAGGCGAGTTGGCGAGGCAACGGGAATGGTCAAGATATAGGCGGAGAACTGAAATAAGTCCTAAATATGGAGCTTGTTTTTATAGCCAGAAGATACAAATCTTTAATTTTTACTTCAATGCCTCTGTTGGAATGGCGGCGCATCGCGCCGCGCTTTGTAACAAACCAGCTAACTTTGCGACAAGACAAATGTAGTGCCGTCAAGCCTTGTATTTTTCGTACTCTTCTAGATATAGCCGATCGGACTCGTCGCGAAATTGATTTCGCCTCCGATGCAAATCCATTAACTTGCTGCTAATGCTTCTGTAAATTATCTGGTGAGCTTGGTTTTTTAGATATTCTTCATTGTACTCATCAATTTCAAAATCGTCGGTAAGAGCTAGGTTGACGAGTGCTAATAAGACAGCTTTATCAATTTTATCAATGGTTTCGTAATTTCCTTCGATGTCTCGATAGTATCCTTGGCTTTTTTCAATTTTTAATATTTTCATATCCTGTCTTCCTTTCCATGTAGGCGGATTCGCCTGCTTCCAGAGAGTCCATGGTGACTTTAAAATTATTAATTTTTTTACCGTCGGTTGAGATTAATTCTCTGCTTGAAGGATGTCCAGAATATCTTCTGTATGTTATCTTTTCTTCTTCAAGTTCTTTGGCAGTATAAATTATGTAGTCGGCTTTGATGGACGCGCCTACGACGCTATTGTGCGTTACAATAACTACTGGCATGCTTTTGGATATTTCTTTGAGCATTTGATTGACTTCACTCTTTAGGAAGAGATTGTCAAATGAAGACTCTGGCTCGTCTATAAGCAGATAGTCAAAGTTTTGAGCATCCTTGATTTCTTGCAATAGTCTAAATTCAGAACGCTCTCCGCCAGAAACCTTGAAGCCATCCTTGTTCAAAATTTCATACTCAATGCATGCAAAGTATTTATAAAATTCTGAAGGAGTGAATGCTTCGTTTGCTTTCAGGCTGGAAAGGTATTTGGCCGGATGTGCGTAATCTCTGAATGCATCACTAAAAGCAACCTTTTGGCCGCTAACATTTTTGATTTCACCTGCACCTTGAAACGCACGTTGTTTACAGACGATCTTAAACCCTTGAAAGCTTTCTTGGTATATTGTTTTCTCTTCCTGAAGCAGCTTGGTGATTTCGTTAAACTTCAGAAGTTTCTTGTGCTCGAACATGACTCGATAAAGGTCAACATCTTTGATCTGAGTTGCTGAGGTCTTTAGTTGGAGCTTGCTTTTAACCTCGCGAACAATGTCATTTACCAAGCTTTTCTTTTTTCTCTCGTAGGCTTTGGACCACAAGATGACTATTAATTCGCAGGCGAGTGCCTTTAGGGCGCTTGTATCGATATACTTGTCTATGACGTCTCTAAATTCAATATTTTCTATCAGCTGCCTTACTGAGCCGACAAGTTCGGTGAGCGATGCGTGCTCATCTAAGTCGAATAAGGTTTCATTGAATAATGAAGCCCTGGAAAATGAATCAAATTTCTGTGCCTCTTCAGCCGACTTCATTAGAGTATCTAAGTAATCTGCGACTCGTCGTTTATTGGCTTCAGTGTCGATACTCAATACATCGTCTAATACGGTTTTGAAGGGAGCTAGGTGCTTGTCTGAAAAAATACTTTTCTTGCGCGTTACATCTGCATTGAATTCTTTTTCGTAGTTGGCATCGTCTCTTTGTACAAGAGAGAATTGAGGGATGTATTTTACATTTTCGCAGCTATTGTTTATCTGGGTTAAGGTTTCGGTTTTTCCCGAAGATCTAGCGCCAAGAATTACATTTAGGCCAGTTGAGAGGCATTGCCCATCCTCAAATACTTGGAAAATTGAATTTCCATCAAGCTCGGAAAGAGACACTTTGTTCCTGTCGCGCAAGGCAAACTTCAACGACTTTAATGATGTATCTCCGCAATCTATGTAAGTCTGCCTTGTTGGAAATTTAGTCATCCCCACGTAAAATCGCATGTCGCTGAAGATTACTGGTGTAAGTTCGGTCTCATCTTTTGACATGCGAACAAATTTTTTAGGACTGTCGACCTCACCTGCAGAAATAACATCCTTAAGTCTTTTAATAGTTTCTGCGTGAAGGCTTGGCTTCTTTTCGTAATGGGGGATTAGCAAATAATTGTTAAGATCACCAAAAATTCGCATCAAATCATCGACATTGATTGAGTCGCCGATTGCTACCACTTTCTTAGCTACTTCATTCGCCTTAAGTTGAAAGCCTTCAAGGTCATGGTTTTCTGAAATTAGAAGGAGGTGCCCGGCGTCTAAGTTTATCTCAATGCCGGGAAAGACAACGCAGTTTAGTGCCTCACAAATTTCATTAAACTGAGCAAGGTCAAAAATGTCATGATTCGTTATGGCGATAGCATCTAACTCTGCTAGCTCAACATATTCTTTAAGTTTCTCTAGTGAGAATTCGAAGTGTGAGTCGCTGATTGTGGAGATGGTATGCATATGGAGGTCAATTTTCTTCAATCTTCGCTCCTTAAATACAAAAAAATAAGCCAGCTTGGTTGAAATGCCTCAACCATCTAAAATTGAGGCACTTAATTCGATTGATTAAATAGCCTTGCAGCAAGTTTTGTTTTTTTTGGCAAAAAGCCACTACCTAGAAGCTAGGTGGGTGAGTGCTGGTTGTCTAGTAAAATTTTGAAAAAACGAATAATGCGTGAAGGGTGCGAATTCACTTTTGCCATGGATAAGGTGATTGGATGAAGCCAGATCTAAGTGACAGGCCTTCGAGAGTTCATTGCAAGGCTAGGAATATCGTTACCTGGGGAGGGGCGATGCTCGTCGGGGCAGGAATAACCGTCGGTGGCTACATCACGTAGCTGAGCAGATGGAGTCAAATCAATGCGTCGATGCCCGGACGGCTAAGCTCGATACCGAGGCGCTGCGTAAACACGACGAGCAGGTGCGACTAGGCAGTTTGCTAACCGTTCGAGCGTCGATGTCGAAACAGCGATAAGGGCACAGATTTATTTAATGTGTTCGCAAAGTCCGCTTCTGGCCGATTGTGTTGAAAAAGTCGACCCGGCCTGGTGACCCATGCATTGAGCGGTGAAAGCGCCTTTTTTGCACGCCGCTACGTCAAATCTGAGTCCTGAACCTTCTGCGCTAAACACAGATTTCAATCTCAGACGCGCACTTTTCTGCCGTGGAAACCGAAGCCGACTTTTTCAACACAATCGGCCGATTTCTGCCGGTCATGCCCACGAGTCGTGCTGGTCAAATCCGATGCAAATGACTGGTCCGGTCGAATGCAAATGGGTGGGCAAGTCCGTGCAATTACCCAACTCAGCAATGATCGCAGTTATTTTTGCAGCATGGCCGGATAGGCATAGACAGAGCTGAACAGCCAGAAACAAGAAAGCCCGCACGAGGCGGGCTTCTTGAGGTGATTCATAGACTGCTGTAGACGTCTATGGATCGGTACTTGGTGGCTACACAGGGACTTGAACCCCGGACCCCAGCATTATGAATGCTATGCTCTAACCAACTGAGCTATGTAGCCAAGTGGCGCGCATTATTCGCGGAGAACGACAAAGCGTCAAGCGTTTTTATTGAATTTTTATCTACGCTTTCAATTGTTTAACGAAAAGCCCTGGCTGGGCCGACGGGTGGCAGGGGGATTTGCAGGTCTTTATGGCACGCCCCGGTCTCCCACATTTGATCGGCGTTGGCTGTCAGGACGTGCGGGGCATGCAGTCGATGGAGCGGTCGACCACGGTCTTGGCCATTTCCAGCAGGTGCCACACGGCGTGGATTTTGGCGCGGTCGTGGGGGGGCAGGTGGTCGCCGCAGTCCAGCACGGTGGCCGAGGCGCTGTGGATCAGGTGGGCGATGTAGAGCTGGGCGTCTTCGAAGCTGAGGTGTTCGTTGACGGCGAGGCAGTCGACCGGGGGATCGGGGAGTGCTTTGGTCATGGTGTAGCTCCTATTGAACGAGAGAGCGACCCCCCACGCTGCTAAACGAGGGGTGGTAGCTGTACGCGGGTTAGCAGACCGGTCAATAGGAAAACCAGCGCACCCGAAGGCGCCCCACGCACAGCCACCATAAGCGGTGACATGAACCATGCGTCTATTGAAACGGGCTGCTAAACCCGATCACTGATTCCAGTGACGGATCGAAGACTAGCCAGCGGTTTCCACAGGCACAAGGCGCCGGGGATTGTCTAGGAAACATCCTTCAAATTAAAGCGATCCACCCTGCTGGCCTTTTACAAAGCGTGACCGCTACAGTCGTTAGCTCCCTAACGGGATAGCCTTGCCATGGGCAAAAGTGGCACATTGTCGCACCTGCACCTGTGCATTCCCCCGCTGTACGGAACCCTCTTATGGCTCTTAGCAATTCCCCCGCCGCCGGGCAGACCAGCCCGCTGGTCATGCGGATCATCGGCGCGGTGGCGCTGGCGCATTTGATCAATGACTTGATCCAGTCGGTGCTGCCCTCGATCTACCCGATGCTCAAGGCCAGCTATGGCCTGACGTTCACCCAGGTCGGACTGATTACCCTGACGTTCCAGCTCACCGCGTCGCTGTTGCAGCCGTGGGTGGGTTATTACACCGACCGGCATCCCCAGCCGTTTCTGTTGCCGTGCGGGATGGTCTGCACCCTGGTGGGGATTGTGATGATGTCCCAGGTCGGCAGCTTCCCGCTGATTTTGCTGGCGGCGGCGTTGATCGGGATCGGTTCGTCGACCTTTCACCCCGAGGCGTCCCGCGTGGCGCGGCTGGCGTCGGGCGGGCGCTATGGCCTGGCGCAGTCGACGTTCCAGGTCGGCGGCAACGCGGGTTCGGCGTTCGGCCCGTTGTTGGCGGCGGCGATCATCATTCCGTTCGGCCAGGGCAATGTGGCCTGGTTCGGCCTGTTCGCGGTTTTTGCGTTGGTGCTGCTGTATGCGATCAGCCGCTGGTATCGCACGCACTTGAACCTGTTCAAGCTCAAGGCCGGTCAGGCGGCGACGCATGGCTTGTCGAAACGGCGCGTGATGGCGGCGCTGGTGGTGCTCGGGCTGCTGGTGTTTTCCAAGTATTTCTACATGGCGAGCATCACCAGTTACTTCACGTTTTACCTGATCGAGAAGTTCGACCTGTCGGTGGCCAGCTCGCAGTTGCACCTGTTTCTGTTCCTCGGCGCGGTGGCGGCGGGCACGTTCTTTGGCGGGCCGATTGGCGACCGCATCGGGCGCAAGGCGGTGATCTGGTTTTCGATCCTCGGCGCGGCGCCGTTCACGTTGTTGATGCCCCATGTGGACCTGTTCTGGACCAGCGTGCTCAGCGTGATCATCGGCTTTGTACTGGCCTCGGCGTTCTCGGCGATTGTGGTGTACGCGCAGGAGTTGGTGCCGGGCAATGTGGGGATGATCGCCGGGGTGTTCTTCGGGCTGATGTTCGGGTTTGGCGGGATCGGGGCGGCGCTGCTGGGGCACCTGGCGGACAGTCACGGCATCGAGTACGTGTACCGTTTATGCGCGTTCTTGCCGTTGTTCGGGCTGCTGGCGATCTTGCTGCCGCGCACGAAAAAGGTCTGATACGGTTGGGCAGATATCCCTCTCGCCCAACGGTTGCCAGCTAGGCTGGACTACGGTTGCAACGGGTTGCGGGTGGCGCGCTTGAGGTGTTCGCGGGCCCGGGACAGGCGTGAACGCACGGTGCCGATGGGGATGTCCAGGGCGTCGGCGGTGTCCTGATAGCTGCCGTCGGTTTCCAGCGAGGCGTACAGGGTTTTGCGCATCTCGGTGGGCAGGTCCTTGATGGCGACCAGGGTTTTTTCCAGGCGGCGGTTGACCTCGAACTCCCAATCCAGGTTCTGGCTGTCTTCCTGGCCGTGCCACAGCGCTTCATCGAATTCGCAATGCACCGGTTTGGCGTACATGCGCCGGAAGTGGTTGCGGATCAGGTTCTGCGCAATGCCGCACATCCAGGTGCTAAGGGTTGCCTGGCCGCTGAAACGCTCCCTGCTGCGCCAGGCCTCCAGGTACGTCAACTGCAGAATATCGTCCGCATCTTCCGGGTTGAGTACGCGCTTGTGGATGAAGCGCCGGAGTTTTTTTTGCTGGTCGTCCGTCAGGTGGAGCATGAATTGAGGCGAGTCGCCAACAAAGTGAGCTAAAGCACCAATAGGGATATCCATGATTTTTTCCTCAGGGTGGGCGCGATCGAAATGGTTTCGATGGGAACCCCTTTAGCACCGGCTGTGCCAAACAGAAAAAAATCGCAAGGTGTTGATTTATATAAATAAATATTTTTTGTCCGGAGGGTTTTGTGCGGTTTCTTGCAAAAGCCCAGGCGGGTTTGTGCCGGTAATTTCAAAACACCGCAGAGGGGAAATTTGTTGGAACCGTAAAGCCAGCGTTTGCCACATAGGGACACAATCTCTTTGTCCTGGCCTGCCCCATGAAAGTCGAATCGATCAACGATGTGCAACCGCTCCAACGCGTGGACCCACCCCGCGTCAGCCCTGAAAAAACAGCGGCCGTGGCGACGGGTTTCGATGAGGTTGCGCAGGTTTTCAATCAGGAAGTCGCGCTCAACAATCAAGCGTTGAACCGGCGCTCGATGGGCCTGGCGGTGCCTGCCGTCGAGCAGCTCGTGCGGCTCTATGATCAGCTTGGCCATCCGGCCCAGGAGACCATCGCGTCCATGGCGCGCCGGGTGCGTTCGCAACTGGCGCACAACGTCAGCGCGGACAAGTGGCTGGCGCTGACCGGCGGCGACCCGGCGCGGGCGTTCGTGGTGCTCAAGTATGTGGCCGCGCAAGCCGAAGCCCGCGCCGCCGACGTGGCCTTGGCGCAAGAGGCGATCGATCGGTTGCAGGTGCGCTACAGGGGCGAGATCCAGGCCGGCCTGAACATTGCCGCCGTGCTGGAGCAGGCCGCCGGCGACCCACAAGAGCGCCAGGCCGTGCGTGGGCTGTATTACGCCAGTGTGGTCACGCGCCAATCCCTGACCTCGATGATGCAATCGTTGTTGGGGCTGTTCGGCGGGGACCGCTTCGCAGACGGCCTCAACGTGATGCGCCGGGCCCTGGCCGATGACATCGCCGCCCACTCGCCTTCGGTGCCCACGGCGCAGTTGCGCACGCTGCTGTTGGGGTTGCAAAGCTGCGCTCAGTTGGGCGGGGCGTTAGCCAATTGCCAGGCATTGCTGCAGCGCTTGAGCACCGATCAGGACTCGGTAAGTCTGTTGCAGCGCCTGTTGGGGTATACCGCCACGGGTGTCGATTCGGGCGAGGTATTGCGCCTGGCCGAAGACCTCGGTGGCGAGCTGGCGAGCGGCCAACTGGTGTCCCTCAACGCCCTGTACCCGGTGATCCAGCGCCTGCCGCAGACCTTGTGGCGTGACAGCCGGGGGCGCCAGGAGGCGCTGCACAAATTCTTGTTGGTGATGGACGAGTTCGCGCGCGTGGAGCGGGGCAGCCCCCGCATTGCCGGCGAGTCGAGGGGGAACGCATGACGGTGCTGGCGACCATCAACGCTGCGTTGCTCAAGGTGGCGCGGCGTGCCGAAGTCTTGGGCGCGGTGGTGGTCATGGCCATTGTGTTCATCTTCATCGTGCCGTTGCCGACCTGGCTGGTGGATATTCTGATCGCGCTGAATATCTGTATTTCCTGCCTGTTGATCGTGCTGGCGCTGTACCTGCCCGGGCCGTTGGCGTTCTCTTCCTTTCCCTCGATTCTGCTGTTGACCACCATGTTTCGCCTGGCGCTGTCGATTGCCACCACGCGCTTGATCCTGTTGGAGCAGGACGCGGGCGATATCGTGGAAGCGTTCGGCAACTTTGTGGTGGGCGGCAACCTGGCGGTGGGGCTGGTGATTTTCATGATCCTCACGCTCGTCAACTTCCTGGTGATTACCAAGGGCTCGGAACGGGTGGCCGAAGTGGCGGCGCGCTTCAGCCTCGACGCGATGCCGGGCAAGCAGATGTCCATCGACAGCGATCTGCGCGCCGGCTTGATCGACGGCGGCCAGGCCCGCGACAAGCGTGAACAACTGGGCCGCGAGAGCCAGTTGTTCGGCGCAATGGACGGCGCCATGAAGTTCGTCAAGGGCGATGCGATTGCCGGGCTGGTCATCGTGGTGATCAACCTGTTGGGCGGGTTTTCCACCGGCATGTTCCAGCACGGCATGAGCGCCGGCGATTCGATGGCGCTGTATTCGGTGCTGACCATCGGTGACGGCCTGATTGCGCAGATCCCCGCGCTGCTGATCTCCCTGACCGCCGGCATGATCATCACCCGTGCGGCGCCGGATGGGCGCAAGGGTGCCAATAACATGGGCGCGGAAATTGCCCGGCAGATGACCAGCGAGCCCAAGAGCTGGATGATCGCGTCGGTGGGCATGCTGGCTTTCGCCGCCTTGCCTGGCATGCCGACCGTGGTGTTCATCCTCATTTCGCTGATGACCGGCGCCCTCGGTTATTACCTGATGCGCCAACGCCAACGCGAGGAACAGCCCGAAGCCGAAGCCACCGAGGCGGTGCGCCCCGAGGACAACGGCGACGAGGATTTGCGCGGGTTCGATCCGTCGCGGCCGTACCTGTTGCAGTTCTCCCCGGTTCTGCAAGGCTCGCCCGAGGTCACGGAACTGATCCACGGGATCCGTCAGGCGCGTAACGCGATGGTGGCCCATATCGGTCTGACGCTGCCGCCGTTCGAGGTCGAACTCGATGCCTCGCTGGCCGACGATGAGATGCGTTTTTGCGTTCACGAAGTGCCGATGATCAAGGCGTCGGTGGTCACGCTCGTCGCGGTGGAGCGCAAGGCGCTGGCGTCCGAGCCGGCCCACGCGGTGCCGGGGTTGCCCGAGCGCGACGAGCAGGACTGGCTCTGGCTGCCGCCCGACGATCCGCTGCTGGATGACCCGCAGTTGGAACGCTTCAGCGCCACCAGCCTGATCATCGACCGCATGAAGCAGGCCATGATGCTCAGCGGCCCTCAGTTTCTCGGGATTCAGGAGAGCAAGGCGATCCTCGGCTGGCTTGAGCACAACCAGCCGGAGCTGGTGCAGGAGCTGCAACGGATCATGCCGCTGTCGCGCTTCTCGGCGGTGCTGCAGCGCCTCGCGGGGGAAGGCGTGCCGTTGCGTGCCGTGCGCCTGATCGTCGAGTCGCTGATCGAGTACGGCCAGCATGAACGTGAGCCGGACGCCTTGGCGGACTACGCGCGCATCGCCCTTAAATCGCAGATTTTCCACCAGTACAGCGAGGCGGACGGCCTGCATGCCTGGCTGTTGTCGCCGCAGACCGAAAACGTGCTGCGCGAGGCACTGCGCCAGACCCAGACCGGGGTGTTCTTCGCCCTCGATAACGACAGCAGCGCTTCGCTGATCAACCTGCTTAATCAAGCGTTTGCCGTGCGGCCCAAAAGCAAGCGCGTGATGTTGGTCGCCCAGGATCTGCGCAGCCCCTTGCGGACCTTGCTGTTGGAAGAGTTCAGCCATGTGCCGGTGCTGTCGTTTGCTGAGCTGGGAAGTGCATCGAAGGTCAAGGTGCTGGGGCGCTTTGACCTGGGCCAGGACGAACTGATGCGAGGAGCGGCAGCATGAGTGCAACGTACAAACCCACGCCAGGGAGGGCTTGCTGATGTTTGAACTGCGCGTGTTGGAGGGGTTGAATCAGGGCGCTGCGTTGCCGTTGTTTGGCGAGCAGTGGAGCCTGGGTTGTCACACGGACGCCGACCTGCTGCTGACCGACGCTGGGGTGGTTGAGCATCATGCGCGGCTGCGGTTGATCGACGGGTTCTGGTCGGTGCAGGCGGAAGCCGGGCTGTTGCAAAGCAGCACCGGGCAGGCGCTGGCACAGATCGCCGACCTGGCGCTCAATACGCCTTTTTCGCTGGGCAGCATTCGCCTGTGCGTCGCCTTGGCCGACCAGCCTTGGCCCCGGGCGGCGGTCGCGCAGGTCACGCCAGCCGCCGAGCCGCGCCAGGAGGCGCCGCCCGCGCTGGTGCTGTCGTCCATCCCGCCGTTTCAGCAGAAGCGCCTGATCAGCCTGGTGCTGGTGTGTGCGGTGATTATCGTGGCGGTCGGCATGGCGTCCACCGGCGAGCATGAGGCCCAGGCGTCGTTGATGCCCGTCGAGCCGCAAAAGCCCAACCTCGGTTCACCGCTCGAGGTGCGTCAGCAGTTGCTCAAGATGCTCGGCGAGCGCGAGCTGGACCATCGCGTCGGCTTGCAGGTGATCAATGGGCAGATCGCCCTCAATGGCGATGTGTCCCAGGAAGAGGTCGAACTCGTGGCGCGCATGCTCAGCCGCTTTGCTGAACAGTTCGATACCGCCGTGCCGGTGATCAGTCGTGTGCGGGTACGTGACAACATCCTGCCGTTCAAGATCTTGCAGATCGTCGGCGGGCCGAGCGGTCATGTGGTGTTGGAACACGGCGACCGTTTGTTTGTCGGCGATGAGGTGGATGGCCTGCGGCTGGTGCTGATCGACAACAGCAAGGTGGTGTTCGACGGCGCGCAACGCTATGAGGTGCGCTGGTGAGCGGCACGGTGCAGGAGCGTCTCGACGCGTGGCAATTGATTCAGTCCCAGGGCCTGGCCCGTTTCGCGCCGGTGTCGATGCGCGGGCGTATCCAGCGTGTCAACGGCATGCTGTTGCAGTGCCGGCTGCCCCAGGCGCGTATCGGTGATCTGTGCCAGGTCGAAAAAAAGCCTGGCGATTACATGCTGGCCGAAATCATCGGGTTCGATCAGCAGGATGCGGTGCTCAGTGCCCTGGGCAATCTGGAGGGGGTGCGCGTCGGCGCCGCGGTGGAGCGCCTGGGGGTGCCGCACCGGGTGCGGGTCAGCGACGAGCTGTTGGGCCAGGTGCTGGATGGTTTTGGTCGGCCGATTGCCGGCGAGGGCCCCAGTGCGTTCGTCGAGGCGGATACGCCCGACGCGACCACGGTGTTGTGCGAGGCGCCATTGCCCACGGAGCGCCCGCGCATCAGTCGTGCGTTGGCCACCGGCGTGCGCTCGATCGATGGCTTGCTGACGTTGGGCGAGGGCCAGCGTGTCGGGCTGTTCGCCGGCGCCGGTTGTGGCAAAACCACGTTGTTGGCCGAGATCGCCCGTAACGTGGAATGCGATGTGATTGTGTTCGGCCTGATCGGTGAACGGGGCCGCGAATTGCGCGAGTTCCTCGATCACGAACTGGATGACCAGTTGCGTGCCAAGGCCGTGCTGGTGTGTGCCACGTCCGACCGCTCCAGCATGGAGCGCGCGCGTGCCGCGTTCACGGCGACGGCGCTGGCCGAAGGTTTCCGGCGCAAGGGCAAGCGGGTGTTGTTGCTGATCGACTCGTTGACCCGTTTCGCCAGGGCCCAGCGTGAAATCGGCCTGGCCGCCGGCGAACCGTTGGGCCGCGGTGGTTTGCCGCCGTCGGTGTACAGCTTGTTGCCGCGCTTGGTGGAGCGCGCCGGGTTGACGCGCGAAGGCGTGATCACCGCGATCTACACCGTGCTGATCGAGCAGGACTCGATGAGCGATCCGGTGGCCGATGAAGTTCGCTCGCTGCTCGACGGCCATATCGTGCTGTCTCGCAAGCTGGCCGAGCGGGGCCACTACCCGGCAGTGGATGTGCTGGCCAGCCTTTCACGAATTTTGAGCAACGTTGCCGAGCCTGGGCACATCCAGTCGGGCACGGCGTTGCGCCGCCTGTTGTCGGCTTACCAGCAGATCGAGTTGATGCTCAAGTTGGGCGAGTACCAGCCCGGCAACGATGCGCTGACCGATCTGGCCGTGGACAGCCGCCAGGCGGTGGATGACTTCCTGCGCCAGGACCTGCGTGAACCCTCGCCCATCGCCTCGACCCTGGATCACCTGATGGAGCTGACTGCCTATGTCCCTTTCTGACGTATTGCCGAGTGACATCGACACCTTGCGGCGCTTGCGTCGATACCGCGCAGACCGCGCCGAGCGGGCGCTGCGGGAGGCCAAGCGGGCGCACCAAACGCTGGTGGTGCATATCCAGCAGGCCCAGGAGACGCTGGAGCAAACGCGCCAGGAAGAGGCCCGGCAATCCGCGCAACTGTTGAGTGAACACCAGGGCCAGGTGGTGACCTTCAAGGCGCTGAAAACCTGGAGCGCCAAGGAGCAGCACTTGTCGGCCGGCACCCGCCGCGAAGAAAGCCAGTTGAAGACCCTGCAAGGGCAACGCGAAGAGCAGGCGGTGCAGGTCGGCAGTGCGCAAAAGCACGTGACCTTGTGTCTGCGTCAGGTGGAAAAAATCCAAGAACTCTCCCATTTACTCGCGCAGGAACCGCTATGAACCACGTTTCAGTCAACCCGTCTGAGCGCCAGTACCCGCTTGAGTTCTGGGGCGACCGTGTGCCGGCAATCGACGCGCTGGCGCCTTGGGAGCCACGGCTGTTTGCCCAGTTGTTGAATGATGACAGCGACGACGCGAGCCAATGGCAGTTCCTGGCCGGAATCAAGGCTTCGGGGGAAACCGCCAGGGTCGATGCGTTGAGCGAGCAATTGGTTTCGCGGATGGACGGCGTGTCGCAGTGGCCGCTGACGGCGGTCTTGTATTTGCCGCACCTGGGGCGGATCGACAGCAGCATCGGCCGAGAGCAGGGCGCCTGGAGGGTCGAGTTGCGCGCCGAGCGAGAGGGCACGACGCGCTGGCTCAGCGGGGTACGGCAACAGTTCGAGCAAAGGCTCGCCGCGAGCCTGGCACGGCCGGTCAGCGTGCATTTGGCACATACGGCGCTGGCATGATGATGCCCTCCCTGGCGTTACCCACGGTCAAGGGCGATGTGGCGGCGGCCCGGCGACGGTTGGGGCGCGGATTGCGCATGTCGTACCAGGTTGGCGAGCTGCGCGGAGAGTTGCGGCTGGAGCCCGGGGCGGCCCCCATGGGCGTCCAGCCGCTCTGTTTCGAAACAGCCTGCGGCGTATTGGGGTTCAGTGAACCGGGGCCGCAATTCAGCTTGCTGGGCGAATGCCCGGTGACGTTGGCGCAGGCGGGCAACGATCCGGACTCCTGGTTCTGGGCCCTGTTTCAACATCATTTGAGTGCCCAGGTGCGGGCGCTGTTGGGGCATCTGCGGCTATTGCCCTCTGCCCGGCCATTGAACTTCGGTTGCCGGTTGTGCGTGACGCTCGGCGCTTCCCACGTGGTGGGCTATCTGTGGCTGTCGACCGAGAGCTTTCTGGCGTTGTGCGAGGCCGGGCCGTGGCGCCGCATGGCCAGCCCGATGCCGACGCGTTTTCAGTTGGCGCTGCCCGTGACGATCGGGCGCCTGCGCGTGCCCCTCAGCCAATTGCGCGGCCTGCGCGCCGGCGATGTGCTGATGTTCGAGCAGGTGTATTTCCAAGCCCATGGCAACGGCCATGTGCAGGTCGGCAGGCAGCGCCTGTGCGTGTTTATTGATGATGAATCCGGGCCTGTCTGCCTGACCCTTACTTCGATCGAGGAAGCGCCTTTGGAAGAGGATTTCGCAACACCGCCCTATGCAGGGCATGAAGACGACACGCCGGTGGTGGATGTCTTCGGGCATGAACCGTTCGACGAACTGAGCATGGCGCTCAATGTGCGATGCGGCACGCTCAACCTGACCCTCGGCGAGCTGCGCAACCTGGCGCCCGGCGCGGTGCTGGGCATTTCCGGGTATGCGCCGGGCATGGCCGGGTTGTATTACGGCGACCGCCCGCTGGGCGTGGGGCAATTGGTGGAGGTGGACGGTCGCCTGGGGTTGCAGATGTCTCGTGTGATTTTTTCCCGATGAGTTTTCAAGGCGTAGACCCGATTGTCCTGGCCGTGTTCGTGGGGGCCTTGTCGTTGATGCCCATGCTGTTGATCGTCTGCACCGCGTTCTTGAAGATCGTGATTGTGCTGATGATCACCCGCAACGCGATCGGTGTGCAGCAGGTGCCGCCCAGCATGGCCATCAACGGCATCGCATTGGCGGCGACCCTGTTCATCATGGCGCCGGTGGGCTATGAGATCGCGGAGGTCGTCAAGGTATCGCCCCTGGACTTGAGCAACGTGAGCACGCTGCAACAGACCGGGCTTGAGGCGGTGCAGCCGTTGCGGACGTTCATGGTGCGCAACAGTGACCCGGACATCCTCACCCACCTGCTGGAAAACACCGCGCGCATGTGGCCGCCGGCCATGGCGCAGGAGGTCCAGCGCGAAGACCTGATCCTGCTGATCCCGGCGTATGTGTTGTCGCAGTTGCAGGCGGGGTTCGAGATCGGCTTCTTGATCTACATCCCCTTTATCGTGATCGACCTGATTGTCTCCAACCTGCTGCTGGCGCTGGGGATGCAAATGGTCTCGCCCATGACCATTTCCCTGCCGCTCAAATTACTGCTGTTTGTGATGGTGTCCGGCTGGTCGCGGCTGCTGGACAGCCTGTTCCTTTCCTATCTCTGAGCTGCCTATGGAACCGATCGTACTGTTCAAACAGGGCATGCTGCTGGTGGTGGTGCTGACGGCGCCGCCGCTGATTGTCGCGGTGATCGTGGGCGTCCTGACGTCACTGATCCAGGCGCTGATGCAGATACAAGACCAGACGCTGCCTTTCGGCGTCAAGCTGGTCGCCGTTGGCGTCACGTTGGTGGTGACCGGGCGTTGGATTGGCCTGGAGTTGGTCCAGTTGATGAACCTGACGTTCGACATGATCGCCCGTTCGGCCTTGAATTGAGGCGTGCCCATGCTGCTCTATCTTGATTTACTGCCAAGCCTGCTGATTGGCATGGCACGCATCTACCCCTGCGCTTTTCTGGTCGCGGCGTTCTGTTTCCAGCACATCCGCGGCATGCCCAGGCACGCCGTGGTGATGGTCATGGCGTTGATGCCCGCGCCGGGTATTCATGCGGCGCTGATGGGGCAGGAACTCTCCGCGATGATGTTGGGCGCGCTGGTGCTCAAAGAGGCGATCCTGGGCGTTTTGCTGGGGGTGTTGCTGTCGATGCCGTTCTGGATGTTCGAGTCGGTCGGGGCGCTGCTGGACAACCAGCGCGGGGCTTTGGCCGGCGGTCAACTCAACCCGTCGCTGGGCCCCGACGCCACGCCGATCGGGCATTTGTTCAAGCAACTGGCGATTTTTTTATTGATGGCCAGCCTGGGTCTTGGCGCGCTGACCCAGGTGATCTGGGACAGCTACCTGATCTGGCCGCCGACCGTGTGGTTTCCGTTGCCGGCGGCCAATGGCCTCAGTGTGTTTGTCGAGTTGGTCGGCGACACCTTCACTCACATGATGCTGTACGCCGCGCCCTTTATCGCCGTACTGCTGTTGCTCGAGTTCGGCGTGGCACTGTTGGGGATCTACAGCCCGCAACTGCAGGTGAGTACGCTGGCCCCGCCGATCAAATGCCTGGCCGGCATCGGTATTCTGCTGCTGTATTTCGCCCTGCTGCAGGACTTGATCGTCGGGCGCATGGCGCTGCTGAGTGACCTCAAGCATTCCCTGGGCCTGCTGTTCAAGGGGCCTTTTACATGAGTGACTCAGGGGAAAAGAAACACCCCGCCAGTGCCAAGAAACTGCGTGACCAGCGCAAGAAAGGCCAAGTCGCGCAGAGCCAGGACGTGGGTAAGTTGTTGGTGCTGACGGCCTTGAGCGAGATCGCCTTGTTCACGGCCGACACCAGCATGCAGCGCTTCCAGCAGATGATCGCACTGCCGCTGGCGCGCATAGGGCAACCCTTTGCGCGCGCCCTGGAAGAAGTGCTGACGGAGGCGCTGGTGTTGTTTTTCTCCTTCGGCCTGCTGATGGTCGGGGTCGCGATCGGGGTGAAGCTGATCAGCAGCTGGATGCAGTTCGGCTTGCTGTTCGCCCCCGAATCCCTGAAGTTGGACTTCAACCGGTTGAACCCGCTCACCCAGCTCAAGCAGATGTTCTCCGCCCAATCCCTCATGAACTTGTTGATGGGCATCGGCAAGTCATTGCTCCTGGGCTTGATACTGTACGTGGTGATTGGCCCGTCGCTGGGGGCCCTGATCAACCTTGCCAACAGCGATCTGCAAAGCTACATCCTCGCGCTGATCACACTCTTTCGGCACTTGTTGCATGCGTGTCTGGGGGTGCTGCTGGTGCTGGCGCTTATTGACCTGACGTTGCAGAAGTACTTTTTTGCCAAGCGCATGCGTATGACTCAGGTCGAGGTGGTCAAAGAGTACAAAGACATGGAGGGCGATCCCCACGTCAAGGGCCAGCGGCGCTCGTTGGCTTATCAGTTGGCCCAGGAAGAACCCAAGGTCAAGCTGCCCAAGCTGGAGGAGTCGGACATGCTGGTGGTCAACCCGACGCACTTTGCCGTCGCGTTGTATTACCGCCCCGGCCAAACGCCGCTGCCAAAATTGGTGGCCAAGGGCACGGACGCGAATGCGCGTAAGCTGATTGATCGAGCCAAGGCGGCGGATGTCCCGGTGATTCAATGCGTATGGTTGGCGCGCACGCTGTACGAGGCAAAACTGGGGGCGGGCATTCCGCGCGAGACCTTGCACGCGGTGGCGTTGATCTACCGTACCTTGCGCGACCTCGACGATGAGGCCAAGCGTGAAACCCTCGAGTTGCCGGAGCTGGAGCAGCGCTGATCAGCGGTTGGCGAAACCATCCAAGGCGTCGAGGTCGGCCAGCGACAGCATTCGGCTGAGGACTTGATCCACGGCCTGAAGCTCGGCGGGCAGGGCGTGCCAGATCACCAGTGCGCCCTGGGCATCGAGGTAGATATAGCAGCCATCAAATACCACTGCCTGATCGAAGCGGCGTTCCAGCACGCGTTGCAGTTGCCCGGCTTGCAAGGCCGCCTGGCTGATGTGCAATGCCAACCCCGGGCGGGCGTTGGCGTGCCGTGTGTGCAGGGCGATGCCCAGGCACAACGGCAGGTGAGCGGCATCGCCGCTCACCAGGCTATCGAAGAATGCCTGCCGATGCCGCTCATCGTCCGGCACCCTCCCGGCGTTCATCGTTCCAGCGACACCGTTTGATAGTCCGAACGCTCCCCGGCCGGGCCGGGTTCGACGCGCATGTGCGGCGGCCACCAGATCACCAGCTTATCGCTGGTCGATTGTGGGCGTGAGCAGGAGTCCCCTTTGCAGGTCGGGGTGCAACCGCTGATGAACAACGCGGTAATCATCAGAGTGGCGCACAACAGTCTTGGCTTCATGGCGTGGTCTTCCGGGTTGGCGTGAGCAGGGACGGGCGCGGCACACTCAGGTGTTCATCCTTCACCACCGGGCGCATGGCGATGAACACTTCGGCTTCTTCGCCCGGCTTGAGCCAGGCGCGTGGCCAGACGGTGACCGCCAGGGTCTCGGAGTTGCTGCATTCTTTTTCATCGATGCGGACATTGCGCTTGTACTGATTGCGCAGCACCACCACAGCCACGTTGAACTGCGGGCCGGCATACCACTGGCTGCGCTCGGTATTGAGCGCCAACAACTTGCGAGGGGTACACAACGTATTCAACGCCAGCGGCATTGGTGCGGCCTTGAAGGCTTTGGGCACTTGCCCGCTGACCAGATGCGCCAGGATGCTGGTGATGTCGCTGCGGTTGATCACCGGCTGATGTGGGGCCAAGCGCCGTGCCAGGGGTTTGAGGGCAGCCTGCAACTCGCTCTGGTCGGCCTGCGGCAAGTAACGTGATGGGTCGGACTGATCGCCGATCACGCGCGGGGTGAGAATGAACAAACGTTCGCGCCGGTTGTTCTGGCGTTCCGTCGAAGAGAACAGCGCTTTGCCCAGCAACGGAATGTCCCCCAGCAAGGGGATCTTGTTTTGCTTGTCCGCGCTGTTCGTTACATGGAAACCGCCCACCACCAGGGAGCGTTTTTCCGCCATGACGGCCTGGGTGCTGACCTTGCCCCGACGCACATCGGGGCCGATGCGTTCGGGGTTGGACTCGTCGAAGTTACCGTCTTCGATATCCACCGCCAGGTGGATCTGATGGCCACCGCGGCTGGTGATGACGCGAGGCACGACCTGGAAACTGGTGCCGACGGTGATCGGCAGGATGGTCGCGTTCTCGTTGCCGGCCGTCAGGTACTGGGTGCGGTTGAAGTCGATCACCGCCGGTTGGTTTTCCAGGGTGAGCACCGATGGGTTGGAGACCATGGTTGCCAGCCCGCGCGCTTCCAGGGCGCGCACGTCGGCGTAAAAGCGGTCGCGGTTTTCGATCGACAATTGTGATGAGGTGCCGGGCGCCATGTTGACCCCGCCGCGGAAGCGACTGTTTTGAAAGCCCCAGTTGACGCCGAACTCACGTAATTGGGTGCGTTCGATGTCGAGGATGATGGCGTCGATTTCCACCAGTTTGCGCGCCACGTCGAGCTGACTGATCAGCTCGCGGTACATCCCCTGACGCTCCGGCAGGTCATAGATCAGAATCGCGTTGTTGCGCACATCGGCCTCGACGCGGATTCGGCTGGGGTTGACCGGCGCCCGCGACGTCAGCGCTATGCCGGCGTCCACCGGCCCGGTTGGCGCGGGTGTGCCGAGCATCTGCCCCAGCAGCGGGTTGCTCAGGCGCGGGAACGCCGGCGTCAGGGGCGCGGGCTGGGACTGCGCGGGGGAGCGCTGAGTCATGCCGGTGAGCATCGCGGGATTGCGTGGGTCGAGCAGCCCGCGCAGCATGGTGGCTACGCCTGGGATGGTGATTCTTTCGTTGCGGTATTCCATTTGGCGGTCCGCGGCGTTGGCGAACTTGAGCGGATAGCTCAACACGCTCTGCTTTTCGTCCGGTGAACGGCGCTGGCTGCTGAACTGCTTGATCTGTTCGATATAGCGCCGGGGGCCGGAGACCAGGACGACACCGTCCTCCGGCAATTCGCCCCAGCCGAAACGACTGTCGAGCAGGCCGATATCGGTCAGCGCCTGCTTGAGGTCGGCAATGGTTTCGGACGACACCTCCAGGCGTGCGGACTCTTGCTGATCAAGGGTGCTGATGTGCAGGGTGTTGTTGTAGAGATACCACTGGAAGCGGTGTTCAACGCCCAGCCTGTCGAGCAGCGACTGCGGGGTATTGGCGCGTATCTTGCCGTTGACGTTGCCCTCCAGCAGGCCCTCGATCTGGAGTTGGGTACCGAAGGTCTGGGCAAAATCTTCCAGGACTTCACGTAACGGCTTGTGCTGGGCTTCATAGGCGTATGCCGTGTTCTTCCATTCGGCGGGGATGGCGGCGAGGGCGCCTGGCGCCGGGGCCAGCAAGCAGGTCAGGGCGATCAGGCACCGCCAATCGGCGCGTCTGGATGAAGTTTCGGGCGGGTCAATGCGCAAGCTGTCGCGCTTGTGGATCTTGTTATGCATAGAAGCTTCTCTGATTAGTACAGCAACGAACGTAGGGAGGAGGGGTTGCGTCGAGGCGCCGGTCTGTGGAGGCGCGCGACGGTGGCGCGCCAGGTATCGCGTTGGTTGAGCAGGGACTCGAGGCAGAGCTGCAGCTGCTGTTCGTCGTGCTTGTCATGCAGGCAATGCATCAGCCAGAGCGCGCCACTGGCCGGCGCCTGGGCGAGAGCGCCTGGAAAGTGTTCCAGGCTGACCTCGCCCAGTCGCAGCCAGCTCAGCAGCAATGATTTGTCCGGGCGAAGTGGCGTCAACTGGACACTGAGCAACAGGCTGTTCGAACAATGACGCAGGATAATTTCGTCATTGTTTTCGAATAACCTCAATTCTCCGGAGCCGCGTTTCAAACACTCGGCCAGCAGCGCGTTCAAGTTACTGACCGCTATCCAGGCCTGACTTCAGGAGCATATGTTTGACGCGGGCATGCTCATTGAAGACGTATTCGGAAGTTCGATGCTTGGCGACAAGATCGAAAAAAAAGGCAAGGTCTTCTTCAGACCCTGAATTGGTTTCTGCGGCGAGGTTGAGGTCACGTTTAACCTCCCTTGCGTCGTTTAAAAGCCGATTGCTGTAACCGTCGTAATAGTTCATGGATTCACTCCGTTGGGATGTTCTCCTTTTTGGTTTGTATTTCGAATTGGTTCCATGTGCGGCAATTTTTATTTCATGAAGTGTGTTTAAAACCCGTTGTCTGAAGGGCTGTCATCGGGCTTCATGAAAATATTGATCAAGGACGTCCAGTCAATCCGGAAGTCCCCTTCTTCGGTGGTCAATATGAGCGATTGCAGTTTGATCGTATCGTCGGCGCGCAGTGTCCAGTGCGTGCTGCCGCGGTTGGTCAGGCATGCCCGCACCGCCTCCAATTCGAGCGGGTGGCAAACCAGTGTTGCCTTCACCGCTGGCACATGGCTCGCCAGTAATTGCTTGATCAGGGCGGCCATGCGTTGGGGGGCGGGGGTGTCTTCTAGCAGCAGGTGAATAGCCTGGTTGGCGATCGAGGTGGCGTATTGTTCAAGGCTGTCGCACAGGGCCTGACGCTCGATTTCCCAGCGTTTGAGTTGTGCATTGGCACGTTGCCATACTTCAACGCTGACTTTTTCCAGCAGCGCTTCACGTTGGGCGTGTGCCGTCTTCAGCAACTGCCTGGCCTCGGCTTTTGCCTGGTCCACCACATTGCTGGCCTGGGTATAGCTCGCCAGTGTTTCGCAAGAGATCAGGCTCCCCGGCAAGGGTGGCGCGCCCCCGGGCGAGCTGATTTTATATCGGCATAACATCGTTAATCTCCGTGCCCCTCTGAGGCGGCAGCGCTACTGTTCCTGTTCATCGCGCCAATGCGCCACGCCACCGCATGCCAAAGGGTATCGAGGCGGCTATGGGAGTCGCCGAGCGACAGGGCTTTTTCGTCCAGATCCAAAATGCGCCGGCGCGCAAAACGCAACCGGATGCGCTGCCAGGTGGCCGGCGTGACCCAGGCGCGGAGCAATTGCAGCGGGTCATTATCGGGTTGCACCATATCCAGGGGCAGGGCCTTGGCCAGCCTGTTGCACCACTGTCGATGGTTGTCATCGAGTGCGGTGGCATAGGCGGGACGGCAGATGCCGTCAATCAGGGCGAGCCCCAGGTCGAGTTGATCCGTGGGGGCGAGTGCCAGTTGCAGGAGTGCGGGGTCGGGCATTGGCGGCAGGCAAGGGGCAACGCCATAAGGCGTGCCCGTGACGACCTGCCGGCTGCGGTGCAGCTCATTCAGCGCGGCGTGTTGAACGGGGGCTTTCCAGTCTTCGTGGGCACACAACCAGGGCGCGGACCACCATTGGGCCCATGAGAGATTACTCATTGCGGGCCTGGACAGGCGCATCCGGGGATGGGCCGTCTGACAGCGCGTCTGCGGCTCTTTGTGTGCGTTTATGCCAGAACATGCCCGCCGCGATCATCAGCGCCAGGGCGATCAGCCCGAATGTCACACTGGCCCGCCAAAAACCGATGTCATCTCCCGGAACCAGGAACGGCCCGAAGTAAGCCAACCGTTGCTGCTCTAAGTAAGCGGTTGCCGGCACGAAGACGACCGTCAGTTTTTGCGGGTTTTCCACCGCGGCGGTCATCCCCGGAATACTGCTTGCAACCATCCTGCGCACCCGGGCCCTGATATTGTCGGGGTCGAGTCGCGGGTCATGCTTGATGAACACCGAGGCGGAGGCGGGTTGTACCGGTTCCCCCGGAGCGACGCGCTCGGGCAGCACCACGTGTACGCGAGCCACGATGACGCCATCGATGTTCGACAGCGTGGTCTCCAGCTCCTGGGACAGGGCATAGATGTAGCGTGCTCGTTCTTCAAGCGGGGTGGAAATAACCCCCTCTTTGCGAAAGGTGTCGCCCAGCGTCGCGCGCGCGACCCGCGGGAGGCCGGCGGCCTCCAGCGTTCGCACAGCGCGGCCGATATCAGTTGAGTTGACCACCACCACAACGCCATCTTTCGCGGGAACCTTGGTGGCGCGGATATGTTTGTCCGCCAGTTCCGCAACGACCTCATTGGCCTCTTGTTCGGTTAACTGACGATGAAGTTCGACACGGTCACTGCAGGCATTGAGCAAGAATGAGAGCGACAGGATTACTAGGATAAGCCGCGGGCGAGTCATGTTGGCCTACTGGAGGTTGCTGATTTTATCGATGCACTGCGCGGTTTTACCGACGCTCTTCGACAACATGTGCGTCAGCAGGAGTGCGTCGGAAAGTTGCCCCGGATATTTTCGCGCCTCTTCCAGTTTGTTCTTGCTGCTTAATGCACGCAGGCTTTTGGTCATACGCTCAGTCATGGAATTGAGCTTGCCTGCGGCTTCGGAAAGCATATTCGGTGGCAGCGCATGATCGACCGCGGTATTCGCAATTGGGGAAGGCATGAGCGTTGAGTTGAAAAAGCTGACATCGGTGGCCGAGTGGGAGGCCTCCTGTATGCCTGAGGTGCCAGGGAGTTGATTGATTTCAGTCGTGCGGATGCTGCCTATCATCATGTTGCCCTGTCAGATAAGGGTTAGAAGATGAGCGTGTATATGACAACGCTCGTGGCGATGTGGCCTTCCCGGCATCGACTGTCGAGAAGGCCAGCAAGCGTTCAGCTATTACAGGCGGAGCATGTCAGCGGCTGCTTTAATACCGTTGGTATTAGCGTTCTCTGCTGCTTTATATGCGTTTTTTACACCATCTTTGCGCTTCTTGGATTCTACAGCCTCCATCCCAGCATCTGCTTCATCAGCAGACATATTGTTGGCGTCACCGCCACCATAGGAGGCGCCAGAATACGAGCCAATCGAACCGATAGTCATGTTGTTTTCTCCGTGCTTAACGTTAGTTTCACTGGAGTCAGCGATACATCAAAAGACGCTGTTGCACACCTGTATCGCTGTTCCATGACTTATGTGGCTAAACGGATTCATGCGTTCCATATGTTGCGGGAAGGTATGTTTCAAAAGATGTTATTGCGTTAACAGGGGGCGGCACCCTGTTTCAGTTAAGTGATATTCCCAAATGCTTTATTCGGTGGTACAGCGTTCGCTTGGCGACGCCTAAAGCGATTGCCACACTGTCCACACAGTGGTCGTGTTGACGAAGCGATTCTTCAATCAGCGATTTCTCCATCTGTTGCAATCGTGTCTTCAGGTTCAATTCAAGTTCATGTCGGTTGATCACCGCGGTGGATAACGGCGGCAGGCCCAACACGAAGCGCTTGGCCGTCGAGCGCAGTTCGCGCACGTTACCCTTCCACGGGTGGCACAGCAGTTGTTGCAATAACTGCTTGCTGGGGGGCGATGGCGCGGCGAGCCGGAAGTGATCGGCCTCTTGCTCAATCATGTCCAGGAACAAGGGAATGATCCGCTCTCGCCGATCCCGTAAGGCTGGTAGGTGGATATTGACCACATTCAGACGGAAGTAGAGGTCGCGTCGGAAAGTGCCTTGCTCGACCATTTCGTGCAAGGCGTGCTGGGCCGAGGCGATCACACGCATGTCTACCGGGATAAATCGTGTAGACCCCAGGCGTTCGACCCCGCGCGATTCCAGTACACGTAACAGCTTGGCTTGCAGCGACAGCGGCATGCTGTCGATTTCGTCGAGGTATAGGGTGCCCAGATGGGCGGCTTCGACAAACCCCGCGCGAGATTGCATGGCGCCCGTGTAGGCGCCGCTGTTGACACCGAACAGTTGGCTTTCGGCCAGGGTTTCCGGGATGGCGGCACAGTTAACTGCAACGAAGTTTCCTTTGCGACGAGACAGCTGATGGATGCGTTGCGCCAACGTATCTTTACCTGTGCCGGTTTCTCCCAAGAGGAGAATATCGATATCGAGAACGGCCGTATTGTTCACGGTCGTTTCGATGGCCGGGCAATCGCTAAAGGTCATGTCCGTTATAAGAACGTTTTCGCAGAGCGTCGACATCGTGTTGTGCTCCGATACTGTTGCCACGTCAGGAGGGCAATTAACCTATGGGTCGACGTGCAGTTAAACAGGAAAGCTTAGTGTTGTCATGATGCGCTGCCGGCGTTAAAAGTGGTACCGGGTATAGGGAGGGCAAGTGCTCTGAAGTTGCAAGCGCTAGTTGAGATGGTTATCCGTGGTCGGCGTAAGATTATTCTTAGAGTGGTGAAGAATAGTTGGGAAGTTTTAATGCTTCGCAGATATGTTGCGGTGTGTGTTCTAAAGTCCTCTTATTTATAATGTATGGCAATGTTTCGCTCTCATGAGTCTTTCACCCACAAAAAAGCCGATGCAGGGCATCGGCTTCTTTATATCGCGACGTCTGCCGCGATCAATGTTTACACGTTGAAACGGAAGTGCATCACATCGCCGTCCTTGACGATATATTCCTTACCTTCCAGGCGCCATTTACCGGCTTCCTTGGCACCGGCTTCACCCTTGTACTGGATGAAGTCGTTGTAGGCGATCACTTCGGCGCGGATAAAGCCTTTTTCGAAGTCGGTGTGGATCACGCCGGCGGCCTGTGGCGCGGTGGCGCCGACCTTGACGGTCCAGGCGCGGACTTCTTCGACACCGGCGGTGAAGTAGGTCTGCAGGTTGAGCATTTCGTAACCGGCGCGGATCACGCGATTCAGGCCGGGCTCTTCCAGGCCCAGGGCCTCGAGGAACATGTCTTTTTCTTCGCCGTCATCGAGCTCGGCGATTTCCGCTTCGATCTTGTTGCACACCGGAACCACGATCGCGCCTTCTTCGTCGGCGATGGCCTTGACCACGTCGAGCAGCGGGTTGTTCTCGAAGCCGTCTTCGGCGACGTTGGCGATGTACATCACCGGCTTGGTGGTCAGCAGGTGGAAGCCCTTGACCGCGGCCTTCTCGTCAGCACCCATGGTCTTCATCAGGCTGCGTGCCGGCTTGCCCAGGGTGAAGTGGGCGATCAGTTGCTCCAGCAGGCCTTTCTGGACCACGGCGTCCTTGTCGCCACCCTTGGCGTTACGCGCGACTTTCTGCAGTTGCTTCTCGCAACTGTCGAGGTCGGCGAAGATCAGTTCCAGGTCGATGATCTCGATGTCGCGTTTCGGGTCGACGCTGTTGGAGACGTGAATCACGTTCTCGTCTTCAAAGCAGCGGACCACATGGGCGATGGCATCGGTTTCGCGGATGTTGGCCAGGAACTTGTTGCCCAGGCCTTCACCTTTCGACGCACCGGCCACCAGGCCGGCGATGTCGACGAATTCCATGGTGGTCGGCAGGATGCGCTTGGGGTTGACGATCACCGCCAGGGCGTCCAGGCGCGGGTCCGGCATCGGCACGATACCGCTGTTGGGTTCGATGGTGCAGAAGGGGAAGTTCTCCGCCGCAATACCGGACTTGGTCAGCGCGTTGAACAGGGTGGATTTGCCGACGTTGGGCAGGCCGACGATGCCGCAATTGAATCCCATGGTGTTTCCCCTCGGAAAAGAGTCAGGCCTTCTGGCTGTGCAGGTTTTTCATCGCGCGGTTCCATTCCCCGGCGAGGATATCCGGCAGCACGCCGAGGGCAAAGTCGATGCAGGCATCGAGTTTTTCCTGTTCGGCGCGTGGCGCACGACCCAGGACGAAATTTGAAACCATACTGGCAACGCCTGGGTGGCCAATGCCGAGCCGCAGACGGTAAAAGGTATTCTGATTGCCCAGCTGCGCGATGATGTCGCGCAGGCCATTGTGCCCGCCATGCCCGCCGCCTTGCTTGAGCTTGGCAACGCCGGGAGGCAGGTCCAGTTCGTCATGGGCCACCAGGATTTCTTCGGGTTTGATCCGGAAGAACCCCGCAAGCGCCGCGACAGCCTGGCCGCTGCGGTTCATGTAGGTGGTGGGAATCAACAGACGAACATCCTGACCCTGATGCGAAAAGCGTCCGGTCAGGCCGAAATACTTGCGATCGGCCACCAGGTTTACACCTTGGGCGTGGGCGATGCGCTCAACAAAAAGGGCCCCCGCGTTATGCCGGGTCTGTTCGTATTCTGCGCCTGGATTTCCCAGGCCAACGATCAGTTTAATGGCAGTCACGACAGGGGCCCTTCCTTTGGAGTTGTGGATAACAATGCCGACCTGAGTGCGGCGAAAGTGGACGACAAGGGATCATTTACTCAAGAGTAAACGTCGCGTTATCGCCCGCTTTCTCGCTACGTTTCGGTCCGCGATGTTTCCTCAAGCTCCGGCAATACAGAGTGAATTACTCTGCAGCGCCTTCTTCAGCTTCTGGAGCAACGCGTGGAGCGTGAACGTTGGCAACCGCTTTGTCATCACCGTGAACCAGTGCGACAAACTCAACGCCTTTAGGGGCTTTGAGGTCGGACAGGTGCAGGATTTCGCCGATTTCCAGAGCCGACAGGTCGACTTCGATGAACTCAGGCAGGTCTTTCGGCAGGCAGGTCACTTCGATCTCGGCAACAACGTGCGAAACTTCGCCGCCTTTTTTGATCGGAGCTTCTTCACCAACAAAGTGTACCGGCACGACGGCGGTCAGTTTCTGGCCGGCAACGACGCGAACGAAGTCAGCGTGCAGCACGTGGCCTTTAGCTGGGTGACGTTGCAGGGCCTTGATGATGACGTTCTGCTTGGTGCCGCCGACGTTCAGCGAAATGATGTGGCTGTAGGCCGCATCGTTTTCCAGCAGTTTGGCAACTTCTTTGGCCAGCATGCTGATGGATTCAGGGGCTTTGTCGCCACCGTAAACTACAGCTGGAACCAGGCTTGCGAGACGACGCAGGCGGCGGCTCGCACCTTTCCCCAGGTCGGAACGCACTTCAGCATTCAGAATAAATTCGTTCATGTTGTATCTCCAAAATAACCACATTCGCCCCAGCGTTTGCGACCAGCGCTAAAGGCGATATGGGCAAAAAAGCCCCGCCCCGACAATATGCCGGGGCGGGGCGCTTTTCGTCAGTGAGGTGATCCGAAGGTTTGACCCTTAACGGAACATCGCGCTGATCGATTCTTCGTTGCTGATGCGGCGAACCGCTTCGGCAACTACCGGTGCGATATCCAGTTGGCGGATACGCGGACAGGCTTGAGCTGCAGCGGACAACGGGATGGTGTTGGTCACCACCAGTTCGTCCAGCATTGAGTTCTCGATGTTCTCGATCGCTCGGCCCGACAGCACAGGGTGTGTGCAGTAGGCGAAGACTTTTGCCGCACCGTGCTCTTTCAAGGCTTTCGCCGCGTGGCACAGGGTGCCGGCGGTGTCGACCATGTCATCAACCAGAATACAGGTACGCCCTTCGACATCACCGATGATATGCATCACTTCAGAGTGATTGGCTTTCTCGCGGCGTTTGTCGATGATCCCGAGATCAACGCCCAGGGATTTGGCGACAGCCCGTGCACGCACGACGCCACCAATGTCCGGGGACACGATCATCAGGTTTTCAAAGCGCTGGTCTTCGATGTCATCCACCAATACGGGGGAGCCGTAGATGTTATCTACCGGAATATCGAAGAACCCCTGGATTTGGTCAGCGTGCAGGTCAACCGTGAGAACACGGTCGATGCCTACCACGGTGAGCATGTCAGCCACGACTTTCGCGCTGATAGCTACACGTGCGGAACGCGGACGGCGATCCTGACGGGCATAACCAAAGTAAGGGATTACAGCTGTGATTCGAGTCGCTGAGGAGCGGCGGAAGGCATCAGCCATCACGACGAGTTCCATCAGGTTATCGTTGGTCGGAGCGCAGGTCGGCTGGATAATGAAGACGTCTTTACCGCGGACGTTTTCATTGATCTCGGCGGTAATTTCGCCGTCGGAGAATTTACCGACAGAGATGTCACCGAGAGGGATATGCAGCTGACGAACAACACGTCGAGCCAGATCGGGGTTGGCGTTCCCCGTAAAGACCATCATCTTGGACACGCGCAGTACCTAGAGGCTGAGGGTAACCTGGATGAGTAAAGGAAAATGGCAGGGGCGGCTGGATTCGAACCAACGCATGGCAGGATCAAAACCTGCTGCCTTACCGCTTGGCGACGCCCCTGTATCTGTTGCAACGAGTACCCAGTACTCGGTTCCTTTTAGAGCAGACTTTGCAGCTTGCGATGCAACATCGAAACGTTGCTTCCTTTCGCTACAAACCCTGTAAGGGTCTCTGTAAGAAGGGCCGAGACTTTATCAGCTTCAGCTTTGTTTGGGAAGCCCCCAAACACACAACTTCCAGTGCCGGTTAATTTTGCTTCGGTAAATTTACCTAACAAATTCAAAGCGTTACGTACTTCTGGATAACGCCTTGCTACAACCGGTAAGCAGTCATTTCGACTGTTTCCCTTGGGAACGGGGCGCACTTTAATGGGAGGAGAGTTACGTGTCAACAGTGGATCTGAAAAAATTTCTGCTGTACTTACAGATACTTGCGGGACAAGCACGACATACCAAGGCTCTTCGGGGTTTTCCGGGGTGAGTTTTTCTCCCACGCCCTCGGCAAAAGCCGCGTGCCCACGCACGAAAACCGGGACGTCGGCGCCCAGTGTCAGGCCCAGCGTGGCCAGGCGATCGAGGTCCCAGCCGAGCTTCCACAAGTGGTTCAGGCCCAGCAGTGTGGTCGCGGCATTCGAGCTGCCGCCACCGATGCCGCCGCCCATGGGCAGGATTTTATCGATCCAGATGTCGATGCCCAGGGCGCAACCGGATTGCGCCTGAAGTTTTTTCGCGGCCTTCACGATCAGGTTGCTGTCGTGGGGCACCCCTTCGAATTCGGTGTGCAGTCGGATCACGCCATCGTCACGCACGGCGAACGTCAGTTCATCGCCGTAGTCGAGAAATTGAAACAGCGTCTGCAACTCGTGGTAGCCGTCTTCGCGGCGCCCCAGGATGTGCAGCATCAGATTGAGTTTGGCCGGGGAGGGCAGGGTCAGTTTTTCTACGGTCACGTTATTGCCCCAGCTTGCGTGGTTGCCAGTCCTTGATCACCAGCGTGATATCAAGGTCGGTGCCGTGCAGTTTGATCCGCTCGGGCAGCCAATAACCGCTCTGTTGCACGTAGCTCAGGTATTCGACCTGCCAGCCGTCCTGCTCCAGGGAGGCCAGGCGGCTGTCGCCATTGAGGCTCAGGCGGCTTTTGCTGTCGGGGGCGGGCAAGCCGCGTACCCACCAGACCAGGTGCGACACCGGCAGTTTCCAGCCGATCTGCTCTTCCAGCAGCGCCTCCGGGGAGACGGCTTCGTAGCGACCCTGGTTGGCCACTTCGAGGCTGACTTGCCCCGGTCGGCCGGTCAGGCGGGCGGCGCCGCGCCCCAATGGGCCGGACAGGCGGATATCGTAGTAGTCCTGGCGTTGCAGCCAGAACAAGGTGCCGCTGCCGGAATCTTTCGGCGCGCGTACCCCGACTTTTCCTTCGATCTGCCAGCCATCGATGCTGCTGAGCTGGGCCTTGTGCTGTTTCCATTGCGCCGGGTTGCCCTGGCCCTCAACGGACTCGCGGGCACCGAAGCCCGCGCAACCGGCGAGCAAGGCGATGAAGCTGAAAACGATAAAGTGGCGCAAGAACATAAACTTAAAGGGTCTCGGAACCGGTCAGGCGCTTGATGGTGCCGCGCAGGATGGGGCTTTCGGGTTGTTCCTTGAGGAACTTCTCCCAGATTTGCCG
The DNA here is from genome assembly GCF_059423025.1 of Pseudomonas sp. GW704-F2. Lineage (NCBI taxonomy): Bacteria > Pseudomonadati > Pseudomonadota > Gammaproteobacteria > Pseudomonadales > Pseudomonadaceae > Pseudomonas > Pseudomonas sp. GW704-F2. Next base: position 258,589 of record NZ_JBWKXO010000002.1, on the reverse strand, counting down.
GGCTTCGCGCTGTTTGCCATTGGCCCAGAGCACTTCGCCCAGGTGGGCGGCGACTTCCTGGTCGGGGAAGCGCTCCAGCGCCTGGCGCAGCAGGCGCTCAGCCTCGTCCAGGTTGCCCAGGCGGTAGTTCACCCAGCCCAGGCTGTCGAGTACGGCCGGGTCTTCCGGGTTGAGCTTGTGGGCCTGTTCGATCAGCACCTTGGCTTCGGCGTAGCGCGTGGTGCGGTCGGACAGGGTGTAGCCCAGGGCATTGAGCGCCATGGCGTTGTCCGGGTCGCGCTTGATGATCAGGCGCAGGTCTTTTTCCATCTGCGCCAGGTCATTGCGTTTTTCCGCCTGCATCGCACGGGTGTAGAGCAGGTTCAGGTCGTCAGGGTATTGCAGCAAGGCTTGTTGCAAGACTTTCCAGGCGCGCTCGGCCTGATTGTTGGCCGACAAGGTTTCGGCCTGGATCAGGTACAGCTGGATCGCGTAGTCCGGTTCCGCCTCGCGCGCCGCGACCAGACGTTTTTCCGCCTCGTCGGTGCGCCCGTTGCTCATCAGGATGTCGGCCTGGCGCAACTGGGCGGGCAGGTAGTCGTTGCCGGGGCCGACCTTGGCGTATTCGAGCAGGGCGGCCTGGGGGTCGTTGTTTTCTTCGGCGATGCGGCCGAGGTTCAGGTGCGCCGAGTCCACATGGCTTTCGCGCTCGATCAACTCTTCCAGATAGCCCTTGGCCTCGTCCCAGGCCTTGGCTTCCAGGCACACCAGCGCCAGGGAGTAGCGCAATTCGTCATCGTCCGGGTATTGCTGGACCAGGTTGGCGAACTGCACTTTGGCGTCCTCCATGCGGTCCTGCTCCACCAGCGTGCGCGCGTAAGTCAGGCGCAGGCGCTTGTCTTCCGGGTACTTCTTGATGCTTTTTTCCAGCAGCGGAATCGCTTCCTTGCCGCGATTGAGGTTCTGCAACAGGCGTGCGCGCAGCAGGATCGGCGCGATCTCGCCTTCTTCCGGCGGGTTCTGTTCCAGCAGCTTCAGCGCGGCTTCGGCTTCGTCGTCCTGTTGCAGCAGCAAGGCCTTGCCGAACACGAGCTGGCTGTTCTTCGGGTGTTTTTGCAGCAGGCGGTCGAAACTCTTCATCAGCCCGTTGCGCGTGTCCTGGTCGGTATCGGCCGCCGACAGCGCAAGAAAGTCGAAATGCGTGTCGCCCTTGCCCTGCAGGACTTTCTCCATATAGGTCATGGAGTCGTCGTAGCGCCCCGAGCGCGCCAATTGAATGGCTGCCGCCCGTTGTGCTTCCAGGTCGTGCGGCGCGTTTTTCGCCCAGATCAGCGAGGTGTCCAGCGCAGCCTGGTCGGCCCCCAGGTACTCGGCGATGCGAAACGCCCGCTCCGAGATGCCCGGATCTTGCGTATTGATGGCCTGGGTCACGTAATTATCCAGCGCAATATCGAAACGATTGCGCTGGCCGGCCAGTTCTGCGGTCAGCAGGCTGTACACCGTATCTTCAGTGAACGAGGAGTAAACCTTGGGCTTTTCAGGGGCTGGGGTGCTCTCTTCCACCGGCGGTGTACCGTCGGTCGACACGGGGGCCATGGCCTGGCAGCCGTTGAGGAAGACAAAAGCGAGGAGCAACGCGGAGGATCTATTCATATAGGAAGAGGACGACTAACCTGCGGTCGGATCATCATGACACAAGCCTTCGGCCAAACATAACCGAGTCTCAGTGGATGCCTTTATAGGCACAACGTATAGGGACAATAGACGACGGTGGTTGTTCTGAATCTATCGAAGTAGGACAATTGTCGGCTTCCCGACATCATCAGCGATATTGAATGGCCTTCCTCGCACTCGGTATTAACCACAAGACTGCCTCCGTAGACGTGCGCGAGCGCGTGGCGTTTACGCCTGAGCAGTTGGTTGAGGCCTTGCAGCAGCTCTGCCGACTCACCGACAGCCGCGAAGCTGCGATCCTTTCCACCTGCAATCGCAGCGAGCTTTATATAGAGCAGGAGCATCTTTCAGCGGATGTCGTGCTGCGCTGGCTGGCCGATTACCACCATTTGGACTTCAATGACCTGCGCGCGAGCGCTTATGTGCATGAGGACGATGCGGCAGTTCGTCACATGATGCGTGTGGCGTCCGGTCTCGATTCGCTGGTCTTGGGCGAGCCGCAGATCCTCGGCCAGATGAAATCCGCCTACGCCGTGGCGCGTGAGGCTGGCACCGTGGGGCCGCTGCTGGGGCGCCTGTTCCAGGCTACGTTCAATTCCGCCAAGCAGGTACGCACCGACACCGCCATCGGGGAAAACCCGGTGTCCGTGGCGTTTGCCGCCGTCAGCCTGGCCAAACAGATTTTCAGCGACTTGCAGCGCAGCCAGGCCTTGCTGATCGGTGCCGGCGAGACCATCACCCTGGTCGCCCGTCACCTGCACGACCTCGGCGTGAAGCGTATCGTGGTGGCCAACCGCACCCTGGAGCGTGCCAGCATCCTCGCCGAACAGTTCGGCGCCCACGCCGTGCTGCTGGCCGATATCCCGGCCGAGCTGGTGCGCAGCGACATCGTCATCAGTTCCACCGCCAGCCAGTTGCCGATCCTGGGTAAAGGCGCGGTAGAAAGCGCGCTGAAGCTGCGCAAGCACAAGCCGATCTTCATGGTGGATATTGCCGTTCCCCGGGATATCGAGCCTGAAGTCGGCGAGTTGGACGACGTTTACCTGTATAGCGTCGACGATCTGCACGAAGTGGTCGCCGAAAACCTCAAGAGCCGTCAGGGCGCAGCCCAGGCCGCCGAGGAAATGGTCAGCGTCGGCGCCGAAGACTTCATGGTGCGCCTGCGCGAACTGGCGGCGGTGGACGTGCTCAAGGCGTATCGTCAGCAGGGCGAACGCCTGCGCGATGAGGAGTTGAGCAAGGCCCAGCGCTTATTGGCCAATGGCGGCAACGCCGAAGACGTGCTGATGCAACTGGCCCGCGGCTTGACCAACAAGTTGCTGCACGCTCCCAGCGTACAACTGAAAAAACTCACTGCCGAAGGCCGCCTCGATGCGCTGGCCATGGCGCAGGAACTCTTTGCCCTCGGTGAGGGCGCGTCAGATAGCTCTTCGGATAAAAAACCGTAATGAAAGCGTCACTGCTCAACAAACTGGACGTGCTCCAGGACCGTTTCGAAGAACTGACTGCGTTGCTCGGCGACGGCGAGGTCATCTCCGATCAGGCCAAGTTCCGCGCTTATTCCAAGGAATACGCCGAAGTTGAGCCTATTGTGCTCACCTATCAGAACCTGTTGAAAGTACAGGCCGACCTGGAGGGCGCCCAGGCCCTGCTCAAGGACAGCGACCCGGACATGCGTGAAATGGCCGTGGAAGAAGTCCGTGAAGCCAAAGACAAACTGGCCGAGCTCGAAGGCGACCTGCAACGCATGCTACTGCCCAAGGACCCCAACGACGGGCGCAACGTCTTCCTCGAAATCCGCGCCGGCACCGGCGGCGACGAGGCGGCGATTTTCTCCGGCGACCTGTTCCGCATGTACTCGCGTTATGCCGAGCGGCGTGGCTGGCGCGTCGAGATCCTGTCCGAGAACGAAGGCGAACACGGCGGTTATAAAGAAGTCATCGCCCGCGTCGAAGGCGACAACGTGTACGGCAAGCTGAAATTCGAGTCCGGCGCGCACCGCGTGCAACGGGTGCCGGCCACCGAATCCCAAGGCCGTATCCACACCTCGGCGTGTACCGTGGCGGTGTTGCCCGAGCCGGACGAGCAGGAAGCCATCGAGATCAACCCGGCGGACCTGCGCGTCGACACCTACCGTTCATCCGGTGCCGGTGGTCAGCACATCAACAAGACCGACTCGGCGATCCGCATCACGCACTTGCCGTCGGGCATCGTGGTTGAATGCCAGGAAGAGCGTTCGCAGCACAAGAACCGGGCGCGGGCCATGTCCTGGCTGTCGGCCAAGCTGAATGACCAGCAGACCAGCGCCGCCGCCAACGCGATTGCCAGTGAACGCAAACTGCTGGTGGGCTCGGGCGACCGTTCCGAGCGCATCCGCACCTACAACTTTGCCCAGGGCCGGGTCACCGACCACCGGGTCAACCTCACGCTCTACTCCCTGGACGAGATTCTCGCCGGTGGCATCGACGCGGTGATCGAGCCGTTGCTCGTCGAATACCAGGCCGACCAATTGGCGGCGATAGGTGAATAAATGACCATCATCGCCAGCCTGCTGCGCGCCGCCGACCTGCCCGACTCGCCCACCGCACGCCTGGACGTGGAGCTGTTGCTCGCGGCTGCCCTGGGCAAGTCCCGCAGCTACCTGCACACCTGGCCGGAAAAAATCGTCAGCAGCGAAGCCGCGCTGACCTTCGCCGATTACCTGCAACGCCGCCGCGCCGGTGAGCCGGTGGCCTACATCCTCGGCCAGCAAGGTTTCTGGAAGCTGGACCTGGAAGTCGCGCCCCACACGCTGATCCCGCGCCCGGACACCGAACTGCTGGTCGAGGCGGCCCTGGAATTGTTGCCCGCCACGCCGGCCAAGGTGCTCGACCTCGGCACTGGCAGCGGCGCCATCGCCCTGGCCCTGGCCAGCGAGCGCCCGGCCTGGCACGTCACCGCCGTCGACCGCGTGCTCGAAGCCGTGGCCCTGGCCGAACGCAATCGCCAGCGCCTGAACCTGCACAATGCCACTGTGCTCAACAGTCATTGGTTCAGCGCGTTGCAAGGCCACACCTACGACCTGATCATCAGCAACCCGCCCTACATCGCCGCCAACGATCCGCACCTGGCGGCCGGCGACGTGCGCTTTGAGCCGGCCAGCGCGCTGGTGGCGGGCCATGATGGGTTGGACGATCTGCGGCTGATCATCGCCGAGGCGCCGGCCCACCTCAACGCGGGCGGTTGGTTGTTGCTGGAACACGGTTACGACCAGGCCGCGGCGGTGCGTGACCTGCTGCTGAGCCAGGGCTTTGAAGGCGTCCACAGCCGCATCGACCTCGGCGGCCACGAACGCATCAGCCTGGGGCGCCGGCCATGCTGAGCGACCAGGAGCTGTTGCGCTATAGCCGACAGATTCTGTTGAAACAGGTCGACATCGACGGCCAATTGCGCCTGAAAAACGGTCGCGCCTTGATCGTCGGCCTCGGCGGCCTGGGCGCGCCGGTGGCGCTGTACCTGGCGGCGGCCGGGGTCGGCGAGTTGCATCTGGCGGATTTCGACACCGTCGACCTGACCAACCTGCAACGCCAGATCATCCATGACACGGACAGTGTCGGCCTGAGCAAGGTCGATTCGGCCATCCGCCGTCTGACCGCGCTCAACCCCGAGGTCAAACTGCTCACCCATCGCACTGCGCTGGATGCCGACTCCCTGGCCGCGGCAGTGGCGGCGGTGGATGTGGTGCTCGACTGCAGCGACAATTTTTCCACCCGCGAAGCGGTCAACGCCGCCTGCGTGGCCGCCGGCAAGCCGTTGGTCAGCGGCGCGGCGATCCGCCTGGACGGGCAACTGTCGGTATTCGACCCGCGGCGCGCCGACAGCCCGTGCTACCACTGTTTATACGGGCACGGCAGCGACACCGAACTGACCTGCAGCGAAGCCGGCGTGGTCGGCCCGCTGGTCGGTCTGGTCGGCAGCCTGCAGGCCCTGGAAGCATTGAAGTTGCTCGCCGGTTTCGGTGAGCCCCTGGTCGGACGCTTGTTGCTGATCGATGCCTTGACCACGCGTTTCCGTGAGTTGCGCGTCAAGCGCGATCCCGGTTGCAGTGTGTGTGGGACGCAGCATGGTTAAGGATGCACCGATCGGTGTGTTCGACTCCGGTATCGGCGGGTTGACGGTGCTCGAGGAAATCCAGCAACTGTTGCCCCATGAGTCGCTGCTGTACGTCGCCGATTGCGGGTACATCCCCTACGGCGAGAAAACGCCGGCCTTTATTTGCGAGCGTTTACACCGGGTTGCAGAGTTTTTCCGCGAGCGCGGCGCCAAAGCCTTGGTGATTGCCTGCAACACGGCGACCGTTGCTGCCGTGGCCGACTTGCGCAAGAGCTACCCCGACTGGCCGCTGGTGGGGATGGAACCCGCCGTCAAACCCGCTACCGCTGCGACCCGCAGTGGTGTGGTCGGCGTACTCGCCACCACCGGCACCCTGCAAAGCGCCAAGTTCGCCGCGTTGCTCGACCGTTTCGCCACCGATGTGCGGGTGATCACCCGGCCGTGCCCAGGCCTGGTGGAACTGATTGAAACCGGCGACCTGGGCAGCCCGGCCCTGCGCCAGTTGTTGCAAAGCTATGTCGAACCGTTGCTCAGCGCCGGCTGCGACACCATCATCCTCGGTTGCACCCACTACCCCTTCCTCAAGCCGCTCCTGGCGCAGATGCTGCCCCCCGGCATCAGCCTGATCGACACCGGCGCCGCCGTGGCCCGCCAGCTCAAGCGCCTGCTCGGCGAACGCGATCTGCTGGCCGCCGGCACTCCGGGCCCTGCCCAGTTCTGGACCAGCGGCGATGTGTATCATCTAAGAAATATCCTACCGACACTATGGAAACATCCCGGAGTTGTGAGAAGCTTCGGCTCGTGAAAATTTCGTCAAAATTCGCCGTTAGACGCTGAATTTCTGGCAGTAAGTCGGCTTCTATAAGCGAGATTTCCCTGTGTAAAAACCTATAACTTCGTTCGGAAAGGATGTTTCTTATGAAGCGCTTGTTCTGTTTGGCCGCGATTGCGGCCGTTGTGGTGGGACACTCTTTTTCGGCGCAAGCCGCCGGCCTTGAGTTTGGCCTGGGGACCACCGGTGATTCGACGCTCACCTATCGATTGGGGCTGACGTCGGATTGGGATAAGAGCTGGATGCAGAGCGACGTCGGTCGCCTGACTGGCTATTGGAGTGGTGCATACACCTATTGGGAAGGTGATCACCGTGCAGGCGCGAGCAGCCTGTCGTTCTCCCCGGTATTTGTGTATGAGTTCGCCGGGGAATCGGTAAAGCCTTACATCGAGGCCGGGATCGGGGTGGCGGCATTCTCCCGCACGCGGTTGGAAGACAACAACCTCGGCCAGGCCTTCCAGTTCGAAGACCGCCTGGGCTTCGGTTTGCGCTTTAACGGCGGGCATGAAGTGGGCATTCGTGCCATGCACTACTCCAACGCCGGGCTCAGCGACCATAACGACGGCATCGAAAACTACTCGTTGCACTACACGATGCCGCTGTAACTTCAGAACCCTGCAAAACCCTGTGGGAGGGGGCAAACCCCCTCCCACATTGAGATATTCATCGGCCTGAGATCAGCGGTAAGCGGTCGCGAATCCCTTCGCGTTCGGTGGCATCGAAAACTACTCGTTGCACTACACGATGCG